>NZ_BRCZ01000005.1:85795-345651 GCF_023708065.1 Pseudoalteromonas sp. NCCP-2140 | reverse complement strand
CGAAACAACCGCTCGTGTTTTTCTGAATATAATTAACGCAAAGATTAATTCCAAAGCCCCACCAATAAAAGCGCCTGATATAAAAGGCAAACTTAGTACGGTGCATGAGATGCCAGCAAATATCAATGCAGCACCCAATATCCAGTATTCTTTAAGGCCATACAATGTTTGGAAGGAAAAATAGCGAGCGCCAATTGCTAACAACATGATTGGGAAAAATAATTCCAGTTTGAATTGAGCCACATAAAAGGCCACTAGCAGCCCACCAAAAAGGGTTGGAAGAGTTTCTAAGGCTAGAGGTCCTAGTTTGTTTTTAGAGTCGTGTTTTCCTGACGCAGAAAGCAGTTTTGAAAAAAGTATAGAAAGAGGAAATATAAACATACCACCGAAGAACAGAGCGAGCATAGCTGTTAAAGAAGAAGAGTAAGTTCCAATTGCTCCAGCTAAGATCCAAACAATGCCCGATGCTAAAACACCAGTTGCACCTCCCACGTAAGCCCCTCGCATATTTTTTTGAAACTCAACAAAATTCATCAAATTATCCTACTTAGATTGCCGCATAGACATAATGACTCCCCACGAGGTGCTAGCCTCTGCATTTTCGTGGGTTAGCTAAAAGCCAGAGCCATAATTAGTTTGTCAAATAACTAAACAGCAGAGGCTAGCATGAACAAACATAGCATACTTTTTATCGGACTTGATACACATAAAGAATTCAATGAAGTCGCCTATATTGAAGACCATCGAGGCGCACAACCTGTGCACTTTGGTAGAGCGCCATCATCTAAAATAGCCGTTTAAAAACTAGTTCGTCACTTTGAATCTAAATACCCTGATGCAACGCTTCACTTTGTCTATGAGGCTGGCCCCTGCGGTTACTGGATTTATCGGTTAATCACTAGCCTTGGTCATTGCTGCTATGTGGTTGCCCCTTCTCTCATTCCTAAAAAACCAGGTGAACGTGTTAAAACCGATAAACGTGATGCCATGAAGCTCGCAAAGCTACTTAAAACAGAAGACCTTACACCTATTTATGTGCCAGAGCCGGAAGATGAAGCTGTTCGCGATTTATCTCGCGCCCGTGAAGTTGCCATGAAAGATTTAAAAGACGCCAAATATCAACTTAAAGCGCTATTACTGCGTAATAATATAAATTATGCTGGCACTGCTAACTGGTCGCTCAAACACCTTCGTTGGCTCACTGAATTGGTGCTGCCTCATCCAGCTCAACAAATTGTATTACAGGAATACATTCAAACCATTAATGAGTGGATTAATAGGCTGAGACGACTCGACAATGAACTTGAGTATCAGGTCAGAAACTGGCGGTATTATCCCGTAGTGAAAGCCATACAAGCCATGCGTGGTGTCAAACTGTTGGTAGCAGCAGGTGTGATTGCAGAGCTTGGCGACTTAACACGCTTCGACCACCCAAGGAAATTAATGAGTTATGTAGGCTTAGTCCCTTCAGAGCATTCCAGTGGTGGCAAGCGTCATTTAGGGGCAATCACCAAATGTGGTAATGGCCGAGCAAGACGGCTGTTGGTGGAAGGAGCGCACAGTTATCGCTATCAAGCCGCGGTGACCACCGAGCTACAAAAGCGCCAAGAAGGGTTGCCCAAACACATTGTTGATATGGCCTGGCAGGCACAACTCAGGCTGTGTCGTCGATATCAGCGTCTGATGCATAAGGGTAAGCATTATAATGTGGTGGTAACGGCTATTGCGCGGGAAATGATTGCCTATATCTGGGCGATTGCCAGAGAAACAGTATTAAGTCCGGTTAACCCAAAACTACGTATCGCACGGGTTCCGGCATAAAGTGAAAATCGGCTTTGAGTTAATACATTGGATCAAGCATCGGGTGTGGCACAACCACCGAGGGCGTTAGGATGGCAGTAATTAGCAATAATTATTGAACCACGAACATAGACTGAAGACAGGTGCTACGACGGGTTAAGTAAGGTAGGCTCTGCTCATAAAAGTGAGTAATCCACGGATACCAGCATGATAACCGACGACATTACTTGCTTCATTCGATGTGTTAACTCACTTTATCGAGTGAAAGACAGATTATAAAAGGCTTAAAAGTTTAGGCAGGGATCGGTGTACCCTGCTTGACATGGGGAGTCATACCAACGCCCCAAGCAGGGGCAATAACACGTAGGCTATAATACGGAACGAAGTGACGGAAGCCTACGTGTTAGTGTCCCGCTGACTTGGTTTGTTAGGTATTGCATGGTTCCCGGTTTATATTGATGCCTTTTTCTAATAATTCAGAAACCGCAGCGTTATCTAGAATCTCCATGTTGTTTATTGGTGTAATACCATCCTGTGATATGACTCCTGCCTCGGTTGGGCAAGCAGACCAACTAGTTGAGTTTGTAAATGTGTAGGTTTTTCCATTTTCGGGTGTAAACAGGTGCTTAGACATACACTTATATCCATTTACTGGATGAATTAAACCAAAAGCTAAAAAAATGGGATTATCTGCCTTAACTTTAATTGTCGCTGGATTGCCCAATGGTAAAGCCGTTGAAATTTGTAAATCCCCAACGTAACCAAATGTAGTTTTACCGCTATCTTTTTGCTGGCAACGTTCATAGATAATTGCGGTATGAGGATGTGGTTGGAATCCGAAACCATCTGTTTTCTTGGTGGTTTCAAGACTTAAATACGCTACCGGACCATCTTTAGGTTCCTGATATTTGTTTGGTTGACCTGAAAAAGTAATGTTATTTTCAGTGCTTGCACACCCAATTAAGCCAATGCAGCAAAGTGCGCTTATATATGTTTTCATTCGAACTCCGAAGTTAAACGCAATACCTAACACCCAAATAAGGGGCGCAAACATGGCGGTTATAATCGGAGCGAAGCGACACAACCGCCATGTTGGTGTCCCAGCGAGCCTGCGAGCGACTTTATTTGATTGTTAGGTTTGCCCCAATACAACCTCATTCTTACTAATCCACTGACACTTATTCCTTGGGTATATCGATGGACTCATTGTACTTACGCTTGAGATATTTAACGCTAGCATTTAGCTCTTTGATTTCCTTGCGATACTCAATCCCCATGTCTCTGATATTTTTTACTCTCTTCGATATCAGAAAGACAAAAATGGGCACTGTAATCCAAAGTAAAATGAGTATTAAATAAAACAGCGCACCGATCGCGCCAACACCTGCAAATATAGAATCCATATTACTTATCCTCCTTGAAAACCTAACATGTTTATAGCGAGCTAATCGCGCGTATTTCTACCACAGCGTAGCTCGTTTTTCTTATTAGATTATTTCTAACAAACTTGTTAACTAATTACCAGTGTTATTAAAATTTAGGAGTTCTCGCTTTGACCTCAGGATAAAAACGAGCGATTGGGTCGTTTTCTTGACTATACGAGCGACTGAGCTAAAACTGTATATATATACAGTTTTATTTCAAAGGAATGAAAATGAAAACTCGCTCTCCTTATTTAAACTACATTGCAGACTATATGCTCACTCGTCAGTATTCATTAAGAACAATTAACGCTTATTTAGGTTGGATCGCAAAATTTATTCACTTTCACAACAAACGTCACCCAAACTCAATGGGAGATGCAGAAGTCAAAGCGTTTTTAGACCATATTGTATTAAAACGTAATATGTCACCTAGAACACAAAGTGCAGCTTTAAATGCGCTCGCTTTTTTATATAAACATATTGTCAAAAATGAGCTTTCTTTAAACTTGAATTTTGCACGAAGTAATCGACAACCCAAGCTGCCTGTAGTGATGACGCCTGATGAAGTAAAGCAATTGATGAGTCATCTTTCCAAGCGATATTACTTAATCACGGGGTTAATGTATGGAAGTGGTTTGCGTGTGATGGAAGCGGTGCAATTGCGAGTAAAGGACATTGATTTTGATTACAAATGCATTCAAATTTGGAACGGAAAAGGCAACAAGCATCGTATAGTTACTCTTACAACGGAGTTGATCCCACTACTTAGAAATCAAATTTTGCAAGTTGAAGAATATTTAAGATTAGATTTACAAAACGAGCGATACGCAGGTGTGTGGATGCCTAACGCTTTAACTCGTAAATATCCCTCAGCTAATAAATCACTAGCGTGGCAATACTTATTTCCTTCCTACAAATTAAGTGATGACCCAGAAACTGGCGAGATACGTCGCCACCATTTCCACCCTACATGTGTTAGAAAAGCGATTAAAAAAGCATTAAAGCAAACCAATATTACAAAGGTTATTACGCCTCATACCTTGCGTCATTCATTTGCAACGCACCTATTGCAAAGTGGCGCCGATATTCGCACCGTTCAAGCACAATTGGGCCATTCTGATGTCAAAACCACACAGATTTACACCCATGTTTTACAACAAGGAGCAAACGGTGTTGTAAGCCCATTAAGCAAAATTTTCTAGCTATTATTAAAGGTGCGTTAACTTATCATTCAATGTGTAGGGCTTGGACCGTTTCTTGATTGCTCAAAGCAGCAGTTAGAGCATTTAACCTAACTTATTTTGGGGCAGAAGCGAGTTACGCTTGAAGGTATGATTTTGTACAAAACTGACTTTCACTTAAAACTCATTTTGCCAAATATGTTTTGCTAAAAAGAGCTCAAAACATAACAAAAAAGCGCCTAGGGCGCTTTTTAAAATCAACTAACTTACTTAAGTGTGGGCTGCACATCTAAGCCATAGCCAAACATTACTGCTAAAACTAATACAACCGATGCTGCGACCATTAGTTTAATTAGTAGTGGTAAGCAGAATCTAAACCAATGGCCGTAAGGCACACCAGCCATGCCTAAAATGCCCATAAGTACAGCATTGGTCGGAATGATCATATTTGAAAAGCCATCACCAAATTGATATGCAAGCACGGCAACTTGTCTTGGTACACCCACTAAATCACCTAGTGGGGCCATTAGTGGCATGGTGACATAAGCTTGCCCTGAACCAGAAGGAATAAAGGTATTAAGCAGGGTTTGAATAACCAACATGCCAATTGCAGATATTTCAGCTGATACATAAGAAAGCGGCAACGACATGCCATGTACAAGGCTATGCAGGATTTGGCCGTCTTCTAAGATAAGGGCGATACCCCGTGCAACACCAATTAACACTGCGGTGGTAACAAGATCAGACACGCCTTCTATAAATTTGTTTGCTGCTTCATCAGCAGATAGTTTGCCTAAGATGGCGACAACCACACCCCACGCAATAAAAACACCACCTAGCTCGTATAAGTACCAGCCCTTCGTTGCGATGCCCCATACTGCAATTGCAAGGGTAATAATAAAGCTTCCTAAAACTAGTTTATGGCGCAGGGCAAGTGCTGGGTAACTTGTTGCTGTGTGATTTTCAAGTGGGCAAGGCACGCCAATCATCATCGATTTAGACGGATCGTTCGCTACCTTTTTGGTGTATTGCCAAACATGATGAAAACCAATGAGCACAAATGGAATAAATATAGCTAAACGTAACCATAGGCCAGAGTAAACAGGAATACCTGCAATTTGTTGTGCGATTAATACAGTAAATGGGTTAAATGCCGAAACACCATAACCAATACCATAACCAGCAACTATCATACCTACGGCAGTCATTGCATCTAGGCGCATTGCCTTACAAAGCGCGACAAGAATAATAACAAAAGGAATATATTCACCGGCGGTACCAATACTGCTTGATGCTAAGGCAAAGCAAAACACCACCATAAAGATTAATCGTTGTGGTTTTTTACCGTGTCGCTCTAAAAGCCTACCAATGAGAGCATCAACAGTGCCTGTGGCACGTGCAACAGCTAATACACCGCCAACAATTAACACAAAGAAAATAACATCTTGAGCAGCAGCAAAAGCACGAGGTATGGCTTGTAATAAATCCCATGGAGTTAAGTAATGGCGCTCAGCAACTGTTTGATAGGTGCCCGCAACAACCATTTCTCGGCCTGATTCACTTAATGTAGTAGTGAAAAAACCTTGTGGTACTAACCAGGTAGCAATAAGCGCAACAACCATCATTCCCAGCAGCAGTATCAGGGTATGTGGAACTTTAAAACGTAAACCCATTTATTCTCCGTAATTATGTTAGGTTAAATTCTTGAAATCATAACATGATAAAAGCTGATAGGTTGTCTCTAAAATGCCCACACTGTTAATGATTGTAATAATTCAGATACAAAAAAGGCCAGAAAACTGGCCTTATAAAGTTTATTTGAATTTTATTTAGCTAACCCAAATGGGTCATCAATGCTGTGAGCAGGCTCGGTAAACCAGCGCGGACCTTCGTCTGTCATATAAAAATGATCTTCTAAGCGAATACCAAACTCATCCGGTATTACTAACATGGGTTCGTTACTAAAACACATACCTGGTGCGAGTGGGGTAGGGTTACCACCAATTAGGTATGGCCATTCATGAATATCTAAACCAATGCCATGGCCTGTTCTGTGTGGACAGCCTGGTGTTTGATACTCTGGACCCATGCCATTTTCGGCTAGGTACTGCCTTGCAGCATCGTCTACTTTGCCACATGGCTCACCATTTTTTGCGGCAGCAAAAGCAGCAAGTTGGGCATTTTTCTCGTGTTGCCAAAACGTACGTTGGCGATCGGTTGCTTCACCAAATACATAAGTACGGGTAATGTCAGAGAGGTAATCATGTACTTTACAGCCAGTATCAATCAGTACCACATCACCTTTTTTAAGGGTTTGCGGGTTTTTAACGCCATGCGGGAAAGACGACGCAACACCAAATAACACAATACAAAAATAGTTACCCGGTGCGCCGACTTTTTGGTGCGCTTTTTTAATAAAGGCTTCAACTTCAGTGGTGGTAATACCTTCATAAAGCATACTTGCCGTTGCTTTGTGTACTTCTAAAGTCATGTCCATAGCACGTTGCATTAAGGCAAGTTCGCTGGCTGATTTATGCATGCGGCAGTGAGCTGTTACGCACTGTGCGTTAACAATGTTGTAATTGCCGTTAGCTTTATTAATACCGTCGTAGATGAAAAACTGTGCGCTTTCATCAATACCAAGGGTGCCATTTTTGCTAATGCCCATTTCTGTAAGAACATCTACACAAAGTTGATAAGGGTTTTCGTGCTCTTGCCAGCCACGAATTGGGCCATCAATCACCATAAAATCGTTTAAGCTGCCGATTTCAAAAAACGGCGCTATGTATTGCACATCACCTTTAGCAGGTAAAATAGCGCCAACTAAACGCTCACTTGCGTACCAACGCATCCCTGTAAAGTAGGCTAGGTTAGTGCCTGCATTTAAGTAAATTGCATCAATATTGTTTGCTTGCATATACGCTTGTGCTTTTGCGATACGCGCATGAAATTCGTCATTTTGAATAGGGGTTAAATCTGTTGTCATATCTGACAAAGAGTCAAGCGCCTGCTCTGGCGTTTGTGTGCCAATACCATATGTTGTCATTGTGTACTCCTTGGTTTTTTGTGCATTGTGGCTTGAGTAAACAGTTGATGCAAACTCACTGCGACTAATCGCATAATATTCGTATTTATGGCTATAACTGTTAGCATGCGCAAAAAATAAGGAGCGACAATGCAAGTTAATTACTTAAAAAGACAAGCTGAATTTAAAGCCTTGCTAGAGCAACACGGTTACAGCGCCATGTTAGTACTTGGTCATGAAAATATTCGTTACTTATGTGGTTTTAGCGGTAATGCTGCTTATGCATTAATTAGTCAAAATGCGTGTGTGTTGATCACTGATTACCGTTACCATCAACGTGCAATTGCAGAAACAACAGGATTTGAAATTGTTTGTCGAGATAGAGACAACGAAACTCTTGGCCATTGTATAAACAGGCACCTTAACCCAAACAGCCATGTCGCATTTGATGCAAGCTATGTCACGGTAGCAATTTGGCAAGGTGTGGCAGATGAACTAACCGGCCACACTTTAACAGCGGTAAACGGCTTAATTGAAAAACTTAGACGCGTTAAAGACAACTGGGAAGTTGCGCAAATCAAAGCTGCTGCAGCCATCGCTGATGAAGCATTAGCACAAACGCTACCTTATTTTAAACCGGGTGTAACTGAGCGTGACCTTGCCTTAGAGCTTGAATTTAGAATGCAAAAGCTAGGTTCAGAAGGTATGTCGTTTGCCACAATTATGCTATTTGCAGAGCGCTCAGCCTTGCCGCACGGTAACCCGTCAGATCAGGTTTTAAAGCAAGGTGACTTTGTAACCCTTGAT
The DNA here is from genome assembly GCF_023708065.1 of Pseudoalteromonas sp. NCCP-2140. Lineage (NCBI taxonomy): Bacteria > Pseudomonadati > Pseudomonadota > Gammaproteobacteria > Alteromonadales > Pseudoalteromonadaceae > Pseudoalteromonas > Pseudoalteromonas sp. NCCP-2140. The sequence continues at coordinate 337,414 of NZ_BRCZ01000005.1, read as the reverse complement.
TTTGGTGCGGTTGTAAATGGCTATCGCTCTGATATGACTCGCAGCTACATCATTGGCGAAGCGTCAGAAAAACAAACCCGTATTTATAATACTGTACTCGATGCACAAAATGCGGCACTTGAAATGGTTAAACCAGGCGTTAATTGTTTAGATTTAAATGCCATGTCAAACAAGGTAATTGCTGAGGCGGGCTTTGGTGAGTACGCAGGTAAAGGCCTGGGCCATGGTTTAGGGCTATTTTTACATGAAGTGCCATTTATTAACACATTGACAGACTACAACCTTGAAGTTGGTAATGTGATCACTATTGAGCCTGGCATTTATATACCAGGCTACGGTGGTGTGCGCCTAGAAGATGACATAGTTGTCACCGAATCTGGCTTTGAGGTGTTAACCCATGCGCCTAAGCCATTTATAATCTAGTGCTTAAATTAAAAGTTATTTTTTAGCATACGCTAAGCGGGCTAAACGTTCAGTTACATGGTAACTATCTAGCCCGCTCACGGCGACTGTGTCAATGGCTTCAATATCAACAAAGCCATCTTCTTGCAAGCAAGCCTCATCTAAGTAAATATCGGTTATTTCACCTATGATCAGCTCAGTGCCATTGATGGCAAGGTGGTGGTGTTCTCTGAGCTCAAGCGCATATTTAAGCTTACTTTCTTTAACAAAAGGCGCTGTAAAGTCATTTAGGTATTCAGTGCTGAGCCCTGTTGCATCAAATTCAGACTCGTCCTTGTCGTAGCGTGCCGATGTTTGATGTGCTTTGCTATAAATGTCTTTGTTCACATGGTTAATTGTGTACTGCTTAGTGGTTAATAAGTTCTCTAGGGTATGGCGAGGCACTGAATGAGGCCTAATTATCATACCCACTAAAGGGGGATGTGCCCCAAGATGAAATACTGAACTTACAATCGCTAAGTTAGTTTGGCCGTTGCTATCTTGAGTGCCGACTAAGTTGGCACTTTTAAACCCCGACAAACTATTAATTAAATGAGCGCGATAGCGGTTTTCTAAATCAGCAATGGCTTGTTTTGTTAAATGCATAAATTTCCTGTTACCAGTCTATGGGTTTTCCTTGCCAGTCAAAGTAGGCAGGATTTTGTGATTGTTGTAAATAGTCAGCATCACTTATCAATGAATACAATTGCTCGGCTACAAACTCAGGGGTAAATAGCTTTCCTTTGGGCACATTTGCCTGAAAAGGTTTTGATAATGGCGTATCAGTAGTACCTGGGTGAAATAACACGCAGTGGCATTTTTTATGGCGTCTGCTAAGTTCAATTGCTGCAGATTTAAATAACATATTTAATGCCGCCTTCGATGCCCGATAGCTATACCAACCGCCTAACTTGTTATCATGAATGCTACCAACACGTGCACTAAGGGCACACACCACGGTTGAAACTTGTGGCTTTAAAAGCGATGAGAATAATGTCACACAGCGAATTGGTAGTAGAGCATTTGTCATCATGCTATTTATAAAGTGCTGCTCAGATATTTGTTCAAGTTTACGTTCAGGCGCATTATTTGGATCATGCAATAGGCCGTTAAATATCATCAACTGGGCCAAATCATATTGGCCACCGGCAAGTTCTTTCGCAATACCACTTAAGCTTTGCTCTGAGTAGTCAGTAATAAAATGCTGGTGGCTTATCTCATTGCTTACAGATTCATTAAAACTTGCCTTAAATTCACCTCGACTGATGGTTACGATATGACCCGTGTTTATTTGTTTATGAAGAGTAGTGAAATAAGCATTTGCAATTTCACTGCTTGCACCGCACAAAATATAGAGTTGCATTTTTGACCTGTTCTAAAAATATTTGAAAATTTTTTCGCTCAAAATATCACCAACTAATAAAATGATAGTAGCTCTGTTTGTCTTGATCTAACCCTACAAACACATAAAAAAAGGCGGGTAAAGATTTGACCATGCAAACATTAAGGATGCCTTAATTTACGGGGATTTTACCTTTTAAATTGGTAAGTCCATTTTACCAATTGAGCTGGCTTTAACGCTTTGCAGCTGACTAAGCTGCGTATTTATTACACTTTTATGTTTATAGATTGGTTATTCTTTTTTACGAGTATGTTAGAAAATTCGATCTATTAAATTAACGCTGACAATGATATTAATAAAAGGGATCAGTATTTAGCTGCGTTCGTGCTTGGCTAAATACTGTGCAGTAAGTACTTTCAACTTAGTTAAAGAAAGGAGTATGAGAATGAGTGAACAATACGCTGCACTTCGCGGTAATGTTAGTATGCTTGGACAAATGCTGGGTCAAACCATTAAAGATGCACAAGGACAAGCCATTTTAGATAAGGTAGAAGAGATTCGCGCTTTATCTAAATCGTCACGTAGTGGTAACGAAGCCGACAGACAAGCGCTTATCGAAGTACTACACGCTCTCACAGATGAAGAACTATTACCGGTTGCACGCTCATTTAATCATTTTTTGAATCTTGCTAATGTTGCTGAACAATTTCATACCGTATCTCGCTTTAATGATGTTGGTTTTTGCCAACTAAACCCTCTCACTCAAACATTAAAAGCGTTAGCAACAGCATCAAAGCAAGGTCAAGTTGATCCTAATCACTTGGCACAAACACTCTCAAAACTCCACATCAATTTAGTACTGACGGCTCACCCAACTGAGGTGACACGCCGTACAATGATTAATAAACACGTTGAATTAAGTGATTGTCTTGCCTCTTTAGAGCGTAAAGATAACCTACCTAGTGAACGTGCAGATTTATTAAATCGTATTGCCCAACTTATTAGCCAAGCGTGGCATACCGACGATATTCGTCGTTCACGCCCAACGCCAATTGATGAAGCTAAATGGGGTTTTGCGGTTATTGAAAATAGCTTATGGCACGCTGTTCCGCGTTTCTTACGTGAGTTTGGCGAAGACGTAAAAGCAGAGCTTGATCTAGAGCTACCTATTGATTTCAGCCCAATTGAATTTACTTCTTGGATGGGAGGCGACCGTGATGGTAACCCGTTTGTAACTGCTGAAGTCACACAGCAAGTACTTGATCATGGCCGCTGGATGGCACTTGATTTGTATTCCCGCGATATCGAAACGCTAAGCAATGAGCTATCTATGTCGGATGCAAGTGATGAGCTTATTGAGCTTGCCGGCCAAGACTTTGAACCTTATCGTGCGGTACTTAAAAAATTAAAGAATCAAATTGCTGAAACGGTGACGCATTTGGGCGCTAAAATAAAGAAAAAGCGCACTGATTCTGAAGATTTAATTACCGATATCGCGCAAATTAAGCACCCAATCGAAGTGTGTTATCGCTCGCTTATTAAGACCAACATGAAAGTAGTTGCCGATGGCTTGCTGCTTGATGTTCTGCGCCGCATTAACAGCTTTGGTCTGCGCCTTGCAAAACTTGATGTACGTCAGGATTCATCGCGTCATGGTGATGTTTTCTCGGAGCTAACACGTTATTTAGGTTTAGGTGATTACCATCAATGGCAAGAAGAAGACAAGCAAGCGTTTTTACTTGCTGAGCTAAACTCTCGACGTCCGCTAATTCCAAAACATTGGCAACCAAGCCCAGAAGTACAAGAGGTGCTAGATACATTCGATGTAATCGCAGCGCAAGATGCTCAAACATTTGGCTTGTATATTATCTCGATGGCACGTACAGCATCTGATGTGCTGGCAGTACAGTTACTGCTTAAAGAAAGTGGTTGTAAGTTTAACTTACCAGTTGCGCCATTATTTGAAACGTTAGACGACTTAAATAATGGTAAAGAGGTTATCGAATGTTTACTTGATAACACTTGGTACCGTGGTCATATTCAAAACCAACAAAATGTCATGATCGGCTACTCTGACTCAGCAAAAGATGCAGGTATGATGGCTGCCGGTTGGGCACAATATGAAGCTATGGATAAGCTGGTTCAATTAGCCGAAAATCGCGGTATTGAACTTATTTTATTCCACGGCCGTGGTGGTACTGTTGGTCGCGGTGGCGCGCCAGCTGCCCAAGCTCTTCGCTCACAGCCTCCAGGTTCATTAAAAGGTGGCCTGCGTGTAACAGAGCAGGGTGAAATGATCCGTTTTAAGTTTGGTTTACCTGCTGTAGCGCTACAAAGCTTAAATATTTATGCCGGTGCTGTTCTTGAAAGTAACCTGCTGCCACCGCCAGAGCCTAAGAGCGAATGGCGTGATGTTATGGAGCTTATTAGTGCAGATTCTTGTGAGCATTACCGTCAAGTTGTGCGCCATGATGAAAACTTTGTGCCTTATTTTAGAATGGCAACCCCAGAGCAAGAGCTTTCTAAACTGCCACTTGGTTCTCGCCCTGCGAAGCGTAACCCAAACGGTGGAGTAGAAAGCCTTCGTGCTATTCCATGGATTTTTGCATGGAGCCAAAACCGTTTAATGCTTCCAGCTTGGTTGGGTGCATTAACAGGCCTTAAAGCTGCTTTAGATAAGTATGGCATCGAGACACTTCATGAAATGAGCTTAAAATGGCCATTCTTCCGTGCTCGTTTAGAGATGCTAGAAATGGTATTTAGTAAAGCAGATACATGGTTAAGTGCGCATTACGATGATGCATTAGTAACTGAGCAATATAAGCCATTAGGCGTGAAGCTACGTCAAGAATTGAGCGAAGCTATTGAGCTTGTGCAATCGCTTAGCCCACAAAAGAGCCTGCTTGCAGACCAACCTTGGATCAAAGAGTCAATCGCACTTCGTAACCCGTACACAGATCCACTTAACTTATTACAAGTCGAGTTACTGCGTCGTTCACGCGAAGCTGACGAGGGCTCTGAAGGCGATATTGATAATGCCTTGATGATCACTATGACAGGTATCGCTGCAGGTATGCGTAATACCGGTTAATAGCTAGTGTCATCAACCAATCGAGCATCGATTGGTAGGCTAATAACAAATCGTGCGCCGTGTTTACATGACTCGGCGCTTATTTTCCCTCTAAGATTATATTTTACCGCATTAAATACTACGTTTAAGCCAAGCCCTAGATGGTTTCCACCTAGATTTGTTGTATAAAATGGCGTAAATATTTCATGTAGGATCTCATCATTGATACCGACACCGTTATCTTGATAGGTAATTTCAACCACATGTGTATAGGCTTTAACTATTACTTCGACAACACCTTGATCAGAATTAACAAAGCCATGCTCGCAGGAATTTATAACCAAGGTTTTTAATACATCACTTAAGATAGTTGGATATGACGTAATAACTGCCTCATCACCATGAATTTTAAACTCAATTTGTTTACCAAGATGTTTGCTCAAAGGGCATAAACGATGACCAATAAAGCTTGGCAGCTGTATTTTGCTCATCGGTTTATCAAGGTGTATCGACACATTGAGCGCTTTAAATTCTTCTACGATGCCGGCAAGTCGATTAATACTACTGATCACCAGCTCTTTAGCGCTATTTGTATCAGTGATGAACTTATGAAAATGCTTGCTAGAGAGCTCTCGGGCTTTAAATTTTTCTTCTAAACCTTCCATGTAATCATCGATTAATGAACTTGCGGTCACTATTGTGCCAATAGGGGTATTAAGTTGATGCGCCATACCAGATACCAGTGCTGTTAAAGAGGCTATTTTTTCGATTTCAATCAGATGATCTTGCGTATCTTTTAACTGCTCTAATGCTTTAGCTAATTTTTGTTTTTGTTTGTCTATGCTGTTGATTGCGATAAATGAGCCAAATAAAATAACGACTAAACAAATGCTTACTACAATCGTGAGATCTTTAAATGAATTCGCTTTAGTGGCTTTTATTTGTTCTGCACGAGTCAGGTTAGAAATTCTTACTTCTTTTGCGGCAACATCGGCTTCTGCAAGTGCTTTTGCTAAATTCACTTTGGCTTGTCTGGTTAAAATAGCGGCGTTAATGTACGAATATTGTTTATAAGCGCTGAGTGCATTTACATAATTTTTTTGTTGCTCGTAAAGCTCTGCAGTTAATTTGGTAATCGATAACAGGGCTTCAAAATTAGTATGGCTAACAGTGTGTGTATCAACGGATGCAAGTGTATTGAGTGCTTTGTCAGTGTGTCCTTGTGCTTCATACGTTTCTGCTAAACATAAAATAATATTAAGTTGCTCATTCTCAAGCTGTTTATTTTCAATGAGTGTTGAAGCCTCGTTGAGTACCTTTTCTGAGTCTTCTAAAAAACCTTGAAAACGTAATACTTTGGCTTTTAGAACAAGGCTTGAAGCAAGGTGAGTGGTGTAGTTGTGTTGGCTTTGCAGCCCAATCGCTTCATTGATAACCTTGAGTGCTTGTGGATACTGTTTTAGCCCAATTAAAGCTAGCGCTAAATTATTACTTGCAAATGATTCGTTGAGAGTTTGATTTTTTCTGTGGGCATAATCTCGATAGTAACTGAACGAGTCGGCAGCTTCTTTATAACGGTTTAAACGTAGCTTTACCAAAGCGATATTATTTTCGGTTTGATAAATTAAACGCTCATCTCGAGATTGTGCAAATGGCATGGCATCGCGATAGTATGCTAAGGCTTCTTCATATAGACCTAATCGCGCATAAATCCCACCAGAAATATTGAAATAGCCATACATGAGGTCTTTTTCATCAGATTGTGAAACCATATTCATGTACTTAACAATGGTTTCCATGGCTTGTTCAAGCTTGTCAGTCTCAAGCAAAAACCAAGCTTTATAATTAGTGACTATAATCTTTTGTTCTAGTGTTAGTTCGGTTGTTTCAATTAGCGCATTGACAAACTCAAGTCCTTCTTGAGGTGAACTGGCGTAACTTTGTCTTATTGAGGTTCTAAGCTTTTCAAACTCTTTAATGGGCATCGCTTTAAGTGTTGTTGAAACTAATAAAATCAACAAGATAAAGCCAAATAATATATCCAATCGCGCTTTCATGACACACCAATCCATTTAAAAATGAGCATAAAAAACGCTCACCCATTTTGCTGTCTAAATAACGCTAAATATTATAAATTTTAACTAAATATAGGTTTATCTGAAAAAGCTGATTCTATGAAAGGAAAATTCATACTCGTGTTTAAAGTAAATAAGATATGAATTTGCATAACAACTCTTTAAATTAGATCTAATCCTAAAATCTGAATTTCACAACTGGTCATACCTATTTTATTGCTAGGTATTGACTAGAGAGGCGATATTAATAAAATAGCCCAGCTTTTTGATTCAGCTACCGTTAAGCCAAATCAACCCCCACGCTTTTTTTAGAGTAACTTATGCCAAACGTGTCTACTTGCATTACTTATGATGCATCGACGTCACTCGTGATGATGACGTTAAGAGGGACTGCTAGTGCACAGGATGTGATAAATTTTTACCAAATTGCCCAACAATATTCAGAATTACATGGGTCAGAGAAAATACTCGTTGATGTGTCTGAGATGACGCACAATTTCGCACCTGCTGATTTATTCACCATCATGCCGGAAGTGGCGAACTCTTTGAAAGAAGCTGTTGTAGCAATTGTTGTAAGTTTTGATGGATTTATGCACGACTTATTTATGCAAAAAGCAAAGCGCTATAACTTACAAGCTGAAAACTTTGAATGTTTTAACAAAGCAAAAAATTGGCTGGTTCGTCAATAATTGGTCGAGCTAGTCATCGCTATTTTGTTGTGTATATCTGGGCTTACAAATACCGCTAATTTTTAGCTTTTATTGTGCGATTTACCTTGATGTTTACCGCCAAAACCTAGCAATTCATTACGTAAACTTTTAAACTGTTTAGCCAATTAATAATTATAATTTGTTATGACAGCAACTAGGATAGATGCAAGCAAACTAGCTCAAAATTCAGAGCCGTTTAGCTTCAATGATCAACAAAAAAATTCTCTTTTTGCCCAGCTTAAACAGCAACGTGGCATCTTATCTCAATCTGATATTTCTTCTCTTTGTCAGCAGTTTCAAGTTAGCCAACTTGAGTTACTAAAAGCCTGTGTACCCGTCGCAAGTTTATTTTCTGTCGCGCCTATTTCTAAATTCTATGTTGGCGCTATTGCTGTAGGGTTAAACAAGCAAGGCGAGACAAATTTCTATTTTGGCGCAAATGTTGAGTTTTCTCATCAAGCATTGAGTTTGGTCGTTCATGCTGAGCAATCAGCCATTAATAATGCATGGCTTAATGGCGCGCAAGCAGTGTTAAAAATTTCTATTAGCGATGCACCTTGCGGTTACTGCCGTCAATTTATGAATGAATTGAGCACCGCAGACTCACTTGAGATTTTATTGCCAGAACGTGACTTTAATCTACATGAGTTATTACCTTATTCATTTGGCCCGAAAGACCTAGGCAATGAAGCCTGTTTATTTTCTAATAAGCAAAGCGATAAACAGTTTACTGATCTTTCGATTGATGATGCTAAACTTATTCAATTTGCACTCAATGCATACGTGCCTTACACAGGTAACTTTAGTGCGGTTAAATTAACGACTTTTGATGAAGGTGACTTTTACGGAAGTTATGCTGAAAATGCAGCCTATAGCCCAAGCCTTTCGCCATTACAAAGTGCATTGAGTCAGTTTTATCTTGCGGGCTTAACCTTTGATGATAAAACAGTTAAGTCAATCACCTTGTTAGAAACACAAGGGGCAGAAAATCAATATGAGGTGGCTAAAAGTGTGCTGGCAAGCTTTGCAAACCCACCAGCATTTGAGCACTGTGTTGCTAAACTAGTTTAGCAACAGTTTTGCAGCTTCAATGACGACGGCGACTGATTTTTTCTCAATCTCGCCGTGGTCAACATTCGGAATTTCTTGTTTAGTACGATTTACTAATACCCCTGCAACACAGGCTGCGCGTAAGCCAAGGGCAGCACACATAGTAAATAGTGTTGCTGATTCCATTTCATAATTCATCACGCCTAGTTTTTGCCACTCTTCACAGCTGCCTTGGAATGAGCGAGGAACATAGCCAGAATAAGTATCGTAACGTTCTTGACCCGGGTAGAAAGTATCACTCGATGCAGTAATACCAATGTGGAAATTAATTCCTAGCTTATCACATGCATTTACCATCGCTTGTGTTGCAAAGAAGTCAGACACAGCAGGGTAGCTTAGTGGAGCGAAATGCTGGCTAGCACCATCTAAACGAACTGAAGCTTGGCTAATTAAAATGTCGCCTTCGTTAATGTGTGGCTGAATTGCACCGGTCGTGCCAATACGCAAAAAGGTATCAATACCTAGCTGAGCAAGCTCTTCAACAGCAATTGATGTAGATGGGCCGCCAATACCGGTAGAACAAACTACAACGCTGTGCCCGTTTAGCTCACCTCGGTATACATGAAATTCACGGGTCTTCGCTAAGCATTCAGGGTTATCGAGAAGTGTTGAAATGCGTGCTGAGCGGTCAGGATCGCCAGGGACAATCGCAAGGGTTGCGCCGTTTAAGTCCTGACGAGTAAGCCCTAAGTGAAATACCTTTTCCATTATTAAACCTTATTTTTGTCTAAAGCGTAATACTTTAATCATATGTGTTTAAAGTACAGGACAGATGTCCTATTAGATCACCAATGTTGCAAGAATTGCACAGATAACCTAAACCTAAAGAAGTAACGATAAAAGAGGATATATTATGCCTGCTTCATCTTCTATGAGTAAACACCATGAGTTTGCACGCTGTTTAGAAAGCTCGAAAATTTCAATTGGTGCGCCTTTTCATTGGTTAGCACTTGCATTTAAAGATATCGCTAATGCGCCCATACTGAGTCTAGTCTACGGATTAGTATTTACCTTGATACCTGCGACTATCATGTATTTTGTTTATCAGTTTGATACGCACTTAGTTATATTGCCTGCAGTCGTTGGCTTTGCATTAATTGGCCCTGCTTTTGCTTCCGGACTTTACGATGTTGCATGGGAGCTTGAAAAAGGCCACAAACCCACTTTAATGCACAGCCTTAAATCGATGTTTAGAAACCCAGCAGGTGAATGGGGCTTTGCGGTGTTATTAATGGTAATTATGATTGTTTGGATGCGCTTAGCTGCACTTATTCATGCATTGTACCCGAACGTTGTTAACCCGAGTTTTGAGCAGTTATCTGCGTTTTTAACGCTAGGTAGTATTGTTGGTGGTATTTTACTGGTCACTGTATTTGCGATTTCAGCATTTACCCCGCAAATTATGATGGAACGCCGTGTTGATATTATGACTGCGGTAATTTCTTCGATGAACGCGGTTAAAACCAATTTTGGTGCTATGGTTGTTTGGGCTGGCTTGATCTTGTGTTTAGTGTTTGTCGGCTTTATTACAGGCACTGCTGGGTTTATCGTTATTATGCCTTTATTGAGCTATGCCAGTTGGCATGCTTACATTGCAGTAATCAAAACCAAGAAGCCAAGAGGCTATGAATAATGAGTATTCACTTCGTTTGAATATAAATCTATAGCGGCAATCACCTAGGTTGCCGCAAAATTTGACTTTCTTTTCGCGCATGTTATACCTGCCAAAATACAGCGCTCTTATTTGACTAGAGCAGTTTAAATTCATCTGCATTAAAATTATAACCATTTAATATCAGTGAGTTATAGGTTTGGTTGAGCAAGTGATTGTTGAGTCTCAAAAATCCAGACTATACACAAACTTAATTGCGTAACTTTTTAATTACGCATGAATATGCAGATAAAGATCAGCGGAGTAGAGATGAGTAACACACAAAAAGCCTTCCAAGAAAAACTAAGTCAGTGTCTTTGTCCTCCTGGCGATGGCGTATTTACAGTTAATACAGCAAAAGAACGTAAAGACGCGCTGCGTACTAAATTATACGGCCAAACAGACAATGTTGATGTGCTATGGAAAGAGTCACTTGAAACACTAGCAGAGTCTGAACACAAAGCGGTAATTTTAGGTATTAGCTCTGATTGTGGCGGTGGTATTTTACGTGGTGCAAACTGGGGCCCACTATTTTTACGCTCTACCTTGATTGATCAACAACCACAAGCGCGCGCCTTTGATTTAGGCGATGTTCGTGTGATCCCACATTTACTTCATGATAAATACCTTAACGATGCAACCATTACAAACTGTCAAAAAGCGTTATATGCTGATGAAAAGAGCGAATATCATGTATCGCCTTTGTCTATCACTGAAGATGTCTGTGATGGCTTTTATGCCAATTACCCAGATAAGGGTATTTTTGGTATCGGTGGCGACCATTCAATTAGCTACCCGCTGACTAAAGCTTACTTAAAAGCAAAACGTGACGCAGGAAAACGCACTGCAATCATTCACTTTGATGCTCATACAGACTTATTAGTTGAACGTTTAGGTATCGATTTATGTTTTGGTTCGTGGTGTACACATATTCTTGAGTACTTACCAGCTCCACGTAACTTAATTCAATTTGGTATTCGCTCTAGTGGTAAACCTAAGCAACACTGGGAAGAAACGTTTGGCGTTAAACAACATTGGGCACACGAAATCATCGAACGTGGCGCTAAAGCTGTTGCTGAAGAAGTAATTGCACAGCTTAAAGCAGATAATGTTGATGAGCTTTACGTGAGCTTTGATATTGATGCACTTGATGAAAGCTTTGCTTCAGCGACAGGAACACCAGAAGCCGGTGGTTTAACACCTCAGCATGCATTAGACATTCTAGTTGCATTGGCTGACGAGTTCCCAATTACTGGTGCTGACATGATGGAAATTGCACCATTTACGGACAGTTCATTAATTGGTCAAACAAGTTCTGAAACAACGCTAAGAGAAGGCGCTAAAATCTCAGCATTCTTAATTAATGCAATGAATAAGTAATTGACTCTAGAGCGGAAACACCCTGTTTCCGCTCATTCCTTTTTACTAAATAATATTTCAAAATCTGCAACTTCGAGCTATATTATTATAAAAAATAATTATAATTTATTTGGTATCGCTCATCATGCGCACAATTCTAACCCTGTCATTGCTGCTTTTTCTGCAACCTTGTTTTGCAGCGATCACTGTGGTGACTGAAAACTTTCCTAATTTTCAATACCTAGATGAAAATGGCGTATTAACTGGCACTGTGGTTGATAAAGTTAAATCAGGTTTAGAAAAAAGTGGCGTAGATTATAAGCTGTCAGTAAATTCTTGGTCAATTTCATATAACGCTGCATTGCGTGATAGCAATACCTGCATCTTTTCTATGGCAAGGCTTCCGACACGCGAAGATAAGTTTACTTGGGTAGCGAAAATTGGTGGCTTTTCGGCGTCATTTTATTCGTTTAAACCTGAGGAAGTAACTATAGCTAACATAGATGAAGCTAAGAAATACCGAATTGCAGTATTAAAAAATAACTATTCACACATTTACCTAAAAGAAAACGGCTTTGATGAGCGTAATCAGCTGATCTTACTTGATAGTTTTGACAACATTTACGATGTACTGAAAAGCAGACGCTCAAGTATCGATTTAGTTATCCTTAGTGATGAGCAATTTAAACATGAGCGCGATAACGACAGCACCCTTGAAGATTTAAAACCGATATTTAAACTGCCCGTTGGCACACCTCAGTTATACTTTGCCTGCAATAAAAATATCAATCCTGTGACTCTTGAAAAATTAAATAAAGGCTTTGCTGCTAACGATTAAAAATAGCACTTGTTGATTACTACAAAGTGGCTATAATCAGCTGCTTTTTGCCCATTCTCGCCAAACTCTATGTAGCCTAAACGAGCAAAAAGTTGTTTGCATTCAACACTCTGAATGCGCTTAATTATTAGGAGCTACAATGAGTGATTTACTCATTATCATGATTTTAATTTTGATCAGTGCATTGTTTGCAATGAGCGAAATTGCGATTGCGGCATCTCGTAAGATCAAATTACGAGTGATGGTGGACGAAGGCAACAAAAAAGCCCAAGCAGTGCTTAGCTTGCAAGAGCAACCTGGGGCATTTTTTGCCATGATACAAATTGCCCTCAACGCAATTGCCATTTTAGGTGGTATTGTTGGTGAGCAAGCATTATCTCCTTACATAGAACAAATCTTAGGCATGATTTATCAAGGCCCGTTATTGAGTCAAATCAGCTTTTTAATTTCGTTTTTGAGTATTACCTCTTTGTTTATTTTATTTGCTGACTTATTACCTAAACGGTTAGCCATGATTATGCCAGAGGCAGTTGCAGTTAACGTGGTGTCTATTATGCGCTGGGTGACCTTTGCGCTCACTCCTTTTGTTGTTTTCTTTAATGGTATAACTAATTTGGTTTTACGCGCGTTTAAAGTACCCGCTGAACGAGAAGATATTGTCACCACAGAAGACATCGTTGCGATGATGGATGCAGGGGCAGAATACGGCAGCTTACAGCAACAAGAATATGAGCTAATTGGCAATGTATTTGATTTAGAAGCACGTTTTTTATCGAGTGTGATGACTCCTCGCGATCAAATTGTATTTTTTGATGTAAAAGCTGATGCTCAAGAAGTTGCAACCAAAATTATTGAGCACCCGCATAATCACTTTTTAGTCTGTGATGGTAGTTTAGATAAATTAATTGGCTCGGTTGAATCAAAAGATATCCTACGCAAGGTGCTAAAAGGGCAAACTGCCGAAATCGATAATGAATTAATAAGCCAAGATATTTTTTATCTGCCAGAAACATTGAGTCTTTCAGAGGCGCTAAATACTTTCAAAAAAGCGGCAGAGCCGTTTGCCGTAGTGGTTAATGAGTACGCGCTAATGGTAGGTATTGTCACTGTTAAAGATTTAATGAAAGGATTTATGGGCGACTTAATTAGCCACCAGGGTGAAGAGTTAATTATTCAACGTGATAATTCATCTTGGCTGGTCGATGGTTTAACACCTGTGGTTGAGCTTGCTAAGGTACTTGAAATTGAAGAGTTCCCTGAACAGTCTCATTACGAAACAGTCGCAGGGTTTTTGATCTACACCATGAAACGCCTGCCTAAACGCGCCGAGTTTATAAACTATGCTGGCTATAAGTTTGAGGTTGTTGATGTTGAAGGGGTGAAAGTCGAGCAACTACTTGTTACTCGAATTTCGGATACTGTTTAGGCCGCCGATTGCGGCCTTATTCAAAGGTGCTTTTAACAAGTGCTTTGCTTTTGCTTACCATATGAACACCCTTTGACCAGCATTCTGTTGGCGCAAGCGTTGTTTTATTAAGTAACACAAGGTCGGCATCTGCATTTTGCTTAATTACACCTTTATTTATACCCAGTATCTGCGCAGGGTTTGATGTAACAGCCATTAAAGCGTGTTCAATCGAAACATTGTATTTTTGCACTGCTTCTACAAACGAGCTATGCAATGTGGACTCTTTGCCTACTTCAAGGCCAAGCAGGTTAAAGCTTTTGTCAAAAATAGGAAGGCTTGCATGGCCATCTGAGCTCATGGTTAGTTTTGTTGGGTCGACTTTATTCTCTAGGCAGTAAGCTAGTGCGTGTGCGGCAGAGTATTCACCATGAGCAAGGTCATACTCGGTTGTACTTGTAGTAAAATCGATAGTGCCACCGGCTTTACAAAAATCAACCCCAGCATTAAGTAAGTCGATATTACGATTCATGTGAGTTGGGTAAAATTGTGCCAGTGAAATATCGGTTAGCTTATCAACCTCATGTAATAACGATAAATGTGTGTCAACAGGGCCAACATGAATGCTGACAGTGCCTTTTTTACCACTTAACATGCCAGCCACTTTTGCCTCAGCGGCAAGCTCTGCCAGTTGTTGCACAGTGGGTTGGCTGCTACGATGATCCGATATAGCAACTTCTCCCACGCCAATAAACTCATCTATGTACATTAAGTCGCTGGTGATTGAGCCTGTCAGTGTTTTCGCAGGTAAATGATATGATCCCGAATGACAAAAAACGTTGAGCCCAAGCTCTTTCAGCTCTTTTGCTTTAGCAATTAAATTACTATGAGTTCGGCTACTTGAGTCAGTGCCAAGAGCTGCAATAACGGTTGTTGTACCATGCAGTGTTGCATCAGTCAGGTTCATTTCTGGTGTTCTACTTGCAAAGCCAGCTTCGCCGCCTCCGCCAGTTATATGAACGAGTGAATCTACAAACCCCGGGGCCAAAATACAATGAGTGCCATCGACCGTGGTAATCCCCTGATAGGTATCGATAGTTATTTCAGGCTGTATATCAACTATTTTTGTGCCAGCAATAAGAACATCTTGAATGCCTAAAGGTGAGGGGGCGAAAACGTCTGCGCCTTTTATAAGTGTTAACATAATTAAATCTTTTACTGATAGCTAATAAAGTGTGCGAGAAAAATAAAACCACTGGCAAGGCCAAACAAAGCCAAAGTGAAGCGCCAAATAAAACGTGCCCATTCACTCCAATCTAATTTAACAATACCTAAACAGCCAATGAGACTAGCAGAAGTAGGAATAAAAATATTCGTTAAACCATCACCCAACTGAAATGCCAACACCACAATTTGACGTGAGATATTTAACAAATCACCGAGCGGCGACATTAGCGGCATTGTTATGGCTGCTTGTCCTGAACCTGACGAAACAAAGAAGTTAAATACACTTTGAAATAATAGCATGCCCCAAGCAGCAATATAATCGGGCACAACTGAGATGCTGGTGGCACTATAATACAGCAAGGTATTAAGGGTTGAAGGCGACGTTAAATCGCTACCGCCAAGTATTAAAATAACGCCTTTTGCCAAAGCAACCAAAAGCGCTGCAGGTAAGAGCTCTTGGGCACCTTCTTTAAATGCGTTTGCGCTTTCATTGGCAGTTTGTTTTTTGAATAGGCTGGCTATTACAGCGCAAGCAATACCTAGGCAAAAGAATTGCGCTGCTAATTCAGGAATATAATACTGCCGAGCCATCACGCCCCAAATAACCCAAACAATGCCAGCAATAAAAGTAAGTAAGATTAGTTTATCTGCGTTATCTAAATTTATTGCACTGTCTTTGTGTTGGTTAGATTGTTGTTTAGTTGCTCTGATAGAATTGGCATAGCGAATGGTGAATACAAGGCCAAATGAAGTAAAAACAAGCCAAGCAACCATTCTGAAACCTGCGCCAGAAAAAACGGGAATTTCAGCAATTGATTGAGCTATGGCAATGCTAAATGGATTCATCCATGAGGTAGCAAAGCCAATTTGTGTAGCAACATAGGTTGTTAATACCGTTACTTTTGCGTCATAACCAAGTTGTTTCATAATCGGGAATAACACAATACAAAAGGCGATGGCTTCTTCACCCATGCCGAAAACCGCACCCCCTAAAGAGAAAAGCACGAACAAGAGAGGAATGAATACCCACTCAATATGTTGTGTTTTGTTGATCAGTGCCATTATGCCGTTATTGATTGCACCGGTTTTTAAGATAATCCCAAACGCACCGCCAGTGATTAAAATAAACGCCATTACACCAATCGCTGCGCCATACTTATCACCTGACACTAACCCTTCAAATAACACATTAGCTAGGCCAATTTCACCACCTTCTGCAAAAAATGCTGGCGGGGTATGATCTGAGGCTGTTTGATATTGTGATAGTTCAACGCTACGGCTATCTTTTTCGGCATTAAACACACCGGGGGTTATAAATAGGCTGGCAAAATAGGCGATAACTGCGACGCACAACAAAATGATGCTCGCATCAGGCATCGCAAACTGTTTGTTTTTCATAAAGTCACTTAAAGGTCTTTCGACGTTTATAAGATAAGCAAGGTATTGTAGCCCTTGCTAACAAAGATTAATACTGAGAGTCGTTAGTTTAAGATAACGTAAGCTCAAAAGTGTGGGCGACTATTAAGCCGCCCATACCTTGCTAAAAGCGATAGCTCAAACTTAACGTATAGCGACTGCCATAAGCATTATGGTTTATAGAATCAAAACCTCGGCTTGAACCATATAGTTTAGGCGGTTCTTTATCGAAGATATTATCGATACGAGCACGGATTGATAATGAATCATTGATAAAATATCCGGCTGATAAATCCCATACTAGCCAGTCATCAACATCGCGTTTTAACTCATCATTAAGCTCACCAAGTTCAGCTAGCTCGTCTATTTCACGGCCACGAAGCCCTTCAATATCATCCTCATAGCTACTGGTATAATTGGCACCTAGATTTATGTAATAACTCTCGGCATCCCAATCGATAGAGAATCTGCCTACATTTTCAGGGTAGCGATAAGTGCCGATTAACTTTTCGATTGCATCTGAACCAGGTTTGTTTCGCTCAAACTCTAAATAGTGTGTACCATCGAAAGCGAGTGTTAAATTACCTTTTGCAAAAAGAAAACGATGATCGAACTTAAAGTCAATTCCCGCTAAGGTTTGTGTGCCAGTATTTTCCAGTGGAATAACATGGTCTCTAAAAAGTGGCAGGAATAGCTCATCTTCGCGCGGATTAAACTCACTAATGTAGTTTGTTAGGATCTCTGAAAGATTAGCGCCATCACTTTCGATATTAAGGCCAGCATTATCGGTTACTTCACACAGCTGTTGCTCGTACGAAATACCTTGTTGCCCTTGTGGTACTAAGCCACAGTGACGAAGAGAAGCATCCGTAATTGCTCTATCTAGCACGGCAGTCATATTGGTATCGATGACCTGTTCATGATCAAAATGCCAATAATCGACAGTTAGATTGGTATTTACAGATGGACTCCATGCAAAGCCAATGCTGAGCGCTTCAGATTCCTCGGCTTTGAGTGCTTGATTCCCAAGTTCAAGGCTGTTAACACTGACTTCTGTACCATCACCCATACAGTATAAGTCTGCAACTGCCTGATTTGCGCCGCAATCAAAGCTTGATTGGGTAGTGCGTAATTTTACGCCAGCTTGAGTTAATGAAGGTGCTCTAAACGACGTTGACCAAGAGCTCCTAATAATTAGAGAATCTGAAGGGCGGTAGCTTAAACCCACTTTAGGGTTAAACGTTCCACCAAAGTCATCGTAATGATCGTAACGACCAGCAACTTGCAGTTCTAGCTGCTCAGTAACTGGCATATTCAACTCTACAAATGCAGCGTATTGCGTACGGTCTGCTTCTGATAAGCTCGAGCCAAAACCAAAAACATCAACTAAATAACCATTTTCAGCACGCGCTTGAGAGTTTAAAGACGGAATATCTTTTAACTCTTCTCGGCGAGCCTCAATACCAAATGCAGCATAAATGGGTAACTCATTAAATGTAAATAAGTCGCCATTAAAGTTTAAATCCCATCCGTAAACTGTACTTTCACCACTTCTACTAGGGTTTGCTTTTGCAAGCTCAAGCACCGCATCATTATTAGCATCACCCTGTAAAAAAGGGTTGTAGAATGGCATTAACTGACCTTGCGCACAATTGAGCTGTGTTCCATCGTATGTAGCTAATGATCCGTCAGAGCATAATTCACCAGTGATTGCAGCATGAAATTGGTAGCGGTTGTAAATTCCATCAATCGCTTCTTGCTCTGACTTAGAACGAGAAAATGTTACACCTGACTCCCAACTCCAGTCCCCAATGTAACCAGCTAGGCTGCTGACTAAGCGAAAGTTTTTAGTTTCAACTTCAACTGTACGCGGTGAATTAAAACGTGCATCAAATGCAAAGCCATACACTTCTCGTCCTGCTTGAGTGGTAAATGGATCAATATAAAGCTGGTCCATAAGGTCGTTACTGCCATCAGCGTTATCATAAATGAATAGCGCATCTTCTATGATATACGGACCATCATCGTCGTTTATTTGATTGATTGGTGCAGGTGATGAATAGGCTTTTGATTTAGTTTGGCTATAGAAGAAATCGGTATGCCAATCTAAATCACCTAAGCTGCTGTTAAACATAAAGCCAGTTGAAAGGCTTTCAAATGGGGTTTCTAGGTAATCATCTTGATTAGCATAGTAAGCACAAATTTGCTCACCATACTCAGTCGTGACAAGCTCGGTTTTACAGTTTGGCGCTGGTAGTTCATTGCCATCTCGGCTACTGAAGTAATAAATGTTTGGTGAGTTCTCAAGTTTCGGTAAATATGAGTAACCATTCACTAAATTAGGAGTTGCGGTATATCTTCTGTCTGTCGCTTTAAAGGCATTGCGGTCGTATATATCAGCAAATATCGTTAAGTTACTTTCACCAATATTGGTTCCGTAGACTAAGTTAAGTTGCTTCTTAGCTTCGTCATGACTGTCAAAACTATTGGTGTAAGAAGTGTTTACTTCGGCTCCTTGATAGTCATCTTTGAGAATATAGTTAATAACACCAGCGACAGCATCAGCACCATAAATTGCTGATGCGCCAGTGGCTAAAATATCAATGCGCTCGATTGCAGCAAGTGGAATTGAGTTCACATCAACAAAGTTTTCAGTGCCTGCTGCGAACGAGCTAGGTGCAACACGGCGGCCATTAATGAGTGTTAATGTGGCTGAGGGGCCCATACCTCTTAAGCTTGCAGCGGATTGACCCGCTGGCGTTGAGGTTGATGTACCACCACTTTCTGATGTTGAAAAGGTACCGGATCCGCCTTTAAAAACGGATAAATCTTTTAATAATTCATGAATAGTGTTCGCTCCTGAGCGCTTGATAGCATCTTGGTCAAGCACTGTAAGCGGTATGGTTCCTTCTAAATCAACCCCTTTAATTCGTGATCCTGTTACTTCTACTCGTTCAATTTTTTCTGATTGTTGGTCGTTTTGAGCATACACAGTTTGTACTGGGCACAGCACAGCACTGATTGCTACAGCAATTGGTAACTGACGAAACATATTGATTTACCTTTGTCTTAAAAAACACACGGCAAAACCGTGACGTTTTGAATAATTGTTATAATTTTTAGACAGGGCAGTGGGTTATAGACACAACTAGCCCCTCACAGGAAGTGAGGTGTGGCTACTCGTCAAACCACTCCGAAAGGTAGTGTGGTGAGTAGAAATATGTGCAAAGCGATAATGCGTTTTTCAACATAATTCCAATCCGTAAGGTCTTTTGACAAAGCTAGCTATACAGTGCTAGCTTACTCGCGTTTTTAAATGTTCCTTTTTTTTATAGCAAGCAACAAAAAGCTGCGCAAGCAATTTTCTAATATTTTTTTACAAGAGTGTAACAATATGAACATCCTTAAGGAGCAAAAGACTAAATATCAAACTTCAGCTTTTTCTTTGGTATTTGGTTTGTTTTTCGCATCATTTGGCAGCAAAGTCTATGCAAATGATCAACAGCAAACGTTGGTCTTAGTCGGCGGATCTTTGACCACCTGCTCAAGTATGAGCCCTAAAAATTGTCTTTCTAATAAACAGATTAGTGGTAAACAAACTAATCAATATCGATTAAATAATGATGCTTTATTTGCAATAAAGACAAATTGGCCAACCAAGAATAAAAAAAATCGTCAGCAAACGCTTAAGGTATTAGCACAGATTGCACGTGAAAAGTCAGGCGTGATCACTAAAAGTGATATTTTATGGGCATGGCGTGATTTAGATAACAAGTTACTAAACGAACTCACTGATTCAGAATACAACTTTGTCATAGACTCACTTGAAGTCGCTGTATTAAATACAGATTCTACCCGTCAAAAAGAGCAGGTTAGTACAAGTGATAATAACGAACGTGCAGCCAATGATATTTTAGACTTTGTTGCTGCTTCATTAAAAACAACCACAGAATCACCAACAATTTTAGCGGTAACGGCTTCAAGCAGAGACCCATATGAATCAGCTGACTTTTATGAAGGGCTATTAGACTTTACTGGTGTAGAATCAAGCTGGTTACCTCTAACCCCCGCCTTAGCAAAAGCGATTACCAGTAAGCAATGTGAGAGTTTGGATTCTTTACGCACTGACTCTATGGGCGTTTTTAATCGTGAGACAATTTACCCTGATCGAATTAAGGCCGAAAAATCGCTTTGTGATAAAGGGGTCGATCATTTAGTTGAGCTAATTGAAAATGCCACGGGGATTATGTTTAACGGTGGCGATCAGAGTTTAACCAGAAAAGTACTGTTTGATGATAACGGTAAGCAATATCCTTGGACTCACGCAATTTTACAAAGACCATTACTTGTTGGCACAAGCGCAGGTACAGCGGTGCAAAGTGGTGGTAAAAATGCCTACGGCACAGTGCCGATGATTTCAAATGGTACAAGTTTAGCGGCAATGAGAGAAGGCTCGTTTGCGGTGTCTGCGCCGAGTGAGCGCTGTGAAAATGAATGCGGTGATAAGATTTCGGCTGATAGTCTTACCTATGAAAAACAAAGTGGGCTTGGCAGCTTTACTTATGGTGTTCTTGATACACACTTTAGCGAGCGCAACAGAACAATGCGTTTGGCAAGATTACTGGCAGATACCGGGCAACAGCATGGCTTTGGCATTGATGAGACCACCGCCCTTGTATCAATTCGAGCTGGTGAAACCGCACTAATGACGGTGATTGGTAAAAGCGGTGTCGTGCATGTTAAATCTGACGCTAAAAACAACGGAGCAATCAGTTATTGGCCTGCTGGTGCAGTTATTGATGTAACAAAGGATGGTTTTAATCTCGCTAAACGAACAGTTGATAATGCACTCCCTAGTATTAAAATTCCGCCACTGCCGATGCAGCGTTTCGGCACTATATTTTCAGATGCTAAATTACGTTCGCTTGTACAAGCTATGTGTTTAACTCAAGAACAACAAGCAGTCGCTCAGCACGATGAGTTTTTATTGGACTTAAATGCCACTGACAATACTCATTATTACCGTGTAAACACAAGTAGTACAGGCTGTGCGGTAGAAAACTTAGCCTTTAAAGTTAAGACATTTTAACGATGTAAGGTACTGAAAAAGTAGTGGATTATTTGTTCATTATTAGTTAGCGTAAGACTAATAATGAACAAACCATGGAATGGGGTTATGAAATATAACGTACTACTTTTATTTATTTTTGGCTGTTTATTTGCCTATTTATCTATACCAGTCATAGGTTATGGCTCGGCTATTGCGATTCCAACCGAAGTACTTTCAACCCTTTATGACTTGTCACCTAACTTTGCTTTATCAATGGTTGATATCGTTACTTTAGGTCTTCCTTTATTAGCGTTACTCTTAGTATTTTTACTCATTAGTAAGTCCCTGTACCTTAAAGATAAAGCGTATTCATACTTTATATTGCTGACACCATTTTTAGCGCTCCATTTATATTTTGCTGTTAACACCTTTTCTGCAAATATTGATAACAACACTTTACTGACTAGTTTGCCTAAGTATGTATTACTAGTGCTATTTGTTGCGCTTTTTTCTACGCATAAAAAACCAAGTTTTAGTTGATGTAAGTCATACGCGAAACTTCAACATATAAGCTAATCTGTAATTAATCAGTGAACGAAGTTGGTAACACAATGAAAAAATTACTGCTATTAACAAGTGGGGGTGATTGCCCTGGGCTCAATGGGGTGATCAGAGCGGTGGTTAAAGCAGCCGAACATGATGGCAATTGGCAGGTGTATGGTAGCCGAAGAGCATATTGTGGTGTGCTTGAAAAGCCAAATGATATTATACACTTAACCAGTGAAGTAGTGGCGGGTATTCATGTTCGTGGTGGAACAATTCTCGAAACTGTTAATAAAGGGAATCCTACCGCATTTCCTGCTGAAATAGCGGGTGAACAAGTGTTTATAGACCGCTCTGATGAGTTAATCAGTATTATTAAGCAACTTGGTTTTGATGCCGTTATAAATATTGGTGGTGATGGTTCACATAGGGTATCTCAGCACTTATTTGAACATGGCTTAAATATCGTAGGCGTGCCAAAAACTATTGATAATGACTTATATGGCACTGATTACACAATTGGTTTTCAGACTGCTGTCGATACCGCCACCGAAGCCATTGATCGTTTAATACCAACAGCGCAAAGTCATAACCGAGTGATTGTGACTGAAGTAATGGGGCGCGATGCCGGTTGGATTTGTTTGCACTCTGCTATTGCAGCTGGCGCAGAAGTCGCACTTATTCCAGAGATTCCTTACGATATTGAAGCTATTAAAGCCAAACTAACATCACGATTTGATAAAGGCCATGGATTTGCCAACATTGTCATTTCAGAAGGAGCAAAACCTGTTGCTGGTGGTGTTGTTAGTAAACAATCAAATGAACTTGGTTACGAAAACCCAGTGCTTGGTGGCATTGCTGAGCAGCTTGCTTCACAAATACGTGTGGCGCTTGATCTTGATGTAAGAGTAACCGTATTAGGGCATATTCAACGTGGAGGCACACCTAATGCGTTTGATAGGGTGCTTGCAGCAGAGTTTGGGGTGCAAGCATTCGAGCTAGTAAAGCAAGGTCAGTTTGGTTTTATTCCTGTCAGTAAAGACGGTGAAATTAAACCAATCAGTTTAAAAGAAGCTACTTCTGAATATCGCGTCATCCCTCTAGAACATTCTTTAATAACAAGTGCCCGCGCAATGGGCATGTGTTTAGGCGAATAATCTGCGAATTGATATAACTTCAATTCGCATAACTAATAGTTTTAAAACAACTTTCTCAGTTACGTTCGTAATAATTCAATTAGCAATTTATTTATTGCACAACATTCATGCGTTAAAGCAAGCATTTTATTTAATGTAAAGTTCTTTAAAGATGGTTGATCTGTGCCTTTTTTAGTTTAGAATGATCGTTCACTCTAAACTAAGGAACTACACATGCAGCGCTCTCGCATTCCATTTTTTGCAGTGTCAGCTTTGGCTGGTGCTGTTTTATTATCAGGCTGCGGCCAATCAGAATCGGCTCAAGGGCAAACGCAGGCAGCTCAAGCTGTTCCTGTAGGCGTTATTGAGATGCAAAGCAAACCACTTACACTAACTAAAGAATTACCGGGTCGTGTGGCTGCTTCACGTATTGCGCAAATTCGTCCGCAGGTTAACGGTATTATTCAGTCTCGTATGTTTGTTGAAGGTGCTGAGGTTGAAAAAGGCCAAGCTTTATATCAGATTGACCCATCTACATTTGAAGCTGAAGTAGCAACTAGTAAAGCCGCTATTACTAAAGCTCAAGCAAGTATTGCAAATGCCAAAGCAAAAGCAGAACGCTATAAAGAGCTATTGAGCATCAAAGCAGTAAGCCAACAAGATTACGACGAAGCTGATGCAGCATACAAAGGTGCAAAAGCTGACTTACTGACAGCTCAAGCGCAGCTTAAAACCGCTGAAATAAATTTAAACTACAGCAAAGTGTTAGCGCCAATTAGTGGCCAAATTGGTAAATCAGATGTCACTGCAGGTGCTCTTGTGAGTGCTAATCAAGCAACTGCATTAGCAACCATTACTCAATTAGACCCAATCTATGTTGATTTAACCCAGTCAAGCAGTGAACTAACACGTTTGAAAAAAGCCATTGCTGCAGGTGATCTTGATAAAGATGCCGCTTTGCATTCAAAAGTTGAATTAAAGATGGAAGACGGCAGTACTTATCAACATAAAGGTACATTGCAATTCTCTGAAGTGACTGTTGATCCAAGCACAGGCTCAGTAACCTTACGTGCTGAATTTCCTAACCCTGAAAAATTACTGCTGCCAGGTATGTATGTTCGTGCAGTGATTGTTGAAGGTGTGAAAAGTGATGCGATTTTAGCACCGCAACGTGGCGTAAGCAGAAACACAAAAGGTGAGCCTACTGCCATGGTTGTAAGCAAAGACAATACCGTAGAAGCACGTGTGCTTAAAACTGATCGTACTGTTGGCTCAAATTGGTTAGTGACAGACGGCCTAAACAATGGCGATAAGTTAATTGTTGAAGGTTTACAGAAAATCCGCCCAGGTGCACCAGTCAATGCAATGCCTGCAGAATCAGCAGCTAACAGCCAGTAACGGAGAAACTTAATGTCACGATTTTTTATTGATCGGCCCATATTTGCATGGGTGCTTGCTATCGTTGTGATGCTGGCAGGTATCTTAGCAATTAGAAGTTTGCCGGTTGCGCAGTATCCATCAATTGCACCACCTGCAATTAGTATTCAAGCCACATACCCTGGTGCGTCGGCCCGTACTCTAGAAGATACGGTTACACAGGTTATTGAACAAAAAATGAAAGGGCTAGATGGCTTGCTCTACATGTCGTCAACCTCAGAGTCTAACGGCTCAGCGACGTTAACCTTAACCTTTAGTGCAGATACAGACCCGGATATCGCACAGGTTCAAGTACAAAACAAATTGTCGCTTGCAACACCGTTATTACCAGAAGAAGTACAACGTCAAGGTGTCTCGGTTGCAAAATCGGCTCGTAACTTCTTAATGGTTGTAGGCTTTGTATCTGAAGACGGCAGTATGAACAACATCGATATCGGTGATTATGTTTCATCAAACGTGCTTGATATTATTTCTCGTGTAAATGGTGTCGGTGAAGTGCAGCTGTTTGGCTCTCAATATGCAATGCGTATTTGGTTAGACCCAGCTAAATTACTTAAATACTCATTAACTCCTGCTGATATTAGTGCTGCAATCAGTGCTCAAAATGCACAAGTTTCAGCAGGTCAATTAGGTGCGTTGCCAGCAGTAAGTGGCCAACAATTAAATGCAACGGTAACTGCACAAAGCCGCTTACAAACACCTGAGCAATTTAGAAATATTTTTGTAAAAACCAATGCTGATGGTTCAGTTGTTCGTTTAAGTGATGTTGCTGATGTTGAATTAGGTGGTGAAAACTACGGTGTTGTTGCGCGTTTTAACGGCAAACCGGCATCAGGTTTAGGTGTTAAGCTTGCCAGTGGTGCTAATGCACTTGATACAGCTGATGGCGTAAAAGCGGCCCTTGCTGAACTTGAGCCTTTCTTCCCTGAAGGTTTAACAACGGTTGTTCCTTACGATACGACGCCATTCGTCTCACTTTCGATTGAAAAAGTTGTCAGCACTCTAATCGAAGCTGTTGTGCTGGTGTTCTTGGTCATGTACTTATTCTTACAGAACTTCAGAGCAACACTTATTCCGACTATTGCAGTACCTGTTGTATTGCTAGGTACGTTTGCTATCTTGCAAGTGTTTGGCTTCTCAATTAATACCTTAACCATGTTTGCGATGGTACTTGCCATTGGTCTACTTGTAGATGATGCAATCGTCGTGGTTGAAAACGTTGAACGTGTAATGACCGAAGAGAACTTATCTCCTCTTGAGGCAACACGTAAATCAATGGATGAAATCAAAGGTGCCCTTGTTGGTATTGCGATGGTGCTGTCGGCAGTATTCGTGCCTATGGCGTTCTTCCCTGGCTCAACAGGGGTTATTTATCGTCAGTTCTCAATTACCTTGGTAACTGCGATGAGTTTATCAGTACTTGTTGCATTGATTTTAACACCTGCTTTGTGTGCGACAATGCTTAAACCAAGTCATGTACATAACGATAAATCTTTATTTGGTCGTTTCTTCCTTGGCTTTAACCGTGGTTTTGACAGAACGAACTCGGGTACACAAGGTTTTGTGTCTCGCATGATCAAGCACAGTAAACGCTATTTACTTATTTACGGTTTAATCGTGGGTGGCATGGTGTTTATTTTCTCACAATTACCATCGGCATTCTTACCAGATGAAGACCAAGGTATTTTGTTTAACCAAGTAAGCTTACCTGCCGGTGCAACAACAGAGCAAACTTTAAAAGTTGTTGAAAAGATGGAACATCACTTCTTAGAAGAGCAATCAGAAGCGGTTAAGTCTATCTTTACGGTAACAGGTTTCAGCTTTGCAGGTTCTGGTCAAAACGCGGCAATCGGCTTTGTGGGTTTAAAACACTGGGATGAACGTCAGCGTCCTGATCTAACCGTCGGTGCGGTTGCGGGTAAAGCCATGGGATACTTCTCAACGATTAAAGAAGCGTTCGTATTTGCTTTCCCACCTCCTGCGGTTGTTGAGCTTGGTACTGCAAACGGTTTCACCTTGTTCTTACAAGATAGGGTTGGTCTAGGTCACGAAAAACTACTTGAAGCACGTAACATGTTTTTAGGTATGGCTGCACAAAACCCGGTGTTATCAGGTGTGCGCCCGAATGGTCAAGAAGATAAACCTGAGCTAGAGCTTGACATTGATTTAGCGAAAGCCGAAGCATTAGGTCTTACTCAAGCAGATATCAATAATACGTTATCAACGGCTTGGGGTAGTAGCTATGTAAATGACTTTATTGACCGTGGTCGTGTGAAAAAAGTGTACTTACAAGGTACGCCTGAATCACGCATGGTGCCAGAAGACTTAGATGAGTGGTATGTACGTAACGCCAATGGTGACATGGTGCCATTTACAGCCTTTGCTCACTCTTATTGGACATATGGCTCACCTCGTCTTGAGCGTTATAACGGCTTTTCAGCGATGGAAATCCAAGGTGCTGCTGCTCCGGGCTACAGTACTGGTCAAGCGATGGCTGAAGTTGAGAAAATGGTTAAGAAGTTACCACCGGGTGTATCGTTCGAATGGACAGGTATTTCATATGAAGAACGTTTAAGTGGTGGTCAAGCGCCATTACTTTATGCACTTTCATTGTTGGTTGTATTCCTATGTTTAGCGGCGTTATATGAGAGCTGGTCAGTTCCTGCAGCAGTTATGCTCATTGTACCGCTTGGTGTATTTGGTGCGTCGATTGCGTCATTTGTATTTAATTTATCAAACGATATTTATCTCCAAGTGGGTCTCTTAACCACCATAGGTCTGGCATCAAAAAATGCCATCTTAATTGTAGAGTTTGCTATTCATAAAATGGATGAAGGTATGAAACTTGTCGATGCCGCGGTAGCAGCTATTCGTCTACGTTTACGCCCAATCTTTATGACATCAATGGCATTTGTGTGTGGTGTACTACCATTGGCAATTGCATCAAGTGCAGGCTCAGGTGCACAAAACGCACTAGGTATTGCTGTTATTGGTGGTACTCTTGCGTCATCGACCATTGTGGTAATTTTTGTGCCGCTGTTCTTTGTACTGGTGCGCCGAGTATTCCCAGGCAAAACAAAATCAACTAATGAGGAGCAGGCATAATGAAAGCTAAACTTATCTCAGTGTCTGTTGCTGCACTTATGTTATCTGCCTGTAATATGGCGCCAGATATGGAGCAACGTGAATTACCCGTTGCTCAAAACTATGATATCCAAGGTACAGCGGGCGATATAAATGCGCTCAATTGGCAGTCATTTTTCAGTAATGCGCAACTTCAACAGTTGATTGCGCTCACACTTGAAAACAACAAAGACATAAAAACTGCTGCACTGAATGTGCAGCAGGTTAGAGCAATGTATCAGATTGAAGATTCAGCGCTTTACCCAAGCATTGATCTCAATGCATCGGGTACACGTCAGCGTCTTCCGGCAGATTTATCTGGTACTGGTCAAGCAACTATCTCTGAAAACTATACAGCAACTGTAGGCCTAACCGCTTATGAGATTGATCTTTGGGGCAAAGTACGTAACCAATCAGAACAAGCATTACAAAACCTATATTCGGCTGAATACAGTTTGACTAGTGTGCGAATTAGTTTGATCTCCGAATTAGTAAATGCATGGCTTAACTATGCAACGGACAAAGAGCTTTTGGCACTTGCAAACGAGACTTTGAAGTCTCAGCAGGAGTCTTTAGAGCTAACTCGTAAGACATTTGCTCTAGGTGCTGCTTCTCAGTTAACGCTATCGCAACTTGAAAGCACAGTAGCAACCGCTAAAGTCGATATTGCAAACTATCAGCGTTTACTAAAGCGTGATAAAAATGCCCTCGATTTTCTAGTAGGTAAAACCGTCACTGCAGATTTATTACCAAGTGAAAGTATAGATGATGTACTTAGTTTGCCTGATGTGCCAGTAGGGTTACCGTCTGAGCTATTGACTCAGCGACCTGATATCAAAGCTGCAGAGCATGATTTATTGGCTGCCAATGCAAACATTGGTGTGGCAAAAGCGGCATTTTATCCAAGCATCAGTTTAACAGCGAATGCGGGGACAGCTTCAGCTGACTTGAGTAATCTTTTTGATTCGGGCTCAGGTACTTGGAGCTTTGTGCCTTCGGTAAACTTGCCTATTTTTAACATGGGTCGTAATCAAGCTAATCTCGATGTTGCAAAAGCTCAACAAGAAATGGCTATAACCAGTTACGAGCAAACCATTCAACAGGCATTTAAAGAAGTATCTGATGCCCTTGCTGACCGTGAAGGTTATATGCAACAGCTAGATGCCCTGAATGACTTGTATCAAAGTAATGAGCTATCTTTTACTTTATCGGATGCGCGTTTTCAAAAGGGTGCCGACAGCTACTTGCAAGTATTGGATGCACAACGAAATTGGTACAGTGCAGGACAACAGTTAATTTTGGGTAAGCAAGCGTATCTGGCGAGCCAAATTAATTTGTATAAAGCACTGGGTGGCGGCTGGAATGCACAAAAATCTGTGCAATAAATCAGCAAAAGCATAATTTATTTAAGGTTTTGCAGGTTCTTAGTTGTTTTGACTCTCCTCCAAGATTAAGATCCTGTAAACCTTGTTTAAATTAAAGTTAACCCTAGTCAGTAAAGCTTGGAGAAACCATGACGCAAAAAACGAAAAGACACAATGACCCTGCGCTTGCTGAGGCAAGACGTAATCAAGTGCTTTGTGCCGCAGCGGATTGTTTTCGACGTAAGGGTTATCATGGCGCGGGAATGGCCGAAATTTCTAAAACCGCGGGTATGAGTGCTGGCCACATCTACAATTATTTCGCCAGTAAAGAAGCGATTATAGAATCGATTGTTGAGCGTGATATGGAAGAAATGTTCTCAATCTTTAAAGAGTTTGCTGATAAACCCGGCGATCGTGTCACTGTATTACTAGATGGTCTAGGCAGAGGCGTTGAGCGCCATACCGATTTGAATCAAGGTGCGCTTGATTTAGAAATGCTCGCCGAAGCTGCTCGTAACGAAAAAGTGGCTAACTTATTACGAGAGTCAGATAGCCACGCTCGTGATTCTATGCGTGAATTATTAGTGGGTGAAAGAGGGCCATTACAAGGCACAGCACTTGAAGAAGTGAATGCCCGTATTGAAGTAATGTTTTCAGTAATGGGTGGCCTGTTACTGCGTAAAATGCTCAACCCAGATTTAGATATTCATGAGTTACTTAAAGCGCTACGTCCAACAATGAAAACCTTATTGTTACCATTTGAATAAAGCACTTATTAAAAGCGCTCTATAGACCATTGGATTGCCATAATTGCAATTACCACTGAGCCTGCTGGCATAATAGCTGTTTTGTACCAAGTGTTATTTCTAAGTAGCATTAGCAGTGGTAAACAGATTGCTAAAATAACCAGTTGACCAATCTCAACCCCTAAATTAAAGGCTAAAATACTCATTAGCTGGTATTCATTTGATAAACCAAGCTCACCTAAAACACTCGCAAACCCCATACCGTGTAATAGACCAAAACAGAATGTGATCCAGCCTAAGCGCACAATCATTGGCCAAATATTATTTATTGCAGCAAATAATACTGAAAGCGCGATACCTAATTCTACCCATCGGGTGTTTGGCGATATGATATTCATAGCAGTCGCTGTGAGGGTAATTGAGTGAGCAAGTGTAAAAGCGGTGATTATCCACGCTGTATCAATTAAAATTTGTTTTTTAGACTCGACACGTTGCCGCTCGCCTTGCTTACGAACTAACACACCGCCCAGCAATAGGGCAATTAAGAACGAGATGTGATCTGTGCCCATCCAAATATGTAATATGCCTTGATGTACATATTCAATAAACGTTGTGGTGAAGCTTTGCTCTTTAAAGTTGATAACTTGTTTTGGCGTATTTTGTTCAAATACGCGGCTTGATTTAGCAATGGCGGCAATTGCTTGATGATGCTCATCTATATCAAATAGGGCTGTGTAATTAACTGTTATAGAACTATCAGATGGACAATCAACTTGTAGTGGCACATGGATATACGACTGATTAAAGTGGTTATCTATACTAAGTGCACCATCAACCGTGACCTTGCAGCTTTGATTTTGTTGTAACACA
Organism: Pseudoalteromonas sp. NCCP-2140; assembly: GCF_023708065.1. Taxonomy (NCBI): domain Bacteria; kingdom Pseudomonadati; phylum Pseudomonadota; class Gammaproteobacteria; order Alteromonadales; family Pseudoalteromonadaceae; genus Pseudoalteromonas; species Pseudoalteromonas sp. NCCP-2140. Next base: position 306,501 of record NZ_BRCZ01000005.1, on the reverse strand, counting down.
TTAAAATGGCTATTTAGATAGTCTAATACTGCTTGCTGTTGTGATGTAATTTCATGCCATGTAATTACATTATCCTGATTTTTATCGAAGTTGAGCGCTTTATCGAGATCATTCACCGAGGCTTGCCAAGAGCCTACTAGCAATAGCTTATTGCTCGTTTGTTGTTCTAAATTAAGATAAGCGGTGCTTTGCTGGTGGGCGTGACAGATAGAGCTAAAAATTAATAGAAATAGCGTAAACAACAACGACTTTTTCATTTTTATTCCTAAGATAATACAAGGAGACGAGTCTAATACTCGAATTACCGCCTATTTTTTAAAGCGGATATAAAAAGAGGCTGTCAATATAGCAAGTACAAAGGTTTATCGACTAGGTCATCTATCTTAGAAATGCAGGCTTTGCTCGTATTTATATATTGTTTCTAGTCTGTGTATGATTAGTTCGCATCGAGTAAGGCTGTATAAATAATTTCACTTGGGCTACCTGATTGTGAGCCGCCAATTGGCTCACGGCTTATCGCAAGTAAAGTGATATCTTGTGGTTTAAATATTGCGTTTCGGGCTATTTCTTTGCTATCTGTTTTTGGTAATAAAGCAATAGGGATGGCGCTCGGGTAGTCTTTTAAACGGATCCACAACTGGTAATCATAATCAGTTTGTAAACTCATGCCGCTAGCAGCTTTAAGTAAAATACTGTGATCGCTTATTTCTAAATTCCAAACTGGATTATTTGCTGAGTCATAAAACGTTACCGAGTGATTGATTTTATCACTAAACGACTCTTGCGGTTGCCAAGTAATTAATATCAACACAATACAGACCGCGGTTGCAATAGCAGCCCAAGCCTTAAAAATTCCATAGTTAGGGTCTTTTGCTTTCTTCTGTGTTGGTAATAAAAGTGGGTCAATCCGTTTTGTTATTTTATCCCATACTTGCTGATCCGGTGGGTTAGATTCAACCGCGTTTTCTAGGTTTTTTATATGTCTTTGCCATAATGAGGTTGCGTATCGGGCTTGAGGAGAGGTGCGCATTAAGCGGCTAAATCTATCACGGGCATGGCCATGTAAAGTGCCTAAAACATATTCTGCTGCAAGTAAATTAAGTAGCGTTTGGTCATCGTATTTCATAACGAATTAGGCTCGGGTTGATTTAAATTTTTGACGAAAGCTCTACTAAAAACCTGTGATTATTAGGCATGGCTTTTAACTTAGACTAGCAGGGAAAGAGTACTTGGCAAATCTATGCAATTGGTTCTATGTAAATTATTGTAAGTTATTCATAAAATTGTGAAAAAATGTCCTAAACTAAAATGGTAAGCTTTTTTATAAATGCTAAGTTACTGATTTTAAATAGCCAGTAGGGGTAATTTAACGGCTTTTACTGGAGTGAAACTTGCAACCTAGTATGCAATTAGAATAACAAGGAGTGATTATGTGGGCAGCATTTAGTTACTTAGCTTTAGCGATTGTATTTATAATTGCGGCTATTCGGGTAGAAACTGTTTACTTTGCGCTGTTTTTTTATTGGACGGCTTTGTCGTTACTTTTGGTTAGTGGCGCATATTTTTTTAATATTGCACGTATTTTTAGAAAACGTGAAAATGGCGTTATTCCTATCTATATTCGTTGGGCTTTTATTCCATTTTTATTGGGTGCACAACTTTACAATGCTTGGTCGAGAAAACACGACAAAGTGCCACCATTACAACAAATTAATGAGCATTTATTTTTAGCCTGTCGTTTATTTCCTTCAGATATAGACACCATGAAAGAAATGGGTATTACAGCTATTTTAGATGTAACTTGCGAGTTTGATGGCCTTGAATGGTCTTCTACGCAAGAGAATATTCGTTATTTAAATATCCCTGTTCTTGATCATAGCGTGCCAACACGCGCGCAACTACACCAAGCGATTAATTGGATTGACCATCAAGTAAAAGCAGATAGACGTGTTGTAGTTCATTGCGCTTTAGGGCGTGGCCGTTCAGTATTTGTGATGGCAGCTTACTTACTTAGCCAAAACAAAGATGCCGATGTGCACCAAGTACTCGCACAAATTAAAGAGACACGAGAAACTGCAAATTTAAACAAGCGCCAGCTGCGTCATCTTGTGCGTCGCCATCGTAGAGGTGACTTACTAATCAAAAATAAAGCTGTGCTCATTGCTAATCCTGTTTCTGGAACAAAACTGTGGGAAGCTAAACGTAAGCAAATTACATCTCGTTTGTCTGAGTATTACGATTTAACTGTTTACACCACGTCAGAACAGGTAAATGGTACTGAGTTAGCCAAAGAAGCACTTGAATTGAACCCTGATGTAGTCATCGCCTGTGGTGGCGATGGCACAGTAACAGAGGTGGCAAGTGTACTTGTTAATACAGACTGTAAACTGGGTATTATTCCTTTAGGTACTGCCAATGCCCTCGCTCATGTGTTGATGGGTATACAATCGAAGCTTATTCCGGTAGAGCAGGCGTGTGAGCTAATAATTGAAGGGCAGGCGAGTCGGATAGATACCGCTGTATGTAATGGCGAGCGTATGTTATTACTAGCAGGGATTGGTTTTGAACAAAAGATGATTGAAAAAGCCCATCGTGATGCTAAAAATGAGTCTGGGCAATTAGCGTATTTACAAGGATTTTGGCAAGCATTAGGTGAGCATGAAGCTCAAGACTACGTTGTTACTCTTGATAATAACGATGAGCAAACAATCAATACCACCAGTTTAATCATCGCCAACGCAGCGCCATTTACTACTTTACTTGCTCAATCTGCAGGGCAGCCAGATCACCAAGATGGTTTACTTGATGTTAACTGGCTAACACCTAGTGCCGATTCTAAAGCGAGTACTTTAAGTATTGCGGAGTTAGTGTTCTCAAGTATTACGCAAACTAGTTTTGCCATTAACAGTCACCACACAAATGCTAAACGAGTGACAGTAAGCGCAGAAAAAGGATTGAGCTATGTTATTGATGGTGAAGTGAAAACCGCAGATAAACTAGTGGTGGAGATATCACCGAAATCGCTTTCGGTGATGGTAGCAGCTGAAGATTAAGTGGTTACTTTTTGATGCTTTTCCATTGGAAAGTGCCATCATCAGCTAGGTCATTATTGATAAAGGTATCAATATATAACTGCTCTACTTTTTCTCGTGCCCAAGGGGTCTTTCGTAAAAATTTAAGACTCGACTTTACACTTGGGTCATTCTGAAAGCAGCGTACATCGACGTGCGCTGCCATACCTTCCCAACCAAGTTTTTCTTCAAGTTTAGTAACGATGTCGGCTAGTTTAACGCCATGTAACGGATTATTTGGTTGATTGTCCATGATAAATCTTAGGTTATTTGCAACCGCGCAATAGTACCCTATCTGTGCGTTTTAAGCTAATTGACGTGAATCGTTTTCGCTTGTTTAGGGTAAATAATCTCGCCATTAGCACTTAGTCTGAGCCAAGCCAAATCACTGTTTGAAAAATTAGGCTGTTTGGCAGTGCAAATTAACCTAATATCGCCAACGGCAATATAGGCACCTTCGGTATAGCGTTTATTTTCATACCAACACACTTTTTGATTGTTTAATGCCTCTTGACCATCAAGCACGATTAGTGGTTTTTCCTTTGCTAGCGCTTGGTTTAGAAACCCTAAAGTAAACAAAGTACTTAACAGTAAAATTTTCTTTAACAAAATACGCCTCCCGTTGGGCAGATCTGTATAACTACACTAAGCTTATGACAAGGAATAAATAATAAAAAGGTGAACACATGCAATTTGATAAAAATATGATCGACGAACTAACCCTGCTTGCAAAATTTCCTCGCAACTCCCAAATGCAGGGAATTAAAATTCATTCCGATGCCGAAAGCTCAATTAAAGATGCAGCAAAACGTCTTTATGATAAAGGTATTACAGATAGTCCAGATGGTGGCTACTTAACCGACTTAGGGCTCGATTTAATTAACCATGTGAGTGTGATTAACTCAGCGCTTAGATAAAAAATAAAAAAGGCCCGAAGCGTTCGGGCCTTTTTAACTACAAATCTTAAAGCCTAAATTGCATCTGGCTGATTTTGTGGTGCAGCATCAATAAAGGCATCAAGCTTATTACATTGCTCATATACAGCAGCAATTTTAGGGTACTTGGTCATATCAACCTTAAAGCGCAAGGCATTAAATACTTGCGGCACTAAGCACACATCAGCAAGCGTTGGTTTGTTGCCCACACAAAAAGTGTTCGCTTCATCAAGTAGCTTTTCGATACTCTCAAAGCCAACTTCAACCCAATGCTTATACCAGGTCGTTTTTGCTTCTTCATCAACACCAAGATCGTTAGCTAAGTACTTTAATACGCGCAAATTATCGATAGGGTGGATATCGCACGCTACGGCATAACATAAATTACGGATCTGAGCTTTTTGCCATGCATCACCCGTTAAAAGAGGCGTTTCTGGATGAGTTTCTTCTAACCACTCTAAAATAGCCAGCGATTGCGCAAGTACACCTTGATCAGTTTCAAGTGCTGGCAATAACCCTTGTGGGTTTTTAGCTAGGTACTCGTCACTTTGTTGCTCTGATTTTAATAAATTAACCGTCACTAACTCGTGACCAATGTTCTTTAAATTAAGCGCAATGCGAACTCGGTATGCAGCTGATGAACGAAAATAGCTATAAAGTTTCATTATACGTCCTGTTTACCTGTGAAATGTTTTTTAATCGTGCGCCAACAATCTGTGTAGTTAGGCTGACGCTCTTTACCTTCAAGGGCATATTTAGTTGGTGAAATAACGTAACGCGATTCGAACATAAATGCCAAAGTGTTTTCGTAGCGTTGTGGTTCAAGCTCAGCATTTGATGCTTTTTCGAATACATCGGCTTCTGGACCATGTGGCGACATGCAGTTATGTAAGCTAGAACCACCTGGTACAAAGCCATGCTCTTTAGCATCGTACACACCTTCGATTAAGCCCATAAACTCACTCATAATATTACGGTGGTAATAAGGTGGGCGGAATGTATTCTCAGCCACCATCCAACGTGGAGGGAAGATAGCAAAATCGATATTAGCGACACCTTCTGTACCCGATGGTGATGTTAATACAGTAAAGATTGATGGATCTGGGTGATCGTAACTTACTGTATTCATAACATTGAATCGAGCAAGGTCATACTTGTAAGGTGCACTGTTACCCGTCCAAGCAACCACATCTAATGGCGAGTGGCCAATATCGCAACGGAACATATTGCCATTGAATTTAGCAACGAGTTCAAAATCACCTTCTACATCTTCAAAAGCCGCTACAGGGTAGTGGAAGTCACGGTCATTAGCATAACCATTAGCACCCACTGGGCCGCGCTCTGGTAAAATATAGGCATGGCCATAGTTTTCACAAATATAACCACGTGCTGTATCAGTAAGTAAATCAACTGCGAACTTAATGCCACGAGGAATTACGGCAATTTCTCCTGCACGAACGGTTAGTTGCCCGCACTCAGTTCTAAGTAATAGCTCACCTTGTTGCGGCACAAATAACATTTCACCATCAGCATTATAAAAGTAACGCTGTTTCATTGATTTATTAGCGACATAAATATGAATACCAATACCTGTTTGTGCATTGGCACTACCGTTGGCAGCCATAGTGACTAAACCATCTATAAAATCAGTTGGCTGTTCTGGAATTTCAATTGGGTCCCAACGTAGCATTGTCGGTGGTGTTGGCACTTCGGTGATAGGAGCTGTACGAATAAGGCCATTATCAATTGGCGTGTAATCACCTTGTATTACTGACGGGCGAATGCGGTAAAACCAAGTACGACGGTTATCAGCACGGGGCGCTGTAAATGCCGTTGTGCTGAACTGCTCAGCATATAAATCGTATTTAACTTTTTGCGGGCTGAATTGACCGATAGGTAATGCACCGGGTAATGCTTCGGTTTCAAATTCATTACCAAAGCCTGTCATATATTGTAATTCGTTATTCATCACTAGACTCCTGAAAGGTTTTAGGTAAGATACTCTCATGTGAGACTAAATTCAAACTACACTGAATTTACTTGTGTAAATATTCTTTGACAGTAGTGCAGCCATGACGACAGATAATCAAACAACGCTCGATTTAAAACAGTTCTTACCTTATTCATTAACCAATATTGCAATGCAAATGAGTGAGCAGTTTAGTGAGCTATATCAACAGCAGTTCGATTTAACCGTGCCACAATGGCGTATAATTGCGAATTTGGCCCAATATGGCGAGCGTACTGCCAAAGAATTATGTGATATGGCACAAATGGATAAATCAACGGTGTCTCGTGCAGTAAAGTCGCTATTGACCAGAAACCTTATAATAGCCAAAGAAAACCCTAAGGATAAACGCGCAAATTTATTATCACTATCCGTTGAGGGGAACCGTTTGCATGAACAAATTGTGCCATTAGCAAACGAGTGGCAAGCCGGTTTAGTGAGTGACTTAGATAGCCAAGAACTTAAACAATTTATGAACACTCTTAGTAAGCTTTCCAATCACTTAAATAAAAATGTGTAATTCTGTAATCAAGGCTTTATAGCAATTGATTTAGACAATCGATACGTATATGATAATGGCTATCATTTACAATTAGAAACTTGGATGTCCCCCTATGAAATTAGCGTTAAACACCGTTAAAACACTAGGTCTTAGCCTAGTATTAGCATCTACTTTTATTGCCCAACCTGTATTGGCAAATGGCCCAATTGGTGAGCACGTTAATCATCTAAAAGAAAATTTAAAAGATTACTCAGAAGACGTTGAGTGGATGATCGGTAAAGTTGACACCATGGTTACCGATTATGAAACAAAAGGCGCAAAAGCAGTTAAAAGCGATGATTTAATTGAATACTGGGAATCAGTAAAGATTCACAGTGCGATTGAAACGAATTATGTACCGGTTTATGCATCAATCTGGCAAGGCATTTATGGTATCAAAATGGCCATTGATGACAAAAAACCAGCAAGCGAAGTTCGAGAGCACCAAAAGACCTTAAATGCTGCCTTGTGGCAGGGTCTTGGAGCTGTTAAACTTGCTGCCGACTTCCAGCAAAAAGGCTTATTAAAAGCTGTAAAAGCAACTGCTTCTGAAACAATGACGCAAAGCGCTACTATCGATGAGATCAAACATAAATTAGACCGTGTTGTTGCAAAATACGCAGAACGTTTAAGCGATGAAGCAACCCAAATTGTACACGATACTTACCTTCACTTATTCGAAGGTGTTGAAGGTACACTTATCGAAAAAGATGCGAAGTTAGTAGAAGTTCTCGAAAAAGATTTTAACGTAACCCTGCCTAAAGCTATTTCTGATAAAGGGTCTGTTGACCAAGTACGTGCAGTGGTTGTTGATATGCAAGAAAAACTAGATCGCGCTAAGGTGTTACTAGAAGAAGCCGAAAAAGCACGTAAGGATGTATTTTAGTGAAGCGTAGGACCTTTATTCAAGGCCTGGCTGCGTTTGGGGTGGTGGGCGCAATGCCGCTACCTCTTTCTCGTGCCTTTGCAGCCTCTGCTGCAAGCCCAATTTCAGTGAAAGACTTACCGGCCCTAGAGGGTGACTTAACCTTATATTTAGGCCGTGGTGAAGGTGGTTTGTACGAAAACGTACTGCAATCAATCCAAAAGAAAAACCCAAAACTTAATTTATCAATTCGCCGTGGCCCAACTGCAGCACTTGCCAACATGATTGTGGCTGAAGCGAAAGCGGGTGTTAAACGTGCTGATTTATTTTGGGCCGTTGACTCAGGTGCGATTGGCTTAGTAACAGACGCAGGTTTAGCTAAAGCCTTACCATCTGACTTAGAAGCGCAATTACAACCGCAGTTCCGCTATCCGGGCTGGGCACCAGTGACAGGTCGTATTCGTACATTACCTTACAACACTAAGCGTTTATCAAAAGATCAGATCCCAGATAGCATAATGGCCATTGCTGATAGCGATTTATCAATTGGTTGGGCACCTGCTTATGCTTCTTTCCAATCATTTGTCACGGCAATGCGTATTCTTGAAGGTGAAGATAAAACCGCTAAATGGCTTAAGAAAGTTCAAAAACGTTCGAAAACCTATGCCGGCGAGCTTGGTGTAGTGATGGCCGTTGAACGTGGTGAAGTGGATATTGGTTTTGCAAACCATTATTACACCTTACGTCTTAAATCAGGTAAACCAGATGCAAACCTTGATCTTGCATTCACCAATCAAGATGCCGGTTGCTTAGTTAATGCATCAGGTGTGTTATCGCTGACAGACAACCCGAACGCAATGAACTTTATGCGCTACTTACTAAGTTCTGAAGTACAAAGTTACTTAGCACGTGAAGCCTACGAAATTCCATTGATTCAAGGTATTGACCAGCCAGCTGGATTACCAGCCTTAACGGATGTGTCGCCGCCGAAAATCGATTTAACTCAATTGGCAGATTTAAGGCCAACACTCGACCTTATGCGCAGCAGCGGTGTTTTATAATGCGCATACCTGCTTCTTATCCCATGGCGCTGCTTGCAGCGCTTTTGGCGTTAGTGCCAGTTTATATTCTCATCACTTTAGCCAGTGATGCGACGGCTGTTTTTGATAGTCACAATTTAAAAATTCTGGGTAACACTTTATCACTTATGGTGTTAACTGTTATAGGCTCTATTTTAATTGGCGTGCCTCTGGCGTTTATTAGTGCCTATGTTCAACTTCCTTTTAAAAAGCTTTGGCTTGTTTTGTTTGCAGCTCCACTTGCTATTCCAAGTTATATTGGCGCGTTTACTTTATATGCAGCATTTGGCCCCGGTGGTGAAATTAATCAGCTGTTAGGCTTTGAAACCCCGCCTATGTATGGCTTAACGGGTGCCGCCATTGTAATGACGCTGTACACGTTTCCATTTGTAATGCTAACAACGCGTTCGTCTTTACTTAGTCTAGATGCCAGCATGGTAAACGCGGCTCGCACTTTAGGTATGTCGATGCCAATGAGTGTGTTTAAAGTCATATTACCGCGTGTAATAAACGGTATTGCGGCGGGCTCATTACTGGTTGCACTTTATACTCTATCCGATTTTGGTACACCGGCGATGATGCGCTTAGATACCTTTACTCGCGTTATCTATGTTGAATATAACGCCTTTGGTCTAAGCCGAGCAGCGATGTTATCGCTACAATTAATGGTGATAGTAGGCTTTTTACTGTTCATCGAATCACAAATTAAAACTGCTTCTGAGCGCCACGGTAGACCGCTAATGTTATTTCCATCTAACGGGCAAAAGTTAGCCATGTTAGTGACTTTTCTACCGGTTTTATTACTTGCTATTTGTTTACCGTTAGCCATTTTTACTCTCTGGCTTGCCCGCGATGGTGTTGCTGATTTTGATTTCAGCATTGCGTGGAATTCTGCTTATGCATCTGGTATTGCGGCTATTGTTGCTGTTGTCGTTGCTGTGCCTGTAGCGCATGCTGCCTTAAGCGGTAAAGTAGGGCGCATTATGGAACGAGTCACTTATTTCGGATTTGGTATTCCGGGTATCGTAATGGGGACGGCGCTTGTCTATGGTGGACTGCAATTACCGCTTTTATACCAAACTCTGGCATTATTAGTGATTGCCTATGTGCTGCGCTTTTTACCGCTTGCAGTTGGCTCAGTGCGTACCAGTACAGAACACTTAGACTCGAGTTTAATCAAATCGGCACGTGTATTAGGTGCCAGCCCTCGTGAAGCATTTATGCGTATTACCTTGCCTTTAACACTGCGCGGTATCATTGCTGGTGCAGCCTTGGTATTTTTAGAATCAATGCGAGAGCTTGAAGCAACATTGTTACTCGGCCCAACAGGATTTGAAACCCTATCAACCTATTTGTGGCGAGTTTATGAAGCCGGTTATTTCGGTCGCGCTGCCATTCCTGGGCTCTTGTTGGTAGTGATATCAGCATGTGGCTTAGCTATAATGCTCTCAGGTGAAAAGCGCAGTCAATTAGAACATTAAGGATCAGTTTAATGCTATCAGTTAGTAAGCTGTCTATCGATTATGGTAGCAATCGTGTGGTAAGTGAACTTAACTTATCACTTGGGGAAAGTGAGATCCTCATGCTAGTTGGTCCAACTGGCTGTGGTAAAAGTACAATTTTACAAGCGTTAGCTGGGCTTATTCCTATCAGCGAAGGCGAAATTAACTTAGGCTCATGGCGGGCAACACCCAAATTAAAAGTACCACCAGAAAAGCGTAAAGTAGGAATGGTATTTCAAGACTTTGCTTTGTTTCCGCACTTAACGGTACAGCAAAATATTTGCTTTAGGTTAACCGATACCTCAAAAGCAGATCATTGGATTAAGTTACTGGGTCTTGAAGCATTTCGTGATAAAAAGCCCGCTACTTTATCGGGTGGTCAAAAGCAGCGTGTAGCCCTTGCCCGTACACTAGCTCACGAACCTGACTTCGTATTACTTGACGAGCCGTTATCAAACCTTGATGCAGCTTTAAAAGACACCCTTCGTTGGGATATTCGTAATGCATTAAAAGATGCGGGTGTTCCTGCTATTTGGGTAACCCATGACCAAGAAGAAGCCTTATCTGTCGGTGACCGTGTTGGCGTACTGAAAGAAGGCATTATTCAGCAAATCGATACTCCTGAACGTTGTTTTAGCTTACCAAGCAATCGCTTTGTTGCACGCTTCTTAGGTGAAGCAAGTTTCATTGCTGGTAATTGTGAAGATGATATTGCCACCACTAATTTAGGTAATGCACCAGCGATTAGGATTGATCATGATACTGCAAAAGTTGATGTATTACTTCGCCCTGATGATATTCACCTTATTCAAAATGCAGCTACTAGCAATGGTAAAGTGACATGGGTACGTTACGAAGGTGGCAGTCGCTTATGCGCTGTAAAATTAGCGTGTGATACTGTAGTGACAAGCCGAGTAAGCCATGAAGTGATGGTACGCCCAGGTGATGCAGTGCATGTATCTATTAACACAACACACCCACTTGCAGTTTACGCAGCTTAAATATCTGTGCAGGTCTCACTGGCCTGCATTTTCTCATCAAAGTAGGTCGGGCTTTAGCCCGTCATCATTCAGTGTTTAAACATTTGTCGCCATAAATGACGACCTACATAACAATCTTAGATCGAGTTAAACATCAGCACTCTGGCATCAGACGGGATATAAAATCGCTGCTACTTGCTAACTTTACTCTAGAAGCTTTACCCTTGTTCCTTACTAACTTTCCCCTAGTAGCTTTACTCTCGTAACTAGCTACTCGCTAACTTTCTCTAAAACGTAAAAAGCCCGCCAGTAGGGGCGGGCTTTTGTTTTATAACAAGGTTAACTCGTTATTAGAATGTGTAACGTACACCTACACGCATTTCCCAAACTGATGCGCTGCTTTGAGTTGCAGTTTTACCATTGTTAGGGTTGAAGTCTGAATATACGTAACGACCTTGATCATCAAGGTCTACGGTCACCATGCTGTTACCAACAAAGCTACCTTTCTTAAGTACGCCCCAGTCATCGTTTAACATGTTTGTTAAATTATCGATAACGAAGAACACTTCACCTTTATGACCAGGCATGAAACCAGGTAACTCTTGAGTCATCTTGAAGTTAACTTTAGTGAACCAATCAGCATTTTGACGGTTACGACCAGAGATTTCACCACGAGCTAAGCCTTGAGCAGAAATCCACTCGTTAAACTCAGTTACTTCTTCAGGAGTCATGTCGTAAACAACATTCGGGTCATTCACTTCAGGGATATACATTAACTGACGACTACCGTTTGAGTTGTTATCACCCCAAACATCATTGTCTCTATCATCAAATGTGTAGCTGTAAGGTAGACCTTTGTATGTTTCGCTGAATAGGTTGAAACGTGTGTTGTAACCATCAAACAACTCAGTTGTATAACCTAATGTCATAGTAAAGCGATGTGGGATCTCGTAATCAGATGTGTGTGCACCTGGGTTAGTCGGATCATATGTCGCTAAGTTACCGTAGTTTGAACTCGCTACAGAGCTTGTCATAGGGTTAACATCAGTTGAGTCAGTGTAAGCATAAGCTAGTTGTACGCTAATACCGTTATCAAAACGTTTGCTCATTGCAGCTGAGATAACATGAGACTCACCGCTGTTACCACTTACATTAGTCAGTAGTAAATCGCCGCTACGGCCTGTTTCTTTTTCTTCAAGAATTGGGCGACCATCAAATGTTGTTTCACCAGAATCTTGTAACGCGATATCTTCTAGGAAAGCAGCATCTTTACGTTTAGTGAATAAGTAATCTAGTGAAAATACATACTCATCTTCAGTTGTGTATGTTGCACCTACTGAGTATTTCCACTCTGATGGCATTTCGAAATCAGGGTCAACAGCATTTACCGATGAATCACCTGAACCAATGACTGTGTTTGCAACTTGATCGTAAAGGCTTTGAGGTACTTCGTAACCCGGTGTACCGCCGTTTACGTTTGGTGTAGCGAATAAGTCAACACCACCTCTGATTGATGTACCAATGTTAGTGATACCATCATTCGAGTATGAGTTAGATAACCAAACGTTCGGGTTACCACCAGAGAATAGGCCAACACCTGCACGTACTTCTAATGCATCTGTTGCGTACCATTCAAAACCAACACGTGGTTGAATTAAATCGATACCGTCGAATGTTGATTGGTTGCTGAAACCGTAACGGTTTGTAAAGTTTTCATTGTAGTTTGGTTTGTCGTCACTTGTGTATTTGTCGTAACGTAGACCAAACGTTAATGTTGCATCTAAATCTGTAAAGCTGTACTCATCTTGCACATATAAAGTGTGTTGTGCATAAGAGAAGTTAGCCGCAGCATCAGTTGGATCATTTGTACCAGCTGCGTTATTGTAGTAGACACGATCTGCAAAACCATCTTCAAAATCATCTACAGATCTAAAACGCCACTCACCTTGAGTGTGCTGAACGAATTGGTTAAATACGTCTAATTCTTCAAACTCATAGCCAGCTGTGATCGTGTGTTGATCAAGGTAATATGTACCTGCAATTTTTGCTGTCACTGTTTCGTAGCTAAGAGCATTTGATTGACGAGAATCATCTGGACCAATATAGATAGTACCGCCGTCTTCTGTACGAATTTGCATTTCACCGAAGCTACTAGCTGCATCTAAAGAGCGAACAGTCTGATCTAACTCTGATTTACCTAAACGAATTTCAGTTGAAAATTCATCAGACCAATCTGAGTAAAGTGAACCAATGATTGATGTAAATTCAGCACTTTGCTTGAAGAAATGATTATCTAGAGTAACAGTGTTGCTGTAAGCATCTGACTGAGACAGTGTAAAACCATCGTTATAGTTATAGATTAAGTTTGCACGGTGGTCATCGTTGATGTTCCAGTCTAACTTAACTAAGATTTTTTCATCTTCAACTGGTGCGCTCGATGGCATGCCACCTGCGTCATAACCGTAAACATCTTGAGCGATTTGTTGTACACGTGCAACGTCTGCAGCTGTAACACTACCTGTGTCTAGGCCGCCGTAGTTGTATTGCTTAACACCTTCAAGTTTTTCGTAAGATGTGAATAAGAAAAGGCTATCTTTAATTAGTGGTAAACCAACGTTGAAGCCATAACGTTTTTCAGTGTAATCACCGTTATCGTAGTCTTCACCTTCGATTTTGTCGCCTTTCATTGAATCATTTGTGTAATCGAAGAACATACCACCGTGTACTTCGTTACCACCTGATTTAGTAACAGCGTTGATGTTACATGATGTGAAACCACCATATTGAACATCAAAAGGTGCTAGTTCAACTGCAACCTGTTCGATTGAGTCAAAAGAGAAAGGTGCACGGATTGTAGGGTAACCGTTAGAGCTTAAACCGAAGTTATCGTTCATACGAACGCCGTCTAGCGTTAAGCTGTTGAAACGTGGGTTACCACCACCACAGTTGATTGAGCCGCGGCTATCGTCAATTGTTACACGTGGGTCGATACGAACGATATCTTTTAAGTCACGGTTGATAGCTGGTTGGTTTTCTAAATCTTCAAGTGTGAACGTTGCAGCTGGGCCTGTACCACCAGACATACGGCTGATTGGACGACCAGTAACTACGATTTGTTCTACATCAGATTGTCTCTCTAACGTAACATTAACTGGGTAGTCAGCACCCACTTGTAGGTTGATGTTGTTGAATGTTTGATCTGCGAATACGTCAGAATCTACAACAACGCGGTAAGGACCACCTACACGTAGGCCTTTTGCTGTGAAGTAACCCGCATCGTTCGTTTCAGTTTCTTTAGTTGAACCTGAAGGTAAGTGAACGATAGTAATCTTAGTTCCTGCAGCAGGGTTGCCGCTAGGACCTTTGATTTGACCCTTGATAGCAGATGTTGTTTCATTTGCTAACGCTGCACCACTCACACCAACACATGCTGCAATAGCAAGTGATAGAGCTGTTTTGCGGAGTTGGATTTTCATTATGTTATTTCCCGTGTTAGAGGTTATGTTTCATTTATAGTTTGCTGTCAGTTGGCATCTTAAGTGCCTTTACTAACGGTTTTGCTGATTTATCAAATAGGTTATTTAATAAACCTGCCAATCTTATCCCGCCTTGTTGTAGGCGAGTTTTAACAATCGGTAAGTTTGTATAGATATAACTATAACTTACGTTTGTTTCATTTTCTTTATACAGAGAGTTTGCAATATTATTTGATTCGATTAACCAATCGCTAGGTGAACTGGCAAGATAGTCCTTTATTAACGCTTGATTTGATGTATTTATAAATTGCGCAAACTCAGTATAGGACAAATTTTCATTTTCAATGAGTTTTGTGTCCCACAAGCTATGTAAATTGGTATCTTGACCGAAGAATGTTACAGAAATATTGTTGCCGCCACGATCTTCGCCGCGACCTGCATGAAACGGTTGATGGCTATCACCAACAAGGTGAACTAAAAAACGCAGTGCGAACTGTTTTTCACCTAGTGAAGCTTTTTGGTTTTGTAATACTGAGATTGAATATTCCATGCCTTCAAGGATATCTGACACGGTTTCTTTGTTATGGTGGGCATGTGAGTCGTAATGAGGTTTAGCATCGCCTTCTTTAAAGTTAATGTAATGCCAGCGCGAAGACTTCTTTTGCCAGAATTTTTCTGGAGCAGAACGCATTTCATCAGCCCACGTCGCTACCTGTGGTAAAGAATCACCATCAAGTAAAGGAACTAATGCTTGCTTGGTGGTGTATGTAATATGCTTAGATGCAATTTCACCAATAATACGGTGACCATTCTGACCCCATGCATTAGCCGGGTTACTTAACACAGCTGAAATAACTGGTGTCGATAACAGCAACATTTTTATTGTTTTTTGTAACATTGACTCAGTGTCCAAAAATGAATGTGCCCTGAAGCACGATTTCTTGATGCATATTTTCCTGAATTTAAAAGCAAATAGAAAGGACTCAATAAGATTCATAATTTCTTGTTCATATATATTATTTATCAATAACTTAAAATATTCAGGTAAAATTACTTGTTGTAATAAGTAAGAATAATTGTTCAAATAGAGACAACGAAGCGTAGTTGGCTATTAAAATTGAATTTAAGAACAATACTAATAAAAAAATCGTCGATTGTTACATTTTTGTTTCTAGCAGTTATTTTGTTTTTTTATATCGGAATTTTGCAGGGTAAACCGGCTGTATCTGATATAGATGCATTTATTGAAACATCATTCCAATGTGATACTAAATCAGAGGTTAATCTCAACGAGTTGGTGGTGTATTCATCTGGCAAAGTATTGGCTGAGGATGTTGCTAAAACTTTATGCGCTGATGACATCATTAGTAAACAATACGGCAAGGTCACCTCTTATTGGGGTTATAAAACATCTGACACAATTGAGTTTTTAGGTAAAGGGATTGCAGATTTGATCCTGGCTAAAGAAAACTTGATTAATGCCTTTATGGCCGAGTCAACCTATAACTACCAAGCAGTTGTTGGGTTTCCTGACTACACTGCTTATTTAATTTCTAGTAAAGAAAAGCCACGCATTGAAAAAAGCTACTTTTTAGATAAACGTATTGGTTTGCTTGATTACCCAACTAGCCGCTCTGGACACATTTTACCTAAACAATTATTTAAAAAATTAGATATCAACCTAGAAAACCTTAATATCACTTACGCAAGTTCGCATACTGAATTAAGAGAGCTGCTTGCAAGTGGTAAGGTCGATTTAATTTCTTCTTATTGGCAAGACAGCGACCAGCAACGCTTTTCTAAAAACTACATTACGCCTATACGCGACAATATAAGTGGTAGTCGTTGGTATTTAAAAATGCAGGATGAAAACACCGACCTTTTATGTGCAGTTCAAGCGCAGTTAACTCAATTAGCACACAATCAAAATTCTCATTACTTTAATCATGTTGAGTCTTTTTGGGAATGTGAGTCGACTCAGCAAACAATGAAAGTCGGGGGTAGCAATGCTGCCAATTAGAGTAAAACTTGCTTATGGCGGAGTATTTATAAGCTGTTGCTTGGTTTTATTTGCCAGCTTTATTACAGCAAAAGCTTATAAGACAACAACTAATGATGCCCTGACTCTAGCAAAAGTCGAAAACCGCATTGCCCTTGATTTAAACCATTTAAATTTACCTGATGATTTTTTAAAGCATTCAGGTAGTAAAGATATGGTATTCAATTATATCGCGCGTCTTAATGCACAATTAGCTGACTCCGGCGTGATGGTTTACTCCATTGAGGGGATCTCTGATTATCCTGCTCGTGCAGATTTAATCACTAAGCAATTGCATGCACCACAAAAATCATTAACTGTTAGCTTTGTTGTGGCATCGTCTTTATTTGCTAAAGATGATATCGCTGTGTTGATTTTGGTGTGCTTATTTGCAGCTGCATTTACTTATTTATTATTTATAAGTGAACGCACTAAAATCCAAATTGCTAAACATGAACCAGAAGTTGCAATTCAGGCAGAAGAAAAGCCTAAATTGATAGTCGATCTTCAAAATAAGACTTTGGCTGCTAGCTGTGCTGTTGATAAAACAGTGGCGCTTGCTAATAAACCGCTGTGCTTTTACCTTGCATTGGTTGAGTTTTGTATTGAACATCCTGATGTAGTGCTTAATCAAAATAAAGATGTCCCAGAAGAATTACTGACTTTAGCAAACAAGTATTTTTACCGGTTAGTAGAGCTTGGTCACACAATACGTAAGCGCCCAAACTTTACCAATAGTTTAGAAAAAACATTAAGTGAAATTCGGGCAGCACTTGATGAAGTTTGGCAAGAGCAGCCTGAGATAAAAGAAACCTATTATCCACCTAAGGCCCATGGTGAAGGCTCTCGTTCTCGATTACATCATTACGGATTGAAAGCGATTGAGATTGCCGATATTGAAGTCATTGGGAAGTAATCTAGTTTAAAAGTAAAAAGGGAAGTCACTGACTTCCCTTTTTCTATTTAAGTAGTCTTTATTTAGGGGCGTAATCAGCCGCTTTAACAGGACTATTTTGCTCAAAGAAACGTTTTAATGCCTGTGCATCTGTATCATCTGTACTCACAAAGCCTTTTTTATTGGTAAGTGTAGGGTAACCATCACCACCAGAGGCATTATAGCTGTTAATGCTCATACGATAAGTTTTAGCCATATCAAGTGGTTTACCGGCAATTTTAACATCAGATAAAGTTTCATTGTCGCGCTTAAAGCTTAGCTTATAGTATTGTAAGTAAGCACCTGAATCAGGTGGGAAAGAAGTAACAACTTGTAAGTAGTCAAATAGCTCTTGGCCTGTCATATCAATATAGGTGATACGGTTTTTAAAAGGATGAACTTTTAAAATATCTTTATAACTTACATCGCCTGCTTGAATGCTATCGCGAATACCGCCACCGCTTATCAAACCAAAATCAGCACCCACTGACTGCATTTGTGCAGCAATAATAACACGTGCTAAGTTTACTTGTTCATAGCGTACTTTCTTGCGGTCACCTTCAAGTTTTGCATCCACGTTACCTATTTTACCAGCAATTTGTGCTGCGCCTTTTTGCTGATAAACCGCAAGGATGTCTTGTAAGTTTTTGTTTGGTTCAATGTACTCAGCCGCTAGCTTTTTATTACCGTTTTCATCATCGATATAAAGATTTACCGGAATAAGTGAGTAATTGAGCAAAGTTAATTCATCGTTTTCTAATTTGAATTCAGCTTTACCAACATATTTACCCCACTCATGGGCTTGCATGATCCAAGTTCCATTTTGTTGGTCAGGCTTACACTCTTTACCTGGCATAAAGCTTTCGTCAGCAACATTGTCCTCTTTCATACACACAGGCTCTTGTGAATGACCGCCAACAATAATATCAAGCATCCCTTTTGGTAAGTTGCGTGCCATAGTCACATCACCGGGGGCATTAATACCAAAGCTAGCATCAACATAGTGACCCATATGTGTAACAGCGATAGTTATATCTGGGTTGTATTGTGCTTTTATTTTTGGCACTAAATTAGCTGTTACTGTAACAGGCCCTTTAAAATCAAGACCACCAATATACTGTGGGTTACCTATTTTAGCTGTATCTGTCGTAGTTAAACCAATGACAGCAATTTTCAGCCCATTTTTTTCAAAGATTTCGTAAGCTTGGTAGCGTGGCTTACCTGTATTTTTATCTATTATATTTGCTGATAGAAAAGGGAAGTTTGACCATTTTTGTTGTTGATCAAGTACTGCCAGTGGATTGTCAAACTCATGGTTACCAATTGCCATAGCATCATAACCAATTACCGACATACCTTTAAAATCTGGCTCCGCGTGTTGTAAGTCAGACTCTGGAATACCCGTATTGATATCGCCACCAGAAAGCAGTAAAACAGCATGGCCTTGTGCTTTAGCTTTGGCTTTTAGTTGATCAATTAAAGTCTTACGAGCAGCCATGCCATATTCACCTTGTTCGTTATGCCAAAAACGACCATGGTTATCATTAGTATGAAGCAGAGTTAAATATTGGGCTGAATCAGTATTATTAGAAGAGGAGCTACATGCGGTTAGGGTAACCAGTAGCGATGTTAGTAAAAAAAAGCGCATAATTGTTTGCCTGAATAGAGCAGTAGGTTAATTATGCGCTTAGTTTAAACGACTTAAGTTTAAATTAAATGTATTTTATAAACTTTTGTCGCTATTTTCTGTATTTAGTTGTCCTGTTGCGGCAAGTTGTCTGCGTTGTAGTTCTTGTTCTGCGTAATGAGACTTTTGATGATTATTGCCGACCATCCAATTTAAAAAACTAGCGGGTAACTTACTGTAAGGCTCACCTTGGTGTAGGCCAAAATCGCATATTGCGTTCTCTTCATTCGCCATGGTTCATTCCTGTGTGTTCATTGTTGTCGTGCTGATACTAACAAACTGAGCCTATTTGATAAGACGATTTTGATTTATTCTTTAAATTTTTTATAACCATAATGAATACATGGTGTAAATTAATGTAACTGAGATGTAATTGCTTTGGCGCGTTTTGTGTAACTGTTTTGTTTGCTATTTAAGCGTCAGTCTATTTTGTTTAAGCTTCTTGTAGTTTTATAATAAAAATTATCAGGAAAGATAAACAATGAAAAAACATCTACTTGCAACTGCTTTATTGGCTAGCTGTTTTACAGCCAATGCTACTATTGTTGAAATGCAGACAGATCTGGGCAGTATTACTGTTCACCTTTATGACCAACATACACCTGTTACCGTTGAAAACTTTTTAAACTATGTTGCAGATGGCAGCTACGACGGTACGGTTATCCATCGCTCAGTTGATAACTTTGTATTGCAAGGTGGTGGTTTTAAATTTGATACTGATTTTGAGGCGATAGAAACTGCTGACGCTATTACCAATGAGCCAGAGCTGTCGAATGTTAAAGGTACCATTGCAATGGCGAAAGTTGGTGGTAATGCTAATAGTGCGACAAGTCAGTGGTTTTTCAATTTAAAAGATAACAGCGCTAACCTCGACTTACAAAATGGTGGCTTTACTGTTTTTGGTGAAGTAACTGTACAGAGTATGGATGTTTTAGAACAAATCACCTCTTTAGTTCACTGTGGAGAAATCCCAGTAGTAAATCTTAATGAAGAGCAGTGCCCAGATACAACATCAGGTTTCAGTGGTGAAAACTTATTTTACATTAACAGCGTGACTGTGATTGATGATGATCCGAATTCGTCTGCTTCTTTGTCACCAAAAGAGAACACGCTAATTGATGAAGATAACTCTTCAGACAATGAAGGTAGTAGCTCAGGCGGGAGTCTTGCGTGGATGCTATCTTTATTAGCTCTTGCAGGCTTTAGTCGTCGTAAATAATTCCAATCAATAAAGTTAATAAGGCGCTAAAAAGCGCCTTATTTCTTTGTATTGATGTTTATTAGAAGATTCTAACTAAAATAAGCACCCACATTATTAGCATTATAAAGCTACTGACAACAAAACTATAATAGCGCGCCTTCAAGGTGTTTGAAGTTAAGTGTATTACGCTATGAATAATTCTTAATGCAACATAAACCCAAGCAAGGGCAACAAATACAGTACCTACAGCATTGACTTGCAGAGCTGTTAAACAGGCAATAAAAAACAGCACAGGCATTTCGAATTGATTGATAAAGTTACGATCTGCTACGCGAACATTATCCCCAGCCTTTTCAAGCTCCATTGTTAAGAAGTCTTTCATCTCGATGGTTTTTTGTTTTGCCGCACGAAAACGACGCTTACCCATAATGTACATGACTGCAAAAGTCAGAAAGACCTGAGTGAACATTGCTACAATTAGCCACTTTTCCATAGCTCATCCTTTGTTATAGTTATTGCTATTAATCTTAACCGTAAGTATTACATTTTCACAATGTGTTACAAAGTTTTGCTGTAACTTAGCTGAAAAGCATTGAATTGCGGCGTTCGAAAACACATGATAAATAAAAATTTATTCAATTTCTAATGGATACAAAATAATGAAAAAAATAATTGGACTCAGTGCAATCGCTTTTGCAGTGTTAGCAGGTTGTTCTTCTACTTCTACCACAACGCCTCCTGCAGCTAATACTAACCTTATTCCTGACTCGTTAGTTATCAGCCCAAACGACACCCGTGAGTACAAAACATTAAAACTAGATAACGAAATTGATGTAATTTTAATTTCAGATCCTAGTGCTGAAAAATCAGCTGCTGCTTTGAGTGTAGGCGTTGGTTTATTGCATGACCCTATGTCGCAACAAGGCATGGCGCACTACCTAGAGCATATGCTGTTCCTTGGTACAGACCGCTACCCAGACACTAAAGGTTACAGTGATTTCATGACCAAAAATGGTGGCGCGCATAACGCTTACACCTGGTTAGATATCACAAACTACATGTTCAAAGTGAACAATGATGCTTACGATGAAGCACTTGATCGTTTTGCGGATTTCTTTAAATCTCCAAAGCTTTATCCTGAGTACACAGATAAAGAAAAAAATGCGGTAAATGCAGAATGGTCAATGCGCCGTGAAATGGACTTTTTTGGCCAATTTAAACTAGCGCGTCAAATGATGGGCTCACACCCTGCAAACCGTTTCTTAATTGGTAACCTAGAAACTTTAGGGGACAAAGAAGGCAGCAATCTGCATAAAGAAACCGTTGCTTTCTATAACAAATATTATTCATCGAACATTATGAAAGTGGCGATGATCTCAAATCGTCCACTAGCTGAAATGGAAGCAAAAGCTAAACAGTATTTTGCTGATATTGAAAATAAAAAAATCGAAAAACCAACGGTGACTGATAAGTTAGACTTTTCTGTTGCTGGCGGAAAGCGTGTTTACTACTCACCAAATGAAGATGTAAAACAACTACAGTTAGAGTTCACAATTGCTGATAACAGTTCACAGTTTGCGGTGAAACCAAATCGTTTTGTTTCTTACCTTTTAAGTAACGAAATGCAAGGTAGTCCTGCGCAAATCTTGCGTGATAAAGGCTGGGTGTCACGTTTATCTGCTTCTGATGCTCCAACACAATATGGTAACTACGGCAGCTTAACGGTAAATATTGAATTGACTGATGCTGGCATGCAAAACCGCGAAGAAATTGTCGCTATGGTTATGCAGTACATTGCGCTTATTAAAGAGCAGGGTGTTGATAGCAAATACTTTAATGAAATTCGTACATCGTTAAACAATGAATTTCAATTCCTTGAAAAAGGTGATGAGTTTGGTTATGTAAGTAACTTAACTGATAGCATGCAAAAGTTCCCTGTGAACAACGCAATTAACGCACCTTATTATTATGCAAAGTTTGATGCAGATGCGGTGCAAAATGTGCTTTCACAATTAAACGAAGATACGCTACGTATTTGGTATATTTCAAAGCAAGAAGAAACAGATTCACAGCTGCATTTTTACGATGGTAAATACCGCATTGAAGATATCAGCGAAGCAGAAGTTGCTAGCTGGAATAAACCAAGTGAATACGCTTTAGCATTACCAACAGTAAACCGCTTATTACCTGAAAGCTTCGCAATTAAAACCGCTGAGTTTAAACAACAGGCGCACCCTGAACTAGTATTTGATAAGCAAGGTGTAAAAGTTTGGCGCCAAGCAAGTCAGCAGTTTGCTGAACAGCCAAAAGGCCTTGTTGAAGTTTACATTAATACGCCGGATGCCCTTGTGAATGTAAAATCACAAGTTCTTTATGCAGTGTGGGCTGATCT
Organism: Pseudoalteromonas sp. NCCP-2140; assembly: GCF_023708065.1. Lineage (NCBI taxonomy): Bacteria > Pseudomonadati > Pseudomonadota > Gammaproteobacteria > Alteromonadales > Pseudoalteromonadaceae > Pseudoalteromonas > Pseudoalteromonas sp. NCCP-2140. Next base: position 283,792 of record NZ_BRCZ01000005.1, on the reverse strand, counting down.
TTATAACTTACAACAAAGCAAACTTAGCACAGAAGCAGCTGTTGCTGGTATGAGTCTAGGACTACAGCCTAGTAACGGCCTTGTGTTATCGCTAAGTGGTTTCACTGATAAACAAGATGTACTTTTAGCTCAGGCCCTTGAAAATCTAACGTTAGATGTGTCTGAAGAAGGTTTTGCCCAAGCAATCGATCGTTTTAAGCGTGATTTACTCAATCAACAAAAGCAGTTCCCATTCTATCAAGCATTCGGTGAGTACTCTAAGCTTACACGTAGTGGTAAATTTGACACCGAAACCTTGATTGCAGCGGCAGATACACTAACCCTTGCTGATTTCGCGGCTATTAAACAATCTACACTTGCTGCCAATGATCTACGCGTATTCACTTTTGGTAACTATAACCAAAACGATGTTGAATCTATTGCGAGTAAGCTAACCGCTATACTACCTAAAGGTCATCAAGCGACTGAGTTTGCCAGAAGCAAAGCCTGGTTACCTCAGCCTGGTGAGCGTATTGTACTGCAAAAAGATATAGATGTAGCGGATGTAGCAATTATTGATATGGTTGTACACCCAACCCCTGGCTATAAGCAAAAAGCACAGGCACAAATTTTACAAAGCCACTTTAGAACCGTAGCGTTTGATAAGTTACGAACTGAAGAGCAATTAGCTTATGCGGTTGGTGCATTAGCGCGTCCTATCGAAGACTACTCTGCATTGGGTCTTTATATTCAAACACCGGTTAAAGGCCCTAAAGAAATGCAAGCGCGTTTTGATGAGTTCAAAAAGCAATACGCTGTTGAGCTTGATAACATGACAGAAGAAACATTTGCACAACTTAAAAATGCAACGCTTGTGTCTTTAAAAGAGCAACCTAAGAATTTAAGTGATGAAATGTCACCGCTTATTTCTGATTGGTACCGTGAAAACTTCAACTTTGACTCTAAAGAAAAGCTTATCGCTGAAGTTGAAAAAGTGACATTGGCTGATCTGAAAGATTACTACAAGAAAACCATGCTCAATAGTGAAGCTGCACGTTTAAATATTCAAATGCGTGGTAGTAAGTTTGCAGATAAGCCATTTGCTGATCTGAAAGACCAAACAAAAGTTGAAAACTTAGAGGGTTATTACAAAGGGATCAAATTCCAAAAGTAATTTAATAGTTGATAAACAAAAGCCCAAGCAATTGCTTGGGCTTTTTGATTTATGCGATAAGCAAAAATCCTATAAATGCAGCGCTTGCTGCAAGTAAGGTATAAGGCAGTTGCGTGATAGCATGGCTGACTAAATCACACCCTGAGCCTTGCGCGGCAAGTACCGTGGAATCAGAATAGAAGCACGCTTGACTACCAAATGACGACGCCGACAACAAAGCACCAATCACTAAAGGAATATTGGCATCAATTGCGTAAGCCAGTGGCATTACAATAGGAATCGTTACCGCGAAAATCCCCCAGCTTGAACCCGTTGCAAAAGCAAGGACTGCCATTGCTAAAAACACCACGGCAGGTAAGTACTGTGCTGTCATATAAGGGCTTAATGTATTAATGACATATTGCGGAAGCATTAATTGGTCACACACATCTTTAAATATAAATGCAGCAACCACAGTCCCAATAGCGGGGATCATGCTTTTAAAACCATCGAGCATACGCTCAACGAGTTCTGACAATGTCATTAACTTTTGTAACATGTAAAAAGGTAAAACAACGGTAAAGGTTGCAAGCAATCCTTTATATACGTCAATGTCAAAGTAAACAGTAAACGCAACAAGTAAAACTATCGGCACTAAAAAGTTATAGAGTTTGCCGTTTGATGCTGCTGTTTCAAAGTTTTCTTCCGCTGCTTTCACTGCGTATTCATCTGCTGTTTGAATATCTGTGTATAGGCTGCTTGAGATCTCGATTTGATTATTCATGGCACGTAGTTGTGCTTTTTTCATCGGACCAAAAGCAGGGATGACATTTAAGCTAACCAGTAATACCACAATGACTGCAAACCAAGCGTATAACATATAAGGGATTGCTTGAATGTAGACGGCAATACCTTGGCCTTCTGGTGCAACATTATTATCAACTAACAAGCCGCCAAAAAAAACGGCCCATGTAGAGAGTGGTACAAGCACACAGATAGGCGCAGCAGTTGAGTCAACAACATAAGCGAGCATTTCACGGCTAATTTTAAACTTATCGGTGATACGCTTCATGGTTTCACCAACGGTTAATGCATTTAAGTAATCATCAATAAAAATAATCACACCTAGCACAAAGGTCATCAGCAACGATGAGCGCTGGCCTTTTGCAAATTTTAACGCTAATTCGGCGAAGGCACTTGCACCTCCGGTTCTCACTAATAAAGCGATTAATGCACCAAACCCACCACAGACTAAAATTAGCCAAGCAATGGTTTCGTCTTGCATTACTTTTAATGAAATATCAGCAAAATTGGATAACACAGCGGTTGGGCCTAGCATGGCTAAACCAAACAAAGATCCAATTAGTAAAGATAAAATAGGGCGGCGTAAAAATACGGCCAAAACCACCACCAATACTGGCGGCAGTAAACTTAACGCAGAAGGTTCTTGCATTATATTTTTCACACAGTTAAGCAATGCGAGATTGCTTACAGAAATCAGAAGTCTATCGACTCAAGTAACTGCTTTACGCGAACACACTTTTATGGACCCATTAGGGAAAGTGCCTGCGTTGGCTGGCGCCAGACAGTATAGAGGGTATACTGCTTTTGTTTTGCCCAAAACATCGCAAGAAAAATAATCCTGAATATTAATTTAGTCAATAACAATTTTTATTGCGATGATAATTATTTTACACTCATCAATAACGTCACTTTTTATTAAATGAGCAAAGGGATTATGGCATTTTCAGATACTTACAGACTCAGTAGCCATGCGGTTATCACCAACAACCAAGGGCAAGTGTTATTACTAAAAGCTGATTACGGTCAAAAAAGTTGGGGGTTACCTGGCGGCGCTTTAGATAAAGGTGAAACCATTCATCAAGCGTTACTTCGCGAATGCCAAGAAGAACTTAATTGTGACGTAGAAATAGCTTATTTAAGTGGTGTTTATTATCACACAGCGTTTAACTCTCATGCGTTTATTTTCCGTGCTCATATGGCTGAGGACGCTGAGATAATGTTGAGCGATGAGCACACAGAGTTCGGCTACTTCGATATAGACGAGTTATCTAAAGTACAAAAAGAGCGTGTTCTTGACTGCCTTGATTTTACCAATGATGTCGTTAGTAAGGTGTTTTAATAAATGTTAGATATATATTTACGTGCCGGGCAGCCTGATGATGCGACTTTTATCGTTGAGCTTTTAAACCAAGCAACATTTTTAGAGCACATTGGTAATAAAAATATTAATACGCCTGTACAAGCTGAGCATTATATTCAACAAACGTTTATAAATAGCCACCAGCAATTGGGCTTTGGCAGTTATATTGTTTGTTTAGCTGATGATACTCCGGTTGGAATGGTGGGGCTCTTTCAGCGCGATGCGTTAGCTATCCCCGATTTAGGATTTGCATTGTTAGCTAAATATGAAGGCAAGGGTATTATTACAGCTGCTGCTCGGTTATTGATGGCAAAAAAACACGTATTAGAGCTTGGTGTGCTTGCTGCAATAACCTCGCAAACAAATATTGGTTCACAGAAGGTGTTACAGAAACTTGGTTTTGAGTTTCTAGGCGATGTCATCATTAACGATGACAATCAGCCTCTAAAACTCTTATTAAAGAGCAAGCTTTGATACTTCGTTTGCAACCTGTTTGTTGACCTTTAGCCACGTTGACTCAAGTGTTGCGACAAGCCCTTCGTAATCACTGTCTTGAAGTGGTGTAAGCTCATTAAAATAATTGACCGCCTTTAACTTTCGGCCAGATTCAGGGTTTGTATAGTACAAACGCCAAAGCCCGGCAATGTTGGCATTGCCTTGTTCATCGCCGTTGAAGTGATGTAGCTCATACTCTAATTCATAAAAGCTTTGCTGATCTAAATCGGTGATCACTGGCAAGCCTTTTATTACCATCCAATTATCAAGGTCAGTGTAAAGCTGTTGATGGGCACTGGCGGTTAACATTAAATCAGGTGATTCGCTCCATAAATGGTAGTTAGCAGCATTGACTCGGTTGTTGTCGAGAACCATAGCAATACCGCGATTATTAAGCGCACCACGTAGCTGTACGGTGTTAATTCTGAGCTGAGCTTGCGTATTTTCTGCTAAGCGTTGCATCGCAGTAATTGGCTGCGAAAATTGATAATACTCAATGGTCGAGAATGACGTTTGACTGCAGGCCGAAAGTAACAGCACTGATGCCACTGAAGCACAGAGTTTATAGTTCATTATTGTTTCCTCGGCGTTGGATCGGCAGGTAGCTCTTTATCAAAGATCAACATATTAGGTTGCTGGTTTAAACCTCTTGTGAATGGCTGTAGCTCTTCACTTAAACGTTTAAATTCAGATAAAGTCGTTTGCAACTGCTGGTGGAATGTTGAACCTTGCTCATAACTTGCCATGGTCTTTTCAAATTGTTTCATGGTTTTATCGAACTGTTGCATGCTCTTAGTCATTTCTGCAAAGTTGCGATTTATATCACCCGGTAAGTCTTGTGTATCTTGCTTATTTAGTAACTCTCTCATGTCATGAGCAAGCGCTTGGTACTCGGCAAAGGTGGTCTGCATTTGTGCCAAACTATCTTCAATTTTAAGGTTATTTACTTTATTTAATACATCAGAGACTTGGTCGGCTATGACTGTAATACCGCTTGATACACTCGGGAATACAGTGTACTCGGCTATTGTCTTTAATTCGGCAGGCTCTGCATTATCGTAAATATCTAAGTCAACGTACACGGCGCCAGTGAGTAAGTTACCCGGCTTTAAAGATGCTCGAAGACCATTTTTGATCCAGCCATTTAAACTCGAATGCCAAAACTCGCGTGCTGCTGTACTGTCGTGGTAGAGGCGCCCATATTCAATCTTTATCAGGGCAGGTACTGCGGTGTTATCAGTTCTAAAGTGTGCAGGCTTACCATCTATTATCACACTTGCAGGTGCTTCAACTACACTACCGATACGCATACCTCGGTATTCTACAGGAGCGCCAGCGCGTAAGCCGCGAATTGATTGCTCAAAGTCAATTAAGTAATAGTCAAAATCATAAAAGCGTTCCTCTAAGGCGGCTTTGTAGCTATTACTTAAAGAAAAACTATGGCCGTTACTGGCAACTTCACCGGGCGCTTGTTGCTCAGGAATACCAACAGAAATACCGCCTTTGAGCAATTTACTTAACGAGCCTGTATTAACATTAATACCATCTGCAGAGAGGTCTATTTCGATGCCTGAGTTTACCCAGAAAATAGAGTTTAAGGTGATTAAGTTTTGATATGGCTCATTGATAAAAATGCCATATTTCATCGCTTGATTCTTCCAATCAAAGGTGGCGGTTTCTATTTGGCCAATTTTGTAATCTTTAAAGTAAATACCGGTACTCACATCAAGCACTTCTGCGTTATAACTTAACAGTGTGAAGCGCCCACCTTTTACATCTTTACCAATTAAAGCCGGTTCATCTTGTAGCTCAAATCTTTCGGCCAGCTTTTTACTCTCTCCCGGTGCAAATTCTAAATACACACCAGAGAGTAGGGTACTCATGCCACTTATGCCGGTATCGTCAATCCGTGGTTTTACAACCCAAATTTTCGCATCATCTGTGAGTAAATCGTCGTAATGTTTATCGATTTGCGCCCGTGCGATAACGCTATTTTGTTTATCTGATAAACGAACATGGTCGATTTGGCCAATTTTCACGCTACGTACTTTTATTTCTGTTTTACCGGCTACAATACCTTCTGCATGAGGCATTTTGATGAAGATGGTGGTGCCTTTATTTGCTTGATACTGGTACAACATCCATGCGCCGATTAATAAGGCAATAACTGGAATGATCCAGATTGCCGATATATTTGGCGCTGTTTTTATTTTAGCGGTTTCGCTCATGCCAAGGTCTCTTGTTTCGCAGTACTTAAGTTATCTGGGTTATCCCACAATAAACGGGGATCAAACGCATGGGCTGCCAACATCTGGCAAATAACCATGGTTGTAAAAAATATTGTGCCAATGCCAGGTGTTACTGACATTAAGTTTCCGAGTTGCACTAAGGCTACTAGAATCGCCACAACAAATACATCGATCATTGACCATTTACCAATAAATTCAGTCAATTGATAGATACGCGTATAGCTTTTAGTTTGTCTGTTTGCTGGCCTCATCACCATAAAGCATAAAAAACTTAATATTAGCGCTTTGGCAAGGGGAACAACCACACTCGCTAAAAAGATGATCATTGCGATAGGGTACGAGCCACTATTCCATAAAATCATTACGCCACCAATAATGGTCGATGGAGTTTCATCGCCAAGGCTTGTGGTGTACATAATAGGATAGACATTAGCAGGAATATAACAGGCCACTGAGGTTAATAACCATGCTGCGGCTTTTTGCACACTAAAAGGGTTACGACTGTAAGTTTTAGAGTCGCAGCGTGAACAGATTTCGGTCGCACACAGTTGCCCACAAACATGACATGCTCTTAAACCTTGATCAATAGCACGCGTATTTGGCTGTGTTTGCTCTATATATTCTGGTTCTTTTAATTGTTGCCATAAGGTGTGCTTATTTAATTTTGCTGTGGCTGCCACATAACAGATAACAAAAGCGCTATAAGCCCAAAAGCTTACACCAAATTCAATATCGGCCATCGACATGATTTTAACCATACTGACCATCACACCAATTAAAAAAATCTCAGACATGATCCAAGGCTCTAACGCAAAGGTGGTTTTTAACAGTCTTTTTCCCCATTGATACGGCAGCGCTTTTAGTAAGCCTAAATGCAGAGGAATTATGAGTACTAATAAAAGTAGTGGCAGACCAATAATACTGGTGTCGATGAACAAACCTAAAAAGTCGTTGTCGTAATTAAAGAGAATACGTGCGGCATCTGGTAAGGTGATTGTTTGGGTAATACCACTACTGGTAAAAGACAGAAATGGGTAAAACATACTACTCAGTAGCATAACAATAGCACTTAAACTTAGTGCGACCACCATACTATCTTGGTTAGCTTGCGATGCCGAAAGCTTTGTATTGCAATGAGGGCATATTGCCACTTGTTTTGCACTTAAGTGTGGGATCTCAATGACAAGATCGCAGCTAGGACAGGCTGTTTGCAAACTTAGGGTCTCTTAAACAAGAACTTAGTTAAGTTTGCATCAAATAGTGTATAAATTCAAATGCACCTTTGTTTAATATAAGCTAATATTTGTACAAAGCGATTACGCTTTTTAATACATTTAATTCTTTAAGGTGAGCAGTGAAGCAATTATTTATCCTTTTAATGTTGTTTGTTAGTGTTAAAGGTGAGTGTTTATCTGAGCCAAATACGCAAAAGCCTATAGTTGTTGCTGCAAGCGCCTCTTTGCCTCCTTACGTCATTCAAGACACTAACAGCGGTATTCAACTCGAAATATTGAAAGCTGCTTTAAAATCGCAAGGCATATCTAATATCGATATCCATTACATGTCTAATAAGCGTGCTGAGCAGCAGCTTATGCAGGGCAAAGTAGATATTGCATTAAATTTTCCACCCGTACTCACGCCGCATGTTTATAAAAGTGACGAGCTACTGAGCTACCAAAATGTGGCGGTTAGCCTTGCCAATAAAGAGCTGAAAATTAATAGTATTTACGATTTAGCAGGTAAAAGCGTGCTTGCCTTTCAAAATGCGACGAATTTCATTGAAGCACCTTTTAAATCGGTTACTAATATTTTGCGTTCTTATGAAGAAGTAGTTAATCAAGAAGCACAAGTTGATCACCTTATGAAAGGCTGGGTCGATGTAATTATCTTAGAGCGCCGAGTGTTTTTATATTATTTAGAAAAATATAAACAAAGCGCTGAGGTTAAACCTTTTATTGTGCATGCAATTTTTAAAGAAGCACCAAGACCTGCGTTCTTTTACAGTAAAACCTTAAAAAACACCTTTAATTTGGGTCTTGGTGAGATCATTGAGTCAGGCCAGTACCAAGCAATTATTCGCCTTGATGGTACTGAGTACGCGCAACTTTCAAAGCCCGAGTTACGCGAATAACGCGACGGTTTGGCGGCTTAGCGCAATTAGCTTACCGTCTTCACTCCAAATGCAGCCATCTTCTAGCCCATAGCCATCCTTACTATGGTGTGTAACCGCTTCGTAGCCAATCCAAGCATCATGGGCAATTGCAGGCTCTTCTACAAATTCTATGTACCACGACATACTACTTGCTGGTGCAGGTTGCTTATACATTTGTAATAAGGTTGGTGGCCATGCATCTGTTAGGGCGATGATATGGGCTTCAGTCATTTGCTCTGGCACATGTTTGAATTTCATCCAGCCACCTAAATGTGAGGTATCTGCTCCAGAGAAAGGCATATTGCCGTCTTGTAAACACAATGCCACATGCTGGAAAAATGCCGGCATGACGCCTTCCTTATAAGGTAGAGTGAAACGCTCATCAACCGGTTTTAGCTGCATGGTCTTAGTGACATCTACACGAACATCGGACTGTCTCTGTGCACCAAAGCAGGCTTGTGTAATAACACAAACATCGCCATTTTGAATCACTTTTGCTAGTACCTGCGCACTGTTTTTGCCTTCGCGTAAAACGTCAACTTCGATTGAAAAATCATTGTCAGCGATTAACGGGCCAACAAAGTTAGTGCTTAAAGATAATAAACGGCGAGAGCTATCGATATGCTGACGTATTGCTTGATATAATAAAGCTGCAGATAATCCACCAAACGCTGTGCGACCTTGGCACCAGTTTTCTGGAAACTGCATAACTTTTGTTTTGTCTTTGCCTAGTTCAGCTGCCATGGCGAGTAATTGTTCAAAATGCATAATTTTCCTTAACATTTATTGTTATGGTGTTTGTTATAGCATAGCTAAAGTCATCAGACCAGTTTGTTTATCCTGCAAGCAGGCTGAGAAAACAGCGCTTTTTGTGGAAAAAACGCCCATTTCGAAAATATTCCAAAAAAAAGTAATTTTTTTTCATTTTTACAGTTGAATTCAGTTTCCTGCACCCCTATCTACTAGTCATCGAACGTTTTAACGAATTTTGAAGTTGGAGAAGATTCATGGGTAGAATTATTGGAATCGATTTAGGTACTACTAACTCTTGTGTAGCAGTACTAGACGGTGATAAAGCACGCGTTATCGAAAACGCGGAAGGCGATCGCACAACACCATCGATCATTGCATATACGCAAGACGGTGAAACATTAGTTGGTCAACCTGCAAAACGCCAAGCAGTAACTAACCCAACTAACACATTATTTGCAATCAAGCGTCTAATTGGTCGTCGTTTTGAAGACGAAGAAGTACAACGCGATATCGGTATCATGCCTTTTAAAATTGTAAAAGCTGATAACGGTGATGCATGGGTTGAAGCACGTGGCGAGAAACGTGCTGCACCACAAATTTCAGCAGAAGTGCTGAAAAAAATGAAGAAAACAGCAGAAGACTTCCTAGGTGAAGCGGTTACTGAAGCAGTAATCACAGTACCTGCATACTTCAATGACTCACAACGTCAAGCAACTAAAGATGCTGGTCGTATTGCTGGTCTTGAAGTTAAACGTATCATCAATGAGCCAACTGCCGCTGCACTTGCATACGGCATGGACAAAAACAAAGGTGAAAACGTTGTTGCAGTATATGACTTAGGTGGTGGTACTTTCGATATCTCTATCATCGAAATCGACGAAGTTGAAGGCGAGCACACGTTTGAAGTTCTAGCAACTAACGGTGACACTCACTTAGGTGGTGAAGATTTCGATAACCGTGTTATCAACTACTTAGTTGAAGAGTTTAAGAAAGATCAAGGTATCGACCTTAAGAACGACCCGCTTGCAATGCAACGTGTTAAAGAAGCTGCTGAAAAAGCGAAGATTGAACTTTCTTCTGCACAACAAACAGAAGTTAACTTACCGTACGTGACTGCTGACGCAACTGGTCCTAAGCACATGAACGTGAAAGTTACTCGTGCAAAACTTGAGTCACTTGTTGAAGACTTAGTAACTAAGTCAATCGAGCCACTTAAGCGCGCACTAGCTGATGCTGATTTATCAGTAAGCGACGTAAATGACATCATCCTTGTTGGTGGTCAAACACGTATGCCTTTAGTACAAAAAACAGTTGCTGAGTTCTTTGGTAAAGAGCCTCGTAAAGATGTTAACCCAGATGAAGCAGTTGCAGTAGGTGCAGCGATTCAAGGTGGTGTACTAGCTGGTGACGTTAAAGACGTACTACTACTTGACGTATCTCCGTTATCACTAGGTATCGAGACTATGGGTCAAGTAATGACAGCGCTAATCGAGAAAAACACGACGATTCCTACTAAGAAATCACAAGTTTTCTCAACAGCTGAAGACAACCAATCAGCGGTAACGATTCACGTACTACAAGGTGAGCGTAAGCGTGCAAGCGATAACAAATCACTAGGTCAATTTAACCTAGAAGGTATTCGCCCAGCACAACGTGGTACTCCACAAATCGAAGTAACATTCGACGTAGATGCGGACGGTATCTTACATGTATCTGCTAAAGATAAAGATACAGGTAAAGAGCAGAAGATCACAATCCAAGCTTCTTCAGGTCTAAGCGATGATGAAGTAGAAAAAATGGTTCGTGATGCTGAAGCGCACGCTGAAGAAGATAAGAAATTCGAAGAGCTAGTAGCGACTCGTAACCAAGCTGATGCAATGGTTCACGGTACACGTAAGCAAATCGAAGAAGCGGGTGATGCATTACCTGCAGAAGATAAAGAAGCAATCGAAGCTGCGCTTACAGAGCTAGAAGCGGCGATTAAAGGTGACAATAAAGAAGAGATTGAAGCGAAAACACAAGCTCTTGCTGAGAAGTCACAAAAGCTAATGGAAATTGCACAAGCTAAAGCACAGCAGCAACAAGGCGGTGCGGATGCAGGTGCTGAGCAATCTTCTGCAAAACAAGACGACGATGTTGTTGATGCAGAGTTCGAAGAAGTGAAAGACGACAAGTAATTGCTTGTTTCGCTTCTGCCTAACGTAATAATGGCTGCTTTGTTTAGCCAATTAAGTTAGGATGAAATGATTGAGGCGCGCCAGCGATTTCGCTTGACGCGCCTTTTGCATGTATATAAATGGTAAATTGATAAGTTGCTAATCCTCTTAAATGGTTTTGACCATAATACGATTTGTATCAGTCGATTTACCTTACGCAGTGTAGCTGCAGTAAAAAGAGTAGTGTGATAGATATGTCAAAAAGCGATTATTATGAAGTTCTCGGCGTGAGCAAAGATGCCAGCGAACGAGACATAAAAAAAGCGTATAAGCGCTTAGCGATGAAATATCATCCAGACCGTACCGCAGGCGATAAAGACCTTGAAGCTAAATTTAAGGAAGTAAAAGATGCCTACGAAGTACTAACTGACCCGCAAAAGCGTCAAATGTATGATCAGTACGGCCATGCAGCCTTTGAACAAGGTGGTGGCGGTCATGGCGGTGGCTTCGGCGGCGGTCATGGTGATTTTGGTGATATTTTCGGTGATGTGTTTGGAGATATCTTTGGTGGTGGCGGTGGTCGTCGTCAATCACGTCAACAACGTGGTTCGGACTTACGTTACAACATGGACTTAAGCCTTGAAGAGGCTGTTCGTGGTAAAGATGTCGAAATTAAAGTACCAACCTGGGTTAGCTGTAAGCCATGTGACGGTAGCGGTGCAAAAGCTGGTTCTAAACCAAAAACATGTACTACCTGTCATGGTGCAGGCCAAGTACAAATGCGCCAAGGTTTCTTCGCGGTTCAGCAAACGTGTCCTACGTGTCAGGGCACAGGTCAAATTATTTCTGATCCATGTGACAGCTGTCATGGTCAAGGTCGCGTAGAAAAAACTAAGACCTTATCAGTTAAGATCCCAGCGGGTGTTGATACAGGTGACCGTATTCGTCTATCGGGCGAAGGTGAAGCGGGCATGCATGGAGCACCAGCTGGTGATTTATACGTTCAGGTTTCTGTACGTGAACATCCGATTTTCCAACGTGATGGTAATAACCTGTATTGTGAAGTGCCTATTGGCTTTACAACAGCAGCACTGGGCGGTGAAATTGAAGTTCCGACACTGGATGGCCGTGCAAAACTGAAGATCCCATCAGAAAGCCAAACGGGCAAGATGTTCCGTATGCGTGGTAAAGGCGTTAAGTCTGTACGTAGTGGCGCTCAAGGTGACTTGATCTGTAAAGTGGTTATTGAAACGCCGGTTAATCTTAATGATCGTCAACGTGAATTGCTTGAAGAACTTGAGCAAAGCATGGGTAAAGATGGCTCTAAAAACCGTCCAAAAGAAAAAGGTTTCTTTGACGGTGTGAAGAAATTCTTCGATGACCTAACTAAGTAACTCTAGTTAAGCAACTTTAGTTAGAGAGTAAAAAAGGCGCTAATAAGCGCCTTTTTTTATTGGTAATTGCCTACTTTAGTGATCTAAGAATAGGTAGTTTTGCCAACTTTTCATTCTGATCAATACTTTACGCATTACTGATACGTGCTCGAAGTGTTCTGAATAAACAGCGACTTCTGTGCTTGTCCCCTGTGGTAGGTGATATTCACTCATGTCGTCTGTGATTTTTAAGGTGACAATTGCGCGGCCTTGGCGAGCAAAAAACTCAGTGCCCATCAGTGTGCCCTGTGCTTGTACTTGCCCTTCACCAATAGCAGGTAATACATCGATTACTTCACCCGCAAAGGTTTTGCCAGGAATAGCTTTAAAGATAAAGTCTGCTTTGTAGCCTGGTTCGAGTCTTAATAGTGAATTTTGTCTAAATGCAGCGACGTAAACGGTATCTTCTTTGTGCACAAAGGTCATTACTGGGCGTAGTGGCATTGGTACTGCAATCATCCCAGGGCGTAATGTTAGTTGTGTAACATAGCCATCGGTAGGTGCATAAACGCTTGTGCTGTCTAAGTTAAATTGAGCTTGCTCTAAATTAGCGCGAGCTGCGGCAATTTTAGTTTGCTCACCATTTATTTCTGACTCAAATGCAAGTTTCTGACGTAACTCTTCGGCCTGTGCTGCTTCGTAACTTGCCTTTGCTGCTAAGTATACACCTAATTTATTATCAACTTGGCCTTTTGAGTAAGCACCGCTTTTTGCGCCTTTTTCATAACGTTCGTATTCTTTCTTACTACGATCATATTCAGCTTTAGCCATTAGGGCACTGGCTTGTGCTGATTTATAGGCCGCTTCTAAACCGAGCACTGACTGTTTTGCATCTTGCAAAGCGGCAATCGCTTGATTTAGTTTGGCTCGATATAAGGTATCGTCTAGGCGAAACAGTAAGGCACCTTTTTTAACAGGCTGATTTGGTTTTATTGCAACTTCTTCAACGGTACCGCGTACATTTGGCACAATCGGTGTTGTGACATAGGCACTGCTGGCCATATTTGAATGTGGATGGTTATAGTTCATTAACAGGATCAAAGCGCCGATAAGGACCACACCACCGAGTACCGCGGTAGGTACTGTCCATTTATTAAGTGGGATTTTAAAAACTTTAAAGATACCAATGCACAATGCGGTATAGGTGAGTATTAATAACAAATCCATATTCTATTTCTCTTTATTATTCGATTGAGCATTTATTTGTGCTTGTAGCGCTGCCACTGTGGCTGTCAGGCTTGCCACTTTTTCAGCTAAGTCTTCTTGTTCCTTTTGGATCTGGTTAAAACCCCAACCGCGGTCATCACGCCATAATGTCGCCCAAACCCATAAAAATGGCCACAGCACGTGTAGGGTAAATAGGCTAACCCAGCCTGCATAATGGATGGCATCTTGATGAGGGTGATTACGCTTTTTGGCAATTTCGTAGGGAATATCGTGAATGGCAATAACACCATAAAATATTACTACCGTTACAAACACTAGCATGACCAGTGCAAAGTAGTCTAAAAACATGTACTTTCCTTTGTTTAACTTATAATCAATTTAATAATACGTGAAATTTACCTAATTCCTAGTCGGTATTTTCAGATTTAGTTCAGCACAACGTAGTAGTCGGTATCAGCAAGGCAACGACATAAAGTCACATCCTCTGAAAATGTAGTGTTTTGTATTCGGCCTTTTTCTAAGCCAAGCGTATGGCATTTGCTCTGACAATCCATGTAAGCATTCCATGCTAGGTATTCGTTGCACACAAAATTCACTGCATACAATAGGGTGAGTATGATAAATAACTGTTTGGCTAGATAGAGCCCTGTGTGTCTAGACATGCTTGATACCCTGCCCAGGATTCATTACTTTAGTGTAGTCGAATTAGGCCTATTTAGTGTGTTTTGTAGCGGTTTTTCTATTGCCTTATATTCCTTGTTCACGGTATGTTTCATAAAGTGACTGCTAATTAATTAGTTATAGGAAAATCAATGACGCCGGCTATAAACTTACTGAAGAAGAAAGGTATTAGTTTTGATGTGCTCAGCTATCAGCATGAGCCTTCGCAACAACAGTTTGGCCTTGAAGCGGTTGAAAAGCTTAAGCTACCAGCAGAGCAAGTATTTAAAACATTAGTACTTGAAGATGCTGACCACCAGCTTTTGGTTGCTATTGTGCCAGTTAGCCAGCAAGTTAACCTTAAAATGCTAGCAAAAGCGGCAAAGGTTAAAAAAGTACAAATGGCTCCACAACAAAAAGTCGAAAATACCACAGGTTATATTTTAGGTGGGGTAAGCCCGCTAGGTCAGAAAAAGCGCCTTAATACCTATGTGCATCAATCTGCAGATAGCTTTGATGTGATGTATGTTTCAGCTGGTAAGCGAGGCCTTGAGATTGCTTTGGCGCCTAAGGATTTATGCAGTTTATTAAATGCTAAGCTGGCAGACTTTTAACAATGTATTTTTGGTAGGTTATGCCAGCGGGTTGTGTAATGAGGTGATAAGTACGCGCGTTTCATATGCCAACGGGTCGTTGGAGTTTCGCTGGCTATGGCAAGGGTACCCACGCCATAACGAGTGTTAATGCTATCAAGACACTTCATCAGTTTTGGGTTATCGATAGGCGCTTGAAATAGATCAGGTTGCTGGAACATTTGGCTTGATAACTCAAGAGCACCTACACCACATTTATAAAATCGTACTCCAGGTTTATAAAGGTGCTCAAATACTTCGCTGATAGCATTGGCGAACACACAACTATCGGCGGTGGCGACACTAAACTCATAAATATAGGACTTTTTATAATAGCCATCTTGGTGAGGAGAACTGGCCACAAACATTAATAAGCGTTGAGTGTGTGAGCCTTGCGCACGTAGTTTTCTTGCTACAATGACACAATGATTGATCAGTGCCGTTTTCAGCGCGGTGGCGTCAGTGATACGCTCTCCAAAACTACGGGTCGAAAAAATCTCTTTTTTGTCTTGGCGTACTTCATCCCAGGCTAAACAGCTTTTACCGCGTAACTCGTTCACTGTGCGCTCTAATACAATACTAAATAGGCGCTTTATTTTTCGTGGTTCTTGCTCGGCTAAATCAAAGGCTGTATTAATATTCATTGCTTTGAGTTTTTTAGCTAAGCGTCGACCAACGCCCCAAACATCTTGTACGTCCATGGCTTTTAAAATGGCTACCCGTGAAGCTTCTGAGTCAATCACTGCAACGCCATCAAAGCCGGGGAGTTTTTTCGCTGCATGATTGGCGGCTTTGGCTAGGGTTGCTGTTGGGCCAAATCCAACACCGACAGGCAGCTTTGTTTCGCGCCATACGGTACGGCGAATATCATGGCCATAGCGATGCCAATCATGGATAAGTTTTTTGAAACCAGTAAAGTTTAAAAATGATTCATCAATAGAGTATATGTGCTGATTATCGCAAAAGCGGCCAATCACGTTCATCATCCGCTCGCTTAAATCCGCATACAGCTCATAGTTAGATGAGCGGATCACCACTTGGTTATCTTCGAGTATTTTCTTTACTTGAAAATAAGGCTGAAATTTTGGAATAGCCAGCTTTCGTGCAATAGGGCACACGGCACAAATACAGCCATCGTTGTTAGTAAGAACCACGACCGGTTTACTACGAATAGCTGGGTCAAATACTTTTTCGGCGCTGGCATAAAAGGCCACCGCATCGACTAAGGCGTACATGCTAATAGCTCTTTACTACTGCGATGTAAGCGAATTGAGCGAGTGACCACGCCTTCTAATTGAAATTCATCCGATTGGCGTAGTTGCACTGCAGGGTATTTAGGCGAGGCTGATAATAGCTGGGCATTGTGTTTATCTAATAGCTTACAAACAAATAAACCATTTAGATTCGCGACAATGACATCGCCATTTTTAACATCTTCGGCGCGATCAACCAGTAATAAGTCACCATCAAAAATCCCCACACCTTGCATTGATTCGCCAGAGGCAATACCAATAAATGTTGCATCAGGGTGTTTAATCAATAGCTGATCTAATGATAAGCCTAGCTCTTTGTATTGTGCTGCCGGTGATTCAAAACCACATACGCCAGCTTCGATATAAATAGGAATAACACGCATAACAAAACCACTATACTGTACGTTTGTACAGTATAGTGGTTTGTGGTTATCTTGCCAATAAGATCACGGGGTGTTGTGATTGATATTTTCGATCATGGTTGTGGCAATAGCGATAAAATCACGTACTTGCTGATCAGTTAAACCGTGGCAAAGTTTGGCATCAACCTCTTGCTCTGCAACTTCTAAACGCGAGAACAGGGCGTTACCTTGATCAGTAAAGGATAAAATTAAACAGCGTTTGTCATTTTCGTCAGCACATTTAGAAACCAGTTCAAGCTTTATAAGCTCTTTTACTAAGCGTGCTATTTGTGCTTTATCACGACCTGTTTTGGCAACAATATCATTGGCAGTACAGTGCTGTGTTTCGGCAATGATATGTAAGCAGCGTACATGCAGTGCGTTAAGACCAAGCTCGTTGGCGTTAATGGCTTCGCGAACAGTGACACGGTAACTTTGTGCCAGTGTAAATAAAGCAGAAGAAAGAGAGGTTTGTGGCATGGTTCACCTAAGTTAAGCAAGTTTTCATTAGTTGACAAAGTCAATTAAAAGCGTATAGTTGACTATATCAACTATTGGGGCGTTGTGCAATTTAACCAGCTAGGAGACCAAGATGGCTAGAAAAGTTCGTCGTGCAAACGTATTAAGTACTACACGTATTTCCCCGCATCTACAAAGAATTGTTGTTGGCTCAGAGGAGTTTGCCGATTTTCCACAAGATGCAAAAGGTGCGTACGTAAAGGTATTACTCCCGCATGCCGGTGAATCTAAGGTTGAACTTGATTTACACGCTGAGCATCCTGCATTAATGCGCTCTTACACTATTCGTGATATCAACCCAATTAACGGTGCAATTACCCTCGACTTTGTGGTTAACCAACATCAAGGCGTGGCAACCAACTGGGCACAAAATGCGTGTGTAGGCGACGAGGTAGGCATAGCAGGCCCAGGCCCTAAAAAACTCACTGATTTTACGCAAACACATTATTTAATGCTGGCAGATTTAACCTCTGTAAATGCAATCAATGGCTACTTACAAGCCCTGCCACAAGATGCCACTGTCGATGTCATTATTCATGTTGCTGATAAAGCCGACATCATTGAACTTGAGCAAATTAAAGCACATACCCAACACAGTGTTGAATGGTTAGTTACAGATGAGCCAGAAACCGATCTGCTCGACCAAATAACACGCTTATGCGCAGGTTATAACACGCAACCTATGGTGTTTATGGCGCTAGAAGCAAATTTGGTGAAGGCAATTCGCCGTTTAATTACAAGCAGTTTTGAAATTGATCGTGAACACATAGTTGCATCGGCCTATTGGAAGCGTGGTATTGATGCCGATGGCCTAAAGGTGGAAAAACAGCAACAAAGCCGTGCCTAATTAGCATTTGAAAAATAGCCATTCGCTCTCATTAACTAAGTATAAAGAGTTAAACTTTGGAGAGCGAATGTCAGATCTTAGCAACACACCTTTTTCATTGCTTGAATTGAGCCCAATGAAAGAGCATGAAACCGTTTCGCAAACACTAGCTAACAGTGTTACCTATGCACAAACAGCCGACAAACTGGGTTTTAATCGGTTTTGGATGGCAGAGCATCATAATATGCGCGGTATCGTGTGTGCCGCAACTTCAGTACTAATAGGTCATATCGCAGGTAAAACTCAGAATATCCGCGTAGGTGCAGGTGGGGTGATGTTACCTAACCATCCACCGCTGGTGGTTGCTGAGCAATTTGGCACCCTAGAGAGTTTATACCCCGGTCGCATTGATTTAGGTTTAGGCCGAGCACCAGGTAGTGACCCAATTACCAGCCGTGCTTTGCGCCGTGACGAACAACGCGCTGAACACTTCAATGATGAAGTAACGGAGCTGCAAGCTTTACTTGGCCCATATAAAGGTGACTCTCCAGTACGCGCAATCCCAGGTGAAGACACTAATGTCCCAATCTGGTTACTGGGCTCAAGCCTTTATAGTGCGGGGCTTGCTGCTAAAAAAGGTTTGCCATATGCATTTGCGGGTCATTTTGCGCCACGCTTTGTTGAAGATGCCATAGCATTGTATCGCAGAGAATTTCAACCATCTGAGGTATTAGATAAGCCATACGTCATGCTTGGTTTGCCTGTTGTTGCCGCTGACACCGACGAACAAGCACAGTTTTTAGCAACCACAGCGAAACAACGTATCTTAGCACTTATGCGCGGCAAGCCACTTTGGCTTAAAGAGCCTGTTGCAACAATGGAAGGATTGTGGACAGCGCAAGAAAAAATGCAAGTAGAAAGCTTTTTAGGGCTTTCAGTTGTTGGCGGTCAAGCGAGCGTTAAGCATAAGCTGAGTATGATTAAACAAACGCTACAGGTTGATGAGTTTATTTTTACAAATGACCTGTATGAATTGAGTGACAGACAACATGCGCTGGAAATATTAGCAAGCATCATGCACTAATACGGTTTAGCAAATAGTTAATGCGTGTAATGAGTTTTTATGCGCATTGCTTAAGCCCTGACACTCATTTATTAAACGGTTTTATAGATTAAATCAATTTATATAATCCGTTTTAAGGATTGAATTTAACTTTATACAATACATTTATTAACTATTACCCTAGGAAGGTGCACCGTGAAATCTCAAACAATTGCCGCAGTAGAACCACAAACAAAAACAGCATTAATCGCTGAGGGTGGTGGGCAACGAGGGATTTTTACCGCAGGTGTACTCGATGCGTGGTTAGAAAATAATTATGATCCATTCGATTTATTCATTGGTACATCAGCAGGCTCACAGAACTTAACAAGTTATTTAGCGCGTCAAAAAGGCTATGCAAAACGTTTGATCAGAGGCCTTTCTCGTCATAAACGTTTTTTCCAACTTGGCCGCGGGCTGTTTGGTAAAAGCATTGTTGACCTTGATTGGTATTTTGATAAAACCAAAGAGGTAAACCGTGCCCTTGATTTTAAAACAGCAACACAAAGCCTAGGTAAACGCGAACTGTTGATCACAACCACAAACGCGGCTGACCGTAAACCGTATTATTTGAGCCCAAATGGTGAAGATACACAATGGTTGGCCTTGTTAAAAGCATCAAGCGCATTACCCTTTTTATATAAAGACGGCGTTAACTTAACACCTTGGTTAACAACAAAGGCCGCAAACGATGCCATTATTCAAAGCTCTAATACTGATTTAGTGCATGATATGTATTTAGATGGTGGCTTAGCTGCACCTTTACCTGTGAAAGAAGCTTATAACCGTGGTGCTCGTGATATTGTGGTTATTAGAACTGTTGATGAAAACTTTCAAGTACAATCTGAATGGGTAAATAAGTTAAAGTCACTGGTTTGCGTATCAGGTTATTGCCCTAAAACCATTGATTACTTGGTTCAACACGAACAAGCTTATCAAGATGAACTGGATTTCATTGCCAACCCACCAAGTGATGCCCGTATCACGCAAATTTTTGCAGGCGATAAATTACGCAGTAAGCTACTGGGTAGCACAGACTATGATCTTCGTTATGATCACAAATTAGGCCTAGCGGCAGGTCGTGCCTTTTTAGAGAAGCAACTGCTAAATTAGTTGGTAGCAGGCTCAGTTAATTAATCCCATTGCCTACTTGAGATATTTGTAAATAGAGTTAAAGTGGTTAGCTATTCATTTTTTGTGATTTTTTATCTACAAGAACAATAAAGGCTTACCATGTTTAACAGTGCTGTATCGACAATCAATGGTCTTCTTTGGGGAGAAGGCCAAATTCTTATCTATATTCTTCTGTTTGCTGGGATCTGGTTTTCGGTAAGGCTAAAAGCGATTCAATTAGTTAAGTTTCGCCATATGTTCAGCCTATTAAAGTCGAGTAGCAGCACCGATAAAAACTCAATCAGTTCGTTTCAAGCTTTATGTACAGGTCTTTCAGCACGTGTAGGTACTGGTAACCTTGCAGGGGTTGCCGTTGCAATTTCGTTAGGGGGCAGCGGTGCAATATTTTGGATGTGGGTGATTGCCATTTTGGGCATGGCCACTGGTTTTGCTGAGAGCGTACTTGGGCAAGTCTATAAAGTTAGGGATGCCAATGGCGAGTTTAGAGGCGGTCCTGCTTATTATATTCAGCAAGGCTTAGACAGCAGAGCGCTTGCAGTGTGTTTTGCTTTTTGCTTATTCCTTGGTTATGGCTTTACGTTTAGTGCCATGCAAACGAATACCATTACCGATGCCCTTAATTACGCATTTGAAATTCCAACTTTGTATTCAGGTATTGTGATCACGATACTGGCAGGCTCTATTATTTTAGGTGGCTTTAAAGCTATTGCCCGCTTTGCTGAACGCATTGTACCAGTCATGGGCATATTATTTGTACTCGCCGCCATTATTATTACTTTATTGAATATCGGTAAAGTGCCTGCGATGATTGAAGATATTTTACTCTCCGCTTTTGGCTTACAAGAGGCCGGCGCAGGGGCAATGGGCGCAGCAATTAAAAATGGTATTCAGCGAGGACTTTATTCGAATGAAGCCGGAGCGGGGAGTGTGCCCCATGCATCTGGCTGTGCATCACCCGTACCAAATCATCCGGTCACTCAAGGCTACATTCAAATGCTAGGGGTGTTTTTCGATACCATTGTGCTGTGTAGTTGTACGGCGGTGATTATTTTATTAGCTGACATTGATATTAGCGGCGAAATGGAAGGGATCCGCTTAACTCAATCTGCGATGACAGCGCATATGGCTGCTGGTGGCATTTACTTTGTAGCAGCTGCAATTTGTTTATTTGCGTTTACTTCTGTGGTTGCAAACTATGCCTATGCAGAAAGTAACCTACATTTATTTAAACTAGATAATAAACTAGGCCGAGGTATTTATACCTGTTTATATTTATCAATGATGATTTGGGGCGCATCGGCCACCATTAAACAAGTGTGGGATCTTGCAGACATTGCTTTAGGTTTAATGACAGTGGTGAACGTTATCGCTATCATACGCTTAACGCCAACCATCTTATCTGTGACAAAAGACTATCATAGTCAACGTGAAGCAGGACAAGAACCTAGTTTTGATTCTGAAAAAGTGCAGGTTCAAGGTCAAACAGAACAAGGGATTTGGCGCAAATAAGCTAAAACAATAACGAGAAAAGTAACCATGATAGATATTTATGCAGGGCCTAGTGCTGCAAAAGTAATTCAAGAGCAAGGCCTGTCTGCCGATTTGTTTAATACCTTTTTAGGAGCAAGCGGCGGGCCCAAGTGGTTTACATTATTTGGTTTGGATAAATATCTATTTGGTGAGTTTTTTAAAGGCCGTACCACACCTTTAAACTTATTAGGGTCAAGTGCCGGGGCATTTAGATCTGCTTGTTTTGCACAAAATGACCCTGTTGCTGCAATATCTCGATTAGCCAAGTCTTACTCTGAAACACGCTATTCATCGAATAAAGCAAAACCAGAAGAAATAACAACAAAAGCGCGAGAGTTATTAAGCATAGTTTTTGCTGAAAATGGTATTCAAGAAATCATTAACAACCCTATTTTTAAAGCCCACTTTATAGTTGCAAAATCGAATGGCTTTACAGCATCAGAAAACAAAGTGATGCAGTTAATGGGTTTATCTAAAAGCTACTTAGTCAATCGAATGAATAGACGTTTGTTAAGTAAGCAATATGAACGTTATGTATTTCAGCCTGCGGATAGTCAGTTATCTTTTTCCGATAATAATACTTTCAATACCCATACTATTGAGCTAAGCGAAGATAATTTAGCGGATGCGTTACTTGCTTCAGGCTCTATTCCGTTAGTCATGCAGGGTATTAAAAATATAACAGGAACACCGCCTGGTATGTATCGTGATGGCGGTATTATCGATTATCACTTTGACTTAAGTATTCATAATGACGGGCTTATTTTATATCCGCATTTTAATAACAGCCCTAAAGCAGGTTGGTTTGATAAGAGCCTAAAGCGCGGTATTACCCCGAGTAACTATGATAACGTAGTGATGATCACTCCATCAGCTGACTTTGTTGCTTCATTACCTTATGGCAAAATCCCTGATCGTAAAGACTTTACAGAACTTGATGCTGATACACGCATTAAATATTGGCAGCAGGTATTCAAAGAAACAGAACGGCTAGCAGAAGCATTCGATGCGGTGTGTACTAATAAGCACACACCGAAAATAAAGCTTATTAAATAGTATTGCTTTCGCTACTTAAACTGATTAATCAAGGAAGTTTGCTCTGTCACTTTACTGAGGAGCGCTTCGCAAAGTTGCTGCGAAGTATGGCCAAGCTCTGTACACTCATGAGCAAAGTCTTGTGCTGACGTTAAGTTGGTAGCAATAACTTGGCTTGCTGTTAGTTGTTCGTTCATTGCATGCGCTATGATGCTATTGAGTTCACTTAGTTTGATAGACTGAGCTTTAATATGGTCTAAACTATCACCACTTTGATGTGCAAGCTCAACACTTTTAGCCGACAAATTAAGTCCATCTTGCATGGCAAGTTGTGCTTGTTTTGAGGCGTGTGTGAGCTGATTTAATACATTGTTTATTTCTTCTGTGGATTGCTGAGTACGTGAGGCCAATGCACGTACTTCACCAGCAACAACGGCAAAGCCACGGCCATGGTCGCCTGCTCGGGCAGCTTCGATGGCCGCATTTAAAGCAAGTAAATTAGTTTGATCAGCAATGGCGTTTATCTCAGATAAAATTGCAACAATGTGTTGATTGCCTTCAATTAAGTTTTCTACTTGGCTACTCGCTGCTTTGAGTTTTTCATCAAGCTCACTAATTGAAGTTATCGTTTGTTTGACCGCAAGTGAGCCTTGTTCGGTTGCTTGGTTTGACTCTTCAGCAGCTTGATTAGATTGCATTGTACTCGATGAAAGCTCATTGATTGAGGCCGTCATTTGCTCTGTGGCAACAACAATTTGAGAGACTTCATCTGTTTGTTTATTTAAAAGTTCAGTCACGTTATGACCAGACTCTGCACATTGTTGCGCGTTGTAATTAACGCCCATGGTCACATCATTTACACGACCAACAACCGCTTTTAATTTAGCTTGTTGCATCTCAAGGGCAAGATGTAAAAAGCCAGATTGATCATTAGTACCAGAGTAGAGGTAGGCCATTAAAGGGTTATCAAACACTTGTTTTGCTTTATTTATAAGCGCTAAATATTTTTGACGCCAAAAATACATAAGCCCATTAGCTGATGCTAAAAATAGAACTAGTAGACAATTAAAAATATCGAATCCAGAGCTAAAAACGGCAGCCAGCGAACCTAAAAAACTAATGAATAATAGGGCACTTATGTAAAGAGTGGAATCGAACTTGGCTGCTGTAGCATGAGATTTTTGATTATTGTTTATTTTAGCGTATTCAGCGGTCGCTCTTTGTACGACATCATCACTTTGTTTAGTTCTGACTGATTGAAACTCAACGGTACGACCACTTTTATCTTTAATCGGTGTTACAAAGGCATTAACCCAATAATAATCACCATTTTTACAGCGATTTTTAACAGGCCCCATCCAAGATTGACCATTTTTTAGATGTTGCCATAAATCAGCGAAAGCCAGTTTTGGCATATCAGAGTGACGAACAAGGTTATGAGGCTTACCTAGCATTTCGTCTAGCGTGAAACCAGCTATTTTGCAAAACTCATCATTGGCATAAGTAATATGACTTTGTAAATCTGTAGTTGATAAGAGGATGTCAGATTCAGAAAATTTAACTTCGGTATCGGTATTAATTCTATGTTTCACGTTAAAATCACCCAAGTACAGCTTTAAGTTCAGAAAGTAAATTAGCGGAGTAAAAACAGTCTGAACCAGAAAGAGGTAGTGTTAATTTGAACACTAATGTTTATAAACAATTTAGCGATAAATTCGTGATAAAGAACTAGGAAAATTCCGGTTTTATGTTACAAAAGTTAATATTATTTAACTAAGAAAAGTTGGGGAGATGGGTTAAAAGTTAGCTAAATTGTAAAATTTAGCCAACTTGATTTTTAAAATACATTAATCTCGCAAAATAAAATCACTCTGGCAGGGGGCTTCACCAGGGCTTTGATCTAACTTTGTGTTAGGGCAATTTTTAGTAAAAAATAACGCTTCTTCTAGAGAGTTCATTTGGCTGCAATATTGTCGGCCATCACATTCATACTCTGGCTTTTCATAATCAGATATTGTGATATCTCGATTATGGCTGTAATTTGATTTTACGGGATCAATAATTTTTGTTTGAAGCGTTTGTGTTGGTGAGATACCCCCATAATTAACTGCATAATAATCCCATGCGAAATAGCCAATTATGATGATTAGAAAAAACTTCCTCATGATGAATCCTTGTTATTATTGTTTAGACTAATGTGATTCGTGAGCGGTATTGAGGCCTAAGCCTTATGGCCCAACCCGAAAGTCTTACTATAATAAGATGAAGAAATAATATTAAGTAAAATTAGTGGCTTATGAATTAAATACGAAATTTATGATAGCATAGATAAATAAAAAGTTTGAAATGAACAGCAGTTTTAAGTATTTAATCATTAGAAATGGTGGGTTTAGAAAACTAGTTAAATTAATTGCCGATAAATGAAGGTTACAATGTGTTTAAATCCCATAAATTACGTTATGTTAAATAGAGTAAAATAATTAAAAGCGGGAGTTAGGTTGCTGGTAATCGCTGTTATTACTAAGAATCCTTGATCCAATGAAAATGGATATGGGTGTGCCCTACACGGGATTTTGAGAAATTAAAAGGTGCTTTAACGTTTGCCGTAAAGCCTTAATTTAAAGGCTTCCTAACTATGTAAGCTCGTACTATGCGAGCGGCATACTGACTTAAAATCGTGCGCTACGTGCGTGAAAATACTTTTTGTGGGTCTTATGTATGTTTAGTTTACGTAGTGCTGGCTTTTAAAAATAAATCACAAACATTTTTTAACTAAAAGACTGAAGGTAACCCCCGTTTTTAGGGTTTAGAATTGGGCTACTTAGAAAGTTAACTATAATTGATAACCATCACTTGTATTTTCTCGTAGCCCGAATTTTTATTATAGATAGATGTTGAATTTTGATGTATTAAGTTTCGAGCCTCACCACAACTTGAGTTCCGTGACTTTCACTTTCGTTGGCTACTTTAACCTTAAAACTTGATAATGCTTCTTCAGGGTTTTCTTCAGAAAAATCAAATATTAACTCGTAATTCGGCACTCGATAATTCCTATCAACTCCCCAATATGCAAGACCTTGATCAAGTCTTACCAACAATTTGCTTCCGTCTGAGAAAAATACTTCCAATCGTCTATAATGCGGCAGTTTTCGTTTTTCTTTGGTATAAGCGAACGCTTTAATATCAGCATATTCCAATGCTTTTTCGATTGCATTGTCACGACTATCTGCATCTTCAAAGTTGTCCCATAATTTATTTGAATAATTAGAAACTGAAGGTGCGGCACTATGAATTAATACCTCAGGCGCTTCCCATTGAGTAGCTATACTTCTTAAACCTTCTAGAAGTTCAGACAGAAGAGACACCATTAAAGGTGTATTCAAATATCTATCGTAGTAACTAATTTTAACAATATTTTTCTCAGGAGCTGAACTTTCTAATATCATGAATTGACTAGGAGCTTTAGATTTAATCAAAGACCAAAACCTATCTCCAAATCCAGCGACGAAACCATTTATTTCTTGTTTAACTTCAAGCTCACAAGCATTTGAAGTGTGATCATTAGCTTTCGTAGTATATGTGGAAAGGTCAATTTTCTTACGTGGCTTTAAATCTCCAACATTGGTTTCTTTAACTACAGGCGAGCTATTCTTCGTTTCAAAGAACAAATGACCTGGAACGCCTAAGTTATTTCCTGGCTGACGACAGCCCCACTTTGTTACGGACTGTTCTGACTGCAACTCGATTAAAGTCGAGTCAGAGTCGTTGCTATCAACAAGGGATATAATGTGTGAATTTACGTATGAGCTAAGTTGTTCAATAATTTCATTATCGGCGTTTTCTAACCTCCCTTCTTCTACAACCAATTCAATATTACAGCCAGCTATGGATTGTTCCATTAAAAACTTTCTGTAGTCATGGTTCAATAAGTCCCAATCCGCCATGTCTCCTTTCAAAAAGATGCGCAGCTTTGGGTTAGATGATGAAAGAATACTGTCAGCTATCGCAGTTCGAAGAGGTCTAGTTTCTAGAATAGTGTCATGTCCAAATAATTGATCACTTGAGTCCAATTCTAACAAACTCAACCATTGCTTATTTAAGAATTTTAAGGCCGCTTTTCTGTCTAGTTCTTTTGCTTGAAATTGCGTGTCATAGCTCAATAAGCAATGATGACAGGCACTTTCACAATTAGCTTTGCAATGCAGCTTGTTTACAGCTCTTTTTAATAATTTTGGAAGCTCTTCAGACACAGATGACATAAATCCTGCACCACCTCCAGCTCGATCAAAAAGATAAATAGATTGAGCTTCCATATCCTCTACCAAGGAAGGAGAAACAGTAATCCCCACCTCCTCCTCTGAAATTCCTAGTAACTCCGTTGCCGCTTGTCGTAATGCTACCGCAGCTGACAGCGCTATAGATTTATCATTCACGTAAATTGAAGAGTTTGGATCTTTTAGCTGTACTTCAAGCACGTCGGTACGATCCTCTACCCCAAAACTAACATTTTTTTTAATTTTCCAGTCATCAAAGCTACCTGGACATATCGAACTATCATTGTCTTTGCCCCCTCTAAGTCTTTTATGACCTAGATTGCTAGAAAATTGGCTAAATTCATCAGAATTTGAAGGTTCACTTCTTCCGCACTCTAAACAGATGGAATAACCTTGCGAGGTATTACCATCATTAAAATGGAATATGTGCCCATTAGATGTCGCTCTAAAACGACCAAGGTCTTCGGTGACTAGATTAACCCATTCACCATTAGCAGTGATCCAAGGCTCTTTTACAGGTAAATATTTAGGTCTAGAAATATCGTTATGGGTGGTTTCATAAATATCGACAGCAAAACCGCTCGGCTCCGTATATGTCTTTATATTTTTACCTTCAATTGGTTTACCGCACTCAGAGCAGTTATTTGCTTCTTGCATCAAATGACTTGAACCACTAGCACCACACGAGTTGCATCGCCACGCATACTTAAAACCTTGAGGCTCTTTTGCTTTATCCTGGTCAGTCGGCACTTTCCAGTTTAGGAGGATTCCGCCAGATTTAAACACTTGCCCATCAATAACAACCTCAGCTCCAGGTGCAAACTCTCTAATAGCCGCAACCATGTCTCTAGAAGGAAAATCTCTAGCCATCATCTTATTATCGATACGGTGACGGTTAAGCTGATCATTTTGCCTATTTTCATTTTCTTTAGAAGCTATTTGCAACTGAGACATATTGATAGTATTGAAGTTAGCGATATGCGTTGGAAAGCCATAACCAGGAAGAAAGCCGCTTGTTGCTAACTCACTTAATAAATACTCACACTCGACTCGTGTTATTTGGATTGATATCGCTTTTTCAGCACGTTTATCACCCCCTAACAACCCTTGTTTTTCTTTAACTAACCTATCACGTCCGGTTAACCAATTGTCGCATATCCGATTGAAATCCTTTCCAGCTCTGATCAATAGCTCATCAGTTGTCATGCGGGCTAAACAAGTTCCTCTTGTTAGCTCTTTCAACTTCGATAGATGAGATTGCTCCCAAGTGGCTGAACCTCCATTTAATAGGTCTAAAAACCTCTTCGCAGGTGTTAGTCCCTTAGACTCTGCATCACCAAAAAATGCAACACAATTTAACTTAGTTAAGTCTTGATCGTTTAAGAACGTGTTTAAGAAAAACGACAAACACATCGCATTGACGTGTCTTTGCACTAATATTTGACTTTGAAATGTAACTTTAGGGACAAAAGTTGGTGTGGTAAAAGGCCATTTTGTATTGCTAAAGATTAGGTTACCGTGAGGGTTTTGTTTACACAACGTAAAAGCAACAGCTCTACTCTCTCCTCTTCGACCAGCTCTACCTGAACGCTGTAAATAGTTAGCCGGATGTGGAGGAGCATTATTCATGGCAACAACCGAGATACCTCCAATATCAACTCCCATCTCCATTGTTGTTGAACAAGAAAGAATATTTAATTTACCTTTCTTAAAATCATCTTCGTATTGACGAAGTTTGGCACCAGAAAGTTGTGCTGAGTGCTCAACAGCTCGAATAAAAGGTACTTGTTCAACAATTCGATCATTCAAGTCAGTCCAAATGCCAGAACTTCGCAAAGCCTCGATATCTGCATTCTTTTGCAACCATTTCTTAGCTTCAACTAATTCTTCTTTTCGGCTATCCCCCTTTCCAAAGGGTGAATCATAGATAGGCAATATAATTGGCTGACATTCATACTTTTTCGGATCAGCGTCTGAAGGCAAATATGGCGAAATACCATCAAGAGCTGTATCTAGTACACTATTTGTAATCGGGCATTTCCATGCGTTGGTTACTAACGAAAACTCAACTTGTTTTCTAAGTTCTAAGATGAAATTACCTTCACCTGTTTTAGTGAAAATTCCTACTTTATCGCTTTTTAATACCTCGAAAGCCTGTTTCAATAAATTACTTACCAATAACTGGTTTGCTTTCGTTTCAATATCTAAACTCAACCACGCTCTCAAAAGATTAACTAAAGTAGGTAAACGTCCAGCGTGACGATTATAGGTCGGCCAAACAACTGTCCACCCCGCTTCTTTTCGAGACAACCCAGGTTGAGGGTTTAACTCTTTAGGTCTAATTTTTTCGCCGAGCCAGTTTCGCGTTGATTGGGATACTTCAACAGCAAAATAACTACGTACAAAATAGTCGATGCTAATTTTTAAAAAATCTTTCCAACTATCTAAAGATTTCTTCCCAACCAGTTCTGATGGTAACTCACTTACATTATTTAGTTTAGGGTAATTGAGTTTAACTAACCCCATTGTTTCAGAACTGTTTGCTCGTTTAGGTCGTCTCAAGAACTCTCTTTCGAGTAACATCCTTGAAATTCTATCTGCACCAACTTCTTCTGTAAAAATATTTGGAGCTAAGTTTTTATATACATCCATCATCCACTTGGAGATAGACTTTTCACCATTGGCTAAACTCCCCTCTAGACTTTGCCAAGGAACACCTACCAAGGCATCGCCACTAAACTTAGCCAATTCCTCTAATTTATCCGAGATCATGCCATCAAAAGTTACCTTCAAATTATCTGGTACTGTTGATTGTGTTGCCCTTAAAGCTTCAATTTCAGCTTCTATTTTTTGTATGTCTTCGGGGTTGCCTGAAGCTTCAGCTTGTGCTCTCAATAAGTGATGATAAATTAGCGACCTTGCTCGGTTCCTTTCTGCATCTTGTTGAAGTTTTGCAGCTATTCGAGCCGTACCTTGTCTACTATCAGTAAATGTGATCAAACGACGGCCATTAAACGGGCCTTGGGCTTCAAGTCCTTTTCCTTCCGGTGCATATTCTAATAAGGTCTGTACCGCTATCGTAATATGGGATGGTGCACCAAGTCTTGCAGGACGATATAGGTGATCATTATTGTTAGGTGCATTACAAGAAGGACAACGCACAGGACTATCAATTGCCTGATTTAAGTAAACCGGAATCGCATCTGCCTCATCGCTATCAAGATCGCCATTCGTTTTCGACAATCGATCAATTATTGATTCTTTTCCTGGTAACCCCGATATAACAACCTTACCGATATCAAGCACAGGTGTTTCGTCAATTTCGGACACATCACTTTCATCCCGTTCTAGCTCTAAGGAAAAGTCATCTTCGATTTCAAAGTCGTCCGTTAGTGTAAGCCTGCCATCCGACAACCTTTTAGCGTGCAAATGAACATCACCACAGTCATTACAAATTTTCAGCTCGTAAACTGGTGCGCCACAGTCACACTTTTCGCGTCTGTCAAAATATACGTTACCAAACTGCCAGCGAGGATCATCTAGCTGCTTCTCCTTGTGTGAGCAATTTTTGTCAACACAAGCCCATAAGCCAGACATCGTTGTATGAAATAAATGTGCTCTTAGTGGTAAAAATGTATCTGTTCGACCATTTTCAAATTTTCTATCTGTGCCAGAACATATATCTAGCCAGTTTAATGCTTCTTGCTTTTTAATCTTGGAATTAGCTTCATTTTCTAGTAGGGATGAACAAACTTCACTCAAGGTCGCAACGGGTGGATCATTCTTAACAAATAATTCTCTAAGCTTAAGCGACGAACGGTTTGAACTTAATGCTTCAAACCGTTGTTGTGATAACGATTCAGAACTATCTATTTGAGATATATCGTTATTGGATAAATTATTTTCATTAACACGAGGTAACTTTGGAAACTCTCTTTCACCACCAATGACCACAACTTGATCTAACTCTACCCCTGCGATATCAGCCAGGAACTTCTGTAATTCAGCCTTACTATCTTTACCTCCGATAGTGGCAGACGTAGCGACAAAACGAACGTTTTTAGGATCTACTTCAAACGTCGATACTACACGCCTTAATAATAGCGATAGCTCTGCGGCTTGAGACCCCAAATAAGTATGAGCCTCATCGAGAATGATCCACTCCAGCTTGCCCTTCGACTGCTCGATAATTGGTTTATCGTCTTTACGAACAAGCATGTATTCAAGCATCGTTGCGTTAGTGACAATGATAGGTGGTACATAGGTTCTTAAATCTTTTCTGTTGTCTACTTCTCTTGGATATTCAGAATGTTTTCTGAAAGGTAAGTTGGGAGTCTCACCATTATATAAGCTGAAACGGACTTGTTTATTTAAACCATGAGTCCAAGCTCGTAGGCGATCTCTTTGGCTATTAATTAAAGCATTCAACGGATATAATAATAGTGCTCGACAGCCTTGTAATCCACTTCCGTTTTCAGCTTCTCGTTGTAATCTATTTAAAACAGGCACTAAAAAGCACTCTGTTTTACCTGAACCTGTACCACTGGTGACTACCACTGATTTGGGAGTTTCAGCAGACAAAGCATTCCAAGCTTTCACTTGGTGGGTGTATGGACTCCACTTTGATGAAAACTCATAGTCTTGTTTTAACTCTTTTGGTGGATTTTCCATAGCTTCAACTAGTGAAGGAGTCAGCAAATTGCCAGACAAGTCTTGCATAGACATATCAGCTTCTTTCCAGCCAAATTTACCTTCAAATACAGGATCACCTAATAAACAGCCGGATTCTCCAGGTGGGGAAGTAAATTTATCTTTTAACAGATTGGTTAAAGGCTCATTCGCAATGTTCAATAGACCAATTGTTGAATTGGCGGAACGATTTACTAAATCTTTTATCAAAGAAGAGAAGTAATTGTTTTTCATATAAATTTAATGTCCTAATCCGTATATGAAGCCAACGGTATAAGCTGCTTTAAACCACTTTTTATCAAAGCGAATTACGAGGCGCATACTGTGAATATCTAAAGAGGAGCTTATTACTCCAGAGTTCCTTTTACCTGCATGGTGAATACCCAATAAAACAGGAGTCAGAACCACTGAGCTACGCCACTTAGGTAAGTCATCAGCTAAATAACGTAACAATTGAAATGCCCTTGTATTGTCCGCAGGAATTAACCTATTTGTTAAATCCTCAGCTAAACTAGGCCAACTTTCTTCAGCATTGCGTCTAACGAGTTCTTGATAAGGAGAATCATCATTTCTTGATACAAGTGCACTGCTAGCGGCCTTTGCGGTGTTATGACCTGAGAACATGTTGGAATCTTTATCTATTTGTCCCAAGTCAAAATGTTTTAATGCTTTTACGGCAATTGAAGAAGTCACAGATAAGTGCGACAGGGCTTCCAGCCAACTTAAACATTGCTTCACTAGCAACTCATGTCCGTTTGGAAGTAGACTGAGCGCGTCAGCTAATTGATCTTTTTTCTGATTGAATGCTTTTCGCCAAGTCTCTGGCGATATGCACTCCCATAAAAACGGAAGTTCTTGTGAGAACTTTTCTATGTAGGAGCTTTTTTCAGAATCATCTATGTATTTAAAAAATAATTGTGCCATCGCCAAATCATTTTTGATAAAACGCTCCCACATAACAAAAGTCGTAAGTGGTAATAAGTTAAATTCAGAAATGTAAGCATCAACTATTTGCCAGTCTTTGTGATTTAAATCATTCGCGATTTCGTCAATAGCCCTATCAAAAATTTGCTGTCGAGAAATAAAGTTAGACTCAGCAATTGCAGTTCTAAGATGGCTTGATTTGGTTTCATTGCACTCAATTGAGCCATTAAAATTACTCTCGACAATTAACCGAGGGCGAATTTTTGAGTTTAATTTACGCTCAAAGATTAGCCAAGGGCCGCTATGTTTTGATAAATTAGGGACTGCCCATTGGTTTGTGCTAATACCTTGTAACTTAATAGGTGGAAGTTCAAAGCCTCTCTCTTCGGGAAAGTGAAGTGGTTTCGCTAATAAAACAGGTAAACATTCTTCCGAACCGGAAATTGAGCTGCCTTCAATATCATTAAGATACAAACTATAACCACTTGCAGTCTTTTCTGATTCTAAAAAACATGAATAATGAACGACTCTAATTGAAATTACTTTATCAGTACCAACCCTAACGCTGACATCCAAATGTGCGTCTAAGTCTTCTGAAAGAGAAAACAAGCGTTTCACTTCATTTTGAAAGTCTATTAATGGCTTAACCAAATGAAAGCTACCAGTGATCGACTCATGATCTAAAGAAAGTTTTATCGTTTTTTTAGCTAGCTTTAATAGCTCTGGTGAGTCTTTTGAGCGTAAGCTAAAATCAATGTAATAATCCTGATGCAGGCTTGGATCGTTATGTTGTACTTCAAGTTGTACAATCCTAAGTTCGTTCATCGTTATCAATGCGTTAGGACTTAATTGACAGCCATCAGCATTAATAAATCGACCACCTGAAGCCGGAAATGGAAACTTAACACTTACTGGTTGATTGCTGTGTTCAAAGTCCAGTAGAACGTCTATTGCTCTTGGATTCTCAGTCTCTGCAACTACGTTTAAATTATAGCTATACCCATTTTTTTGGGTGAAGTAAGTAACATTAGGAGTCGAAGTCGATACAGACCTTAGTTTACTGGAGAAAAATACAATCTCACCTCTATTAAAGTCATCAATATGGTTGTTGAATGAAATTGTTAAATCTTTCGGTAAAATAATTAGTTTTTTACGATAAGCCAACTTACCATCATCAAAAACACCGATATCAACAGCGCCAACCGCAGCAGATAAATCTCCGTTCCAATTACCACCTCGAACTCGCCAATATATGTTGGCTTGAGGCACTTCAGCATACAAGCTTCCACCTAAAATTTTGGTGATATGTGGGCTACCAATAACAACGGGAATAGCTGTGTTTTTTTGTTGTAATTTACTCTCTGACCATATCCGGTAGATGACATTGGTAGGAGGAGATTCCAATTTAACCTTTAATTGATATGTTTCATTTGTATCCACATCAAATGTTGAGTTGTTGGTAATTTCGCAGACCGTTCTGCCGTCTTCTGTTTCACCTAGATTAGCATTAGAATCACCAGTGAGTTTACCCACTAAAGGCAGGATCAATCTCAAAGTAGCCTGTGACGTACACACATCACCTTGACTGAGGTATTCCCAGTGTTGGTCTTTAGTTTCTATAAATCCTACTGGCAATTCTGGCTCAATAGCTTCACCTCCCTTTAAAGGGTGGCTATCTGAAATAGCATTACCTTTGCGGTAAAAAGATAATTGCCAGTCTTCATTGTTTCCTGCTGAAGGTAACGTTTTTATTAATGGTGAAACCTTATACTCTTCATTACGAACTAGAGTGAGTGTTGCAATCGATACTTTATTGGAGCCGTTAAACGCAACCAGATCTAATTTATTCCCTACACTATTTACTTGCCAAAAGTCCTTAAGGTCGGTTTCTGATACCAATCTTGGGAGATTGATAACATTTACTATCGAGTACAAATTATTGTTATTTTGTAGACGACGGCATAGATAAATAGGAACATCTGATTTCTTTTTAACCCTAGACGAGTGCACAATCAAACTGCTTATTAAAGCATTTCCCTCATCACCTTCTAGGGAGATAGGAAAATGAGTTCGCCATGTGGGAAGCTGTGTATTTAGGTGTTCAACGGGATCTTTCTTTGCGGCTAAGTCATAAGTTTCTCTTAGTCTTAAAACCATTTGAATGACTTCACCGACTAACGACAAAAATTCGTTTTTGTGAAATGCCGTCGCTAACATATCCTTTCTTTTTTCGGCAAAATGAGTAGGAGTATAACCAGCTTCAGAATATTGTATTGAATCTTTTAAAACACCGCGTAAGTAACGATCAAAGCCTGTGTTTTGTTTTAATAAACCTAGTGGAATTCCACCTTCAAAAATCACTGTACCTAAATACTGTTTTCCTTGCGCATTTTCTAATAATTCCCTTTTCCACTTTTTTAATCCCTTCGAAACAATATGTCGAATTGTTGAGTGATTAAACTCGTCAGCCGAGAGTTCCAAAGACTTTATTATGCTTTCCCAACTCCATACTCCTCCCTGATAGTTCCTGCGCCACCACTCGGATGCGTACAAGACAAATAAAGCGTCCCATCTTGGTAAACGACCATCTATATTCTGAATGCCAAAAGCTGCGCTCATGCTCAAGCAATTGGCTAGTTGACTATATTCATTCTGACCGACTTGGTAAGCGAATAACGGCCGACCATCAGAGAACTCTAATTTACGAGAAACTAAAAACGCTTCGAAAAACTTTTGGGGGACTATTGAATTTAAACCAGTATTCATTAAATCAACTACAATATCCATATTCTGTACTCCTATTCAAGTAAAAGACTATAGAAATAACGATGAAAAATAAAGCCATATATCTGAAATATATGGCTTCATTTTAGCTAAGCCGTTTTATTCTCTACTAGAGATAAATCAGCTTTTTCAACCAGCTCTGTAGGCAACTCTTTGTTGTTCGATATCCTCAACCCTTTCATGCTCTCAGCTCGACGAATTAGATTACCTCTGCCTTCACTAAGCTTTTTCATTGCTTCGCCGTAACTTCCTTCAGCACGTTCTAAATGAGAACCAAGCTTTTTCATGTCATCAACAAAACCGACTAGTTTGTCATAAATTGCCCCCGCCTTATTTGCGATGTCCTGAGCGTTTTGATTTTGATATTCAACACGCCACATGTTGTTTATGGTTTTCAGTGCAACCATTAAGTTCGTTGGGCTAACCAACATAATGTTCTTTTCCAGTGCCAACTGAATTAGCTCATTATCTTCTTCAATGGCTAGATTGAAAGCAGGTTCAACCGGAATAAACATCAACACATAGTCGAGAGTTTTAATTCCATGTAAGTCATGATAATTTTTGGTGGTTAGTTGCTTAATGTGATTCTTAATCGCGTTAATATGCTCTTTTAGAGCCTGCTGGCGAATCGCTTCGTCTTCAGCATTAAAGTAACGCTCGTAGGCGGTTAGCACCATTTTAGAATCGATAACTACATCTTTATTGCCTGGCAAGTGGACAATCACATCTGGCTTAAATAATCCACCTTCTTCATCTTTTAATGAGACTTGCGTATCGTATTCATGATTTAAGCGTAAGCCTGACTCTTGTAACACTCTTTCAAGTACCACTTCTCCCCATGTTCCTTGTTTTTTGTTGTCACCTTTAAGTGCTTTGGTCAAGGCAACAGCCTCTTTGCCCATTTGCTCATTCAATGCTTTCAAGCTATGCACTTCTTGCTTTAAGGCATGACGCTCTTTAGCTTCATTGGTGTAAACTTCGTTTACTTGTTTGCTAAAGTTACCAATCTGGGTTTTAAGCGGTGAAAGGAGCGAGTCCAGTGACGACTTGTTTTGTGCCGACATTTCACCTGTTTTTTCTTTGAAGATCTTGTTTGCAGTATTTTCAAATTCTTTAACTAAGCGCTGTTCAGTGCGTTCAAGCAGTTCAATTTTTTCTTGCTGTGCTTTTTTAGACTCCAGTGAAGCAGAGAGTTGGCTCGACATTTCAGTGATCTTTGAATCTTTATCAAATAGAACCGATTTTAGTTGTTTAACTTCTTCTTGAACCTCAAAAAAAGCTTTCAACTTTTCAGTAAGTTCTGCTTTGTCGCTAGTCAACTGAGTCTGTTTACTCTGGAGGGATGCAACTTGCTGGCTTAACAGCGTTGACTCATCTGTTAACGCAGATAGGCGAGCATTTTTTTCTTCAAGCTGAGCGTTTAATCGACTTAACTCGACTTTGGTTTCAGAAAGCGATACTTCAGCTAAACGTTTTTGTTGCTCTAAAACGGCTGAGCGCTCTTCTATAGTTGAGAGGTGTGTTAAAGAAGCTTCCGCTGCGGCAAGTTTCGAACTAATACTAGCGTTGTTTTCCTTCGCTAAATTTAGTTCAGCTTGTACTGTATTTAGCTGTTGTTTTAGCTCTTCATCTTCTTCACTTACAGGCTGAGTTTGAGATTTCTTTAAATACGAAATGGCACCAACTACTGCGAAGAATGTAATTGATGCCATGATTGCTGTTTGAATGAATAAGTCGTTCATTGTTGGATACTCCAAAGTTAATAACATATGAAGTAATGCCAAAATCAAGCCAAAAACAAAATACCCTTACAATTTAGGTAGATAGCAAAAAAAAAGCAATACCAAAGCCCTCAAATGGTAAGATTACTTACTTAATAGTAATTAATTTTACTCAAAAATTTACTAAGATGCTAAACCTACCAGTACGTTCAAAGCCGTCTAACATATCACTATCTAAAACCTTATTTGGTACGACTTTTAACACCTTATTACTATCCGCTTGTCGATTAACCTCCCAAACGTGATTACAGCTAGAGTTTCGAATTGCAAAGCAATTGTCATCTCTAGAAATCCATTGGTCTTCATCAGCTTTTGCGCCACAACAAGGGCAATACAACAACTCTTCAAATCTTTCTGCGGCTTCAGTAACTGCATCAACTGCCTGAGCGATAGAAACATCCTGCTTATGCTCTTTCTTAAACTCCAGTAGCTTGGGTTTAGCAGCTAGACATGGCTTTATTATGATGATGCTATTATTCTCAAGCTTCCAATAGCCATTTGCATTCATTCGGTTTAACGTTTTTAAAAGCAGTGATGGAGCTTTAGATATTGTAATTCCAATAGTTTGCAATGTTTGACTGATTAACCACTTAGTAATCAAAACAGCTAGCTGTTCTAATGAATAAAAATTGGTTGGTGCAGTACAAAGATGTTTTTCATTCATTTCCACAGCAGAACCTAAAGAAAGCAATACCCTTTGACTATTTTCCATCAACTCTGTGTCTGAGAGGTCAATACTATTGGTGAAACACGGAATAAAGAACAAACTATGTTCACGTGTTTTTAATACGATTTCAGAGCCAGTTGTTACCTGAAGATAAATTGCCTGGTTCCCGTTTCTTTTAAAGCAGTTTGGTGTCAGTTCATTAAAACCTAGTTCATGTAATGTTCGTTTCACCAAGTCACGACAATATAGTGAATATGCAACTGCAAGCTTCTTATTTCGTTGAAAAATTTGTTCAGGATAGAGATTATTAGCTTGCTGGGTATCCAACCAACTATTCCATAGCCTTGCTACATGACGATAATGCTGGTCATGTGACAAAACGTTGGTCATATTTAACTTAAGCGGAACTTGAATATTATGAGTTAACGTTAGATACAAACCTGAATGTTGCAATGTTCTAACTTTTTTCAACATCTTGGTTAGAAGTTCAAGTGTTGCTATACTGTGTACAGCGGCATCATTCGCCTGTTTATCGCCTGAAAAACCTTCTCCCCACAAGGTAAAGATACTATCTCTCAACTCAAAATAAATACCTTCCGCATTTTGAAAGCTCACTGCTTGCTTAAATATTTCTTCTAATTTTTTAACTTCTAAAATGCGCTTAACTAAATATTGCTCAATATTACCCAGTAGTTTCACATACACTCGATTTTCATAAATATTGAGCTGGTCTTCACTTTCTAAAGCGAGGATTTGTTTAGGGATCACACCAGTTAATGTCCTGGTTTGCCAACACTCTGAATGAGAAGCTAGGTAAGCATTGGTAGAGCCTGCTACTTTTTTAGCTCTAGATACTGGAACAAGATGCTCTTCATAAATTAACTCCATTCTAGGCCGCCTGGCAATTTCTTGGAGATGCCCTTTTTTTAGAACATCGACTAGTAATTCCTCAAATTTAGTCAATTCAAAGCGAGCAAGTAATTTATCTGGTATAAGAAAAGAGCTATCTTTCCCCACGTCAACCGCTTCTTGATATGCGAGTATTGCACTCTCGATAATTTCTAATTCGGTCTCAAGTTGTTCCGACTTTTCATTATGAATAAATGCGCCTGACTTTGAGCCAATATGAAACTTTTCAGTTCCATCATTAACTAGAAAGTCACCAGGCTGGATATTTGTTTGTCCATTAAAAGTGCACGGTGCCTGAGCCGCATATCTTCCAGACACAATATTTTCAGGAAGCTGTTTTACTAACTCCCCGTTAAATCTGTCATACCAAGTAATCATTAAAGGCTACTCTTTTTCTTCAACTCATTATTTAAGAGTTTCAAGCTCGCTTCAGGCTTAGAATTGAAGCCTTGAGTACACCAAAACTCGTTTAATGCATCAATAAGGTTTGAAATATCTTCTTGCTCTGTGTCATAACGGCCAGTCGCTTTACCAGTTCTTAACACCTTAGTGGCTAACATATGGTCTAAGGCAAAACCTAAATCACTACCACATTCGAGCATAACGGGTATGAACCTACTAAGATGTCTTTCTAGTCGGTTGCCCCAACTGACATTTAACTCCTCCTCTAAAAGCATTGAAAACTCAGAATCATCAAGGTCTTTAATAAGTTTATTGACTGTGTTGCTATGTTTTCTTGTTGCAGCGTCAAAAGCTTCCTCTAGTGAATCGAAACTGTATGTAATCGGCTCAAGATCCTTGTTAATATGAAAGGTGCTTTTATGTCTTGGAAGCTCCATAACATGAGCACGGTCATAAGTTTTATCAGCGAACTCGAACGTTGTTTCATCGTGGTTGGCTGTACCAATAAACCAAAGATTCTCAGGTATTTTAATTTTTCTTCCATCTATTAACTTTTCAGGCCCATTAGGTTGTCCTGTTGTCATCAACGTGAGAATACGGTCTTTAGGATCTAATTCTAAAGCTGATAAAAACTCTGCAAAGTATTGTTCTGGTCTGGAAAGATTCATTTCATCTAGTAAAACGATGTATGGACGATCACTGTATGCTGGAGATTGTGCTTCATATAAAGCTTGCAAAGTTTCTTCCTCGTAAAACTTCTTCTCGAACGCATTAAAGTGACCAATTAAATCTCCTTTATCACGCCAGCCAGCTTGAACAGATATAGTTTTCACACCACCACCAACAGCCCTTGCAAATGCTTTTGCTAAGCTTGTTTTACCTGTGCCGCTGATCCCTTGTAGGATATGTAAACGGCTCATAGCAAGGCCAGCAATAAACAGCCAAATATCTTCAAGGCGATAGTACAATTCTTTCTGTTCATGAGAGTCCCAAGCAATACGATGCTGAAGCTCTTCTGCAAAGTTTCTTAATGAAGGAATAGACTCTGTTATCCCTTTAGCTCTAAGTTTGCTATCAAGCTCTAAAAGAGCTGGGAATGCGGTTTTAGCCTGTTGCTTATTAACTAGATCATCAACATCAGCGCTCAACTGATCAACTGCTGCCTTAAGTAATTGATTGTGTTTTTCCAAAGTTTGCTTCTGCTTTTGAACTTGCTCTAACTCAATAACGGACATTCTACTTTTTGTAAGCTGCACTTTATTTTGCTGTAGCTCTGCATGAGCATTATTGTATTCTTGCTCTAATGCTTCGTAGGTCTTTTTAAGCTCTTTGTAATTTTGTTCAAGCTGTTCGCTAGGCTTCTCATCTAACTGTAAACGCAGTTTGTTTACCGCTTGTTTGTAATGATTAAGTTGCTCTAAAACCTCTTGCGGCGTAGCGTCACCAAATTGCCTCTCTATGTCCTTAAATGAACTCAACTTTTCAAGTAACTGCTTTTCACCTTGGTCATACTGAGCAATTTGCTTTTCAAGGTTAGACTTCTGATTTTCAAGTGAAGATATCTGGTAGGTGAATTCTTTTTCAATTTCATCTTTTAGTGAAATTTTATAACTACTCGCTTCTTCATTGGTTAGTTGTGCTTGCTTACGTTTTCTCTCAATTAGTATTTTCTCTTGGTTTAATTGGAACTCTTTTTCGTCTAATTCTGCTTCTTTAGAAGATAACTCATGTAGCTTTTCTTCAAGCAAGGCTTTTTCCGCTTCATTCAACGATTGTTTAGCTTTAGTTAGCTCATCTATTTCTTTTTCAAGATTTAATTTTTTCTGTTCCAATGATTCGCGAAGCTTATTCTGTTTTTCCTCAAACGAATCCAGCATTTCCATGTGTTTTGCGGCAAACCCATTTTCAGCATCAAGTTCTTGCTCTTTTAGCTCTTCTAGTTTGTTGGCAATGTCCGCCGTATCTTCTGCATTCTTCTTTTTGTTCGCTAATAGCTCTTTAGATTGTTTATCTAATTCTTTTTTCTCTAACTCGATTTTCTTTTTAAGTTCTTCTACCGACTCTTCTAATTGCTTTGATCTTGATAAACTCTGCTTATTATCCGCTTCAATTTTCTTGTTTTGCTCTACTAGCTTTTTAAGTTCGCCAACCAAAGTTTGAATGTCGTTGCCATAAGATTCTGATGCTTCTTTTTTTTGCTCTTCACTCGCAGCATCATGTGACGTTTTTGCTAGCTTGAGCTTTTCAGCCATAGCGCCAAAAATCGAACCGTTATCACTTTCTGCTAGGTTGTCCACAGCAGCTAAAGCACTACCTATTTTATCCGCTGCTGAATTTGATGGATTTGTTGCATTTGCAGCTACAGGCTGCTTCCGTGCTTTGTTTCGTTTTGCCATTATTTACTTCCTAATATTCTTTCTAAAACTTTTAATAATTCATCTACTGAATTGAGGTGATTTATAACCTCATCTTTTGTTAAAACTTCACCACTGGCATGGCTGGCTTTATTGTTTCTGTCATCAGCAAGCCGTATTGCATCGTCTAACCAGTTAGGCAGTTGCATTGATAATTGCTCCACAACCTTTGGAAACGTTAGTAACATCGCGGCAAGCATCGGCTTTAATGATTGATTGCCTCTTGTCATTGCTGACTGAACATTGCCCCCTCTAACGGTTGCTAACCTTTTCGCGGCATAGGCACTAACGCCGCTAACTCCTAAGTAAATTTGCTCAATAAGTCTTTTGTCATGCTGAAAAACAGGTCTATTACCGTTCCACCGCATGACTAAAACTTCCCAGTCATTGCTGGCTTCATTAAGCTTCATAAAGGTTTTTAACCATGCTTCGATTATTTTCTGCAACTCACTCAACAACCCTTCCAAGACTTCTGGTCTAAGTGTTTGCGATTGTTCAACCTGGTTCTTAAATCGCAGTGTTGCTAAGACATGCTTTTCTATCAGTGAATATTCTTGAACCCAGGGATAGTTTGATAACAACTCTACTTTTGCCTGCTCCTCAAATAGCTGTTCTTGTTGCTTGTAATTGAGCGTATGTTCATCTGCAGCGATCCCCATTACTTCATTAACTCTAGAAGAAAAGTGCTTATTTGAATCCAACAACTGTTCGGCAGCATCATTTAACTCAGGAAGGGTTTCCGTTAGTCCCGTTGGGTCAGATAAATACCACGAGCGCTCACCAGAAATTGTTGAAAATAGCTTGGTGTGGATAAACGCTGCGATGGGTTCAGGCTCAATAAACTCAATTGAGTAGGTAACTTCTAACGCATCGTCAGATATATAAAAGTCAGCTTGCTTTAACTGGTTCAATACTCTGCGATAGGCTCTTAAGCTGGAGTTCATTTGCTCTGACGTTGGCGCTTCTGGCTTAACGGTATTACTGATTAATAAGGGCTTTACTAACTTCCCTGAGCCTTTACTTCGAACAAATTGAGGGAAACGCTCACTGAAATCCATGCCTTCAATGTGCGGTAGTGTAGAAAGTAACCTCGGCATCAACTTTCCCGTTGTTGCATCTTGAAGTATGTAATAACTTGTTTTCTCGTTTGTAGACTCTTCTACACCTAAAAGTAACTGCTTGGCTTTGTCTGTATGGTTCCAGCCGTCAAGGTAGCCGTCATTAGTTAACTGAGCTAATATGTGCCTGATAAGCTCTTTATCTAAATTGCTATATCGGCATAATTTTTCGTTGTCACGGCACCCTGCCAAAATTAGCTTTAACACCAACATCTGAAAAATATTTAAACTTGGTTTACTTTTGGGCGCAGCTACCCGCCATAGATAAAACGGCCAAAAGATATCTTTTTCATTCTGGTATCGATTCAGCTTACTTTTCAAGTAGCAAGCATCTTGAATATCTCTATGTGTAATCATGATTTCACCCCACAGAGTTCGTGAATAAATGCCCATACTTGAGGAATGGCTTTTTCAGCTGACTCGCCAGAAAACATCGCTTTATCACCAACAACTTTAATTAAACTCTTAGCTCGACTAAATGCCACATTTAAACGGTTTGGTGTGCGAATGAAGCCATATTTTTTTCGGTATGCATTCTCATCTGATGCCGAAAAGTCATTAGAGCGAACCGTTGATAGAATCACCACATCAAACTCTTTCCCCTGAAAAGCATCAACAGAGCCAACTCGAATTTTTTCTTCTCCTTCTTCAGTTGTTTTAAAGCCAGGCAGATACTCCCAACCATCTTTTGATTTTTGGCAAATGCCTACTTGCGCAAGCTTATTTAAAATTAACTCTCGCTGAGCTGCAAAGAAGGTAATCACACCCACACTTAAATTAGGATTTTCTGCAAACAACTCTTGCACTTCACT
Source organism: Pseudoalteromonas sp. NCCP-2140 (assembly GCF_023708065.1). NCBI lineage: Bacteria > Pseudomonadati > Pseudomonadota > Gammaproteobacteria > Alteromonadales > Pseudoalteromonadaceae > Pseudoalteromonas > Pseudoalteromonas sp. NCCP-2140. The sequence continues at coordinate 240,225 of NZ_BRCZ01000005.1, read as the reverse complement.
AACAACTTTTTGTGCTTCGCAATCGCGTTGCCAACTAGTACCTGAACGCTGCTCTTTGCCTGACTGTAATGGCAGGTCAATCCACTCGGCTACTTTACCCTTATACTTAGCAATACCGAGATCGAAATGATCTTTACTTAAGCCTGCTTCAAGTTTTGGCTCTCCTTCAGCTTCATAAAACGAACGACTAACAAATCCGCCGATATCTGGATGCATCCTAAACTGGGTATCTAGCATCACAGTTCGTTGAATACCGTCCTTGGCCTGGCGAGCTTTTAATTGCGTATATAATCGCTCGAAAAGACTCATTTTGATTGCTTTGGCAGTCTCTTGTTGCAAGTCACCTGCTTCAATCATTTCTTTTTCAATATCGGGTTCTAACATTTGCGGTAGCTGGAAGTGATCTCCAACCAATACGATCCGCTTCGCTGCCAGTGCCATTGGAATAAACAAATCAAGCGGGTTTGCTCTGGCAGCTTCATCCACAATGACCGTATCGAAGGTAAAGTCTCCGCCAACTTCATCTAAAGAAGCATTAATTTGCTCTTTATACTTCACAACCTGCTGACCCGCAGAGCGCTGGCACGATGCACCAATTGACGTTGTGTAGTCTCTTACACTTTTTGCAAGGTAATCCGGTTGATACTTGATTAAGTCTAAATACTCCTCGATAACATCAGGTATTCCCGCTGCACAATTCATTGCGTGCTTAGCGATAACTTCATTCAATTGATGAAGCGTTGATATTTCTTCTTTTGAAAGCTCAACTTGTAACGACTTAGGTCGGTAATCGGGGATTAAATCATCGAGTAACTTATTTTTGATTTCTTTAATTTTTTCAAAATCTTCAGCACTGAGAGTCAGCTTTTCGATAATTTCATCAAGAACTTCTACTTCTTCTTCATATCGCCCCGTTCTGCGTAAAGCGGATAGACACTTGAAAGACTGTTCATAGCCATCATCGTCATACGCTCGTTCAGAGGTTCGTAAACCTCTAACTTGGCTCAGCAACAAAGAATTAGAAGTTGGGTTGTTCTCATCGACTTGAGTGTCAAACTGTTGCTCAAGTTTTGCTTTCAAGGACTGAGGTATATCAAAACCGTGATTTATCCTAAGATTATCAATATCCTCAAGAAGACTTTTTATCCGCTCGTGTTTTTGTTTTTTATCTACACGAGAAGCTAGAATTGTCGCTATATCCTTGCGAATGTTTTTTATAATTTTATAACTGCCGTCATTTTGAGCTAACTCATTCGCAACTTCAGTTAAGTTGCTTGTTTGTTTCTGGCTCCACTGCTCCAATAAATAAGGGGCGCGGGTATTGTCATCCGCTCTAATCGCCGGAATACCAAATGCCTCGGATCTAGCGATGACATTATCCACCGCATCATTTTGATAGCTAGTAAGTAGTATTTGCCCCGTTAAATTGCTTTTATGCTCTTCTGCCAACCTATTTTGCAGCGCACTAATAACTTGGGTTTTCCCCGTCCCTGGTGGGCCGAGAATTAAGGCAATATCAGGTGTATTTAAAGCGACATCTAATGCTTCTATCTGCTTTGCCGTTGGCTCACCTTTGAATGATCTTCTCGCCGCAGCGGTTAACGGTTTCAATTTATTTTTGGCTTGTTTTTGCCTAGAAATACTAAAATCTTGATCTTCAATTAGCAGACGTAGGTCTTTCATTGGATTCAAAAAGCCTGTTATTGAATCTCTTGCTTGCTCACGTCGTTGCATTTGCACAATTGAGCCACTAATCGACAAATAAATAACACCTTTTTCTTCAGGCTTTCCGTAAGAGTTTAAATTGAGCGTTATATACTGATTAGTATGCCCCGAAAATTGAGCAGCAATACTCTCTACCTTTTCATCCTTTTCAAGCCCTATATCACCAATATTATTCTCTAACCAGCTAGGCAAGCGCTTGTTGATCTCTAACGTATGGTTAGGCTCTTCTCTTAAAATTGCGGCAAGCTGTTTAACTTTCTCAATATCTTTTTCTTGGAAGTAAAACTTCCATTTCACACCATCAACCGAGTCTTCTTTATCGATTTTGATATAACGAACAAAGCCAGCGTTATTGGCAAGTTCCACCGCTTTTTCTTTAACTTTTTGGTTGTATTGATTCCACAAGTTTATGTATGTTGAATTATCTCGATTTAACTCCTCAAGCTTTTGTTTCACTAAAGGGTCTTGAATTCGAGCTGCAACCGTATAGTCAACAAACGATAATTCACAATCTATAGAACTCAAATCGAACTTAACCTTACGGCGTAGTTTCTTAACCGATTTCGCCCACATCTTTTGCTCTGGTGTATATTGCGCTTCTAGCAAACTCGTTTTACCTACAATCGTTAGCCCTCTATTTTCAGCAACGCTTGCTTTACTGATTGCTGTTAGCACTTTCGATTGGTTATTTACATCAAGTACAAACTCGCTTTTTAGCCAATCTGTTACGCTATCAATGTCTTTGTTTTTTAGCTTTGCGAGTTTAGCAACCTGCTCAATAATGTTTTCATCTACAGAAACTTGCAGCTCGTGAAAGTCCAAATTATTTGGTAAGCAGGGGATCGCTTGAATAAGCACCTTGTTGTCTTGTTTGGAAATAGGTATCCAAATAAAGTGCTCAATGTCACCATAGCTATCAAATACTTCAGCGTTAGTAACCTGTGCTAAAAGCTCATTTTGCTTAATAAACAGCTCGTCGTGGATAATGTGAAAAGAGATATCTTGTTCACAATCGAAAGCCGAAATAGCATCCTCTTCTATAGCAACTTCAATTATCTTTTCTTGAGTTAAATGTTTAATATCTTGCGTATTCATCAGCTTACCACCTCAACCTAAACAGGTTAGCTATTTGCGGCTCAGGGGTCTCGACGATTGGCTGAATGATTAGCCATTGATTAGCTCTTGTCGAGGCCGATACTGGTGTTTTCGAGTTAAAGGTTTGAAGTTTGTTTTTACCCATCCCCATCTCAAAAGATTTAGCACCTAGTGGCGTGATCTCTAAACCCTCTTTGGTAAAGCGTATCGACAGTAGCTCTTGTGATTCAGACCAGTACATAGAACCAGGGCAAGAGTTTTTGAGTACAATGGTTTCGCCAATATTAAGCGTTTGGTGATACCCCGTATCAACGTATGTATCGTAAATGGTTGTGTTAGGTAGCTCTAAAATGGATAAATCTTGGAGGTTATTACGAATATACAAGACTTGGCTGTTGTTCATTGAAGTGCCACAGAAAGGACACTCTAAATGGCCGTCACTCACCAAGAAGTTAAAAGAAGCATTACATTCTTTGTTTTGGCACTTCACTAGCATATGCGCAAGCTGTTCAAAAACTTCCGCCCATTCACTTAAACTCGGTCTGGCTAGTGGATCGTTTTTACCCGCGTTAAAGCATTGCTCAAATAAATTAGAAAGGGGCTTTAGCGCTACCAGCTCTAATGGAATGCCCTTGGGGTAATCTTCATCTAGCGCATTTGCATGATCAGTTGGGTGGTATATCCAAGGTAACTCACCCGCAAACGCTCGCTCTTCGTCTTCAGGAGTACCATTTTCAACAGCTTCACCAATAAATGGATGATTAGTTGTTAATAGCTTCATCGCGACGATTGCAAAGCTCCATGCATCCGTTAACGAGGAAACAAAGCTGTCGCCATTAACAACTTCTGGTGCACCAAAACCTGGACTAAAAATGCGACCTGGCTTGCCTTCATCAACCAAAGAGTCAAAACTTTCTCGTTGATTGACACAAATGTTGTCACAGTCAATCAACCACACTTCAGAGTAATCAGGGTTTGCTGAAACAAAAATATTTGCAGGAGATAAGTCACCGTACGCTAAACCCCTTGCATGAAGATCTGAGAGTGTTCTGGCAAGCTTTGCCAAAATAGTCATTCGACGTTTTAAGCCACCTGTTGATAAGTAATGCTCTGGTGACCCCTCCGCTGCAATTAATTCTTCAGTTTCATTCATTAACGATTCTAGAGGAATTAATCCGTCCATCAGCTCCATTGCATAACCAAAGTTATTCCCTTTCATAGCAATGCGTGAGAATGGTTTAGCAATGTTTAACTGCTCTAAAGGCTGCTTCATCAACCAATGAACATGCTCAAGCCATTTTCTTTTTTTATCTTTATCTCGCTGCGTGCTCATTTTAACCAGCACGTTATCAACCTGAGTTGTACAAACAACTCCCTGACCACCTTGTCCTATCTTTTTGACTAACTCAAACTCTTGACCAAAGGTGTCGGTTACAATGCGCTTCTTTGTTTGTTCACTTGTCATTTGTTTATAACCTTTATTTTGCACAGTCAGCTCAAAACCAATAGTGCGAGGGTTTTATCATCCGTGTGATTCGGCGTACCCCAGTTCCTAAATTCGTTTTTTAGCCAAGCCTTAGCTTGTCTAATGCTCTTGCCCTTAGTGCTTTCAATAATCGAATGTGCAAAGTCCAGCTCCATACCTTGGTGCAGATCTTCGCTAATACCGTCAGTCATAAGCGCAATCACATCACCTACACTCAATTGCTGCTTCGTTACCTGCCAGTCTGAAAACTGTTTAGATTTACCTAAGCCTGTAGTGATGTTGCCAAAATCATTTGTATCCGAATGTTCAGTTGTCTGTTGCGAAGTTAAAATTAAGCCATCACCTAACTGAAACGTTCTTAGCTCTCCGCTATCAGAAACCCAGACAATCAAACACGTTGTCACTGCATCGCTAGCTTTGATATCGCCAAGCGAGTTCAACCACTTTTGATAAACCCGCTTGATAAGCACTTTACTTTCAATGCTGAAATCAACCATCTTAATCACGTCAAATGCAGCTCGACATGCTAGTCTTGATCCCACATCCGAATGAGGCTTAGATCCCATGCCATCACAAACTACAGCGAGCCAACCACTGGGCACCCGTTTTACTAGCGCCGAATCTTGATTGGGCTGACCATTGAGTATATGACCAGGCCCAATGACAGAAACACTTAGATGGCGAATACTTACCATTGGCCTTCTAGATCTAAGCCTAAATCGTTGTCATCGTTGTCTAACTCATCAAAGTTAATCGGTGCGAGTTCGTTAGGGGTTCTGCTCTGAGAGCGTGCAGTTACGCTCATGGTGACCGCTCTAAAGAAACGGTGAATATCTCTGGCTTCATTTGCTTTAAATACTGGCGCTTCTAAGTCATTGTTAAATGCTTCAAGTACATCGATATTAGCTTCAGCGCCTATCGCCATTGCAAAACGACTGGCTTTTTGACCACGTTCACTCGTGGTTAACCGTTCTAAACCAGCTTGCCAACTGTCGGTTGGAATACCGTCAGAAAGTAAAATTAATACAGGGCGATAATCACGAGATGTGATCAGTTCTTTATCTTCAAGCACCTCCGTCGCTAACTCGAACGCATGACCCATTGGTGTGCGACCAATCGCATCGAGTGGCTGCATCGCTTCTATTTCAGATGCTTTAGCAAGTGGTAGGTGCATTTCAGCCTTATCACCACCAAAAGTGATTAAGCCCACTTGAATTTCAGCTTGTCGTGCTGATTCTTGCCTAAAAGTAGAAACCATGTTTTGAACGGCTTCGTTAAGCGCTGCAATCTTCCCGTCCACTGACATACTGCCACTGGTATCCGCTAAAATAATGACAGGGAGTGCTCTGGCTTTTGCTACTGCGAATTTTTTTAAACTCATTTTCTATCCTTTTAATTTTGATTAACTGTATGCCAATCAAACTTCAATTAATGTAAATGTTTGTGACTGTGCTTATACGGGCGAACTTTTCGTAAATCTTTATTTTTGAACGCCGTTAACACTGTTCCATTTGCCGACATAACCAATTGAACGCCATTCATATTTTTTAGCTCTGGCTCTATGTCACCGTATTTTTTAATTTCCTTGTTACCAATCACATGATAAACCGCACGTCGTGAGTGAATTACTCGGCCATATTGGTAAGCCAGCATCACCTGCTTTTTAGATATCCCTCTTTGTCCTTCTCTTATTTGTGCGTGTTGACTGTTTGTCAGCTCAGGTACAACGAATAATCGATCTTGTTCTTTTACAATAAAGGCCATAACGTTTTCCTCACATGATTAGATAATCATTACAGTGCGAAAACCAGACCAACAAACTATCCCTTTGTTTTATATCAACTTTACAAAAACGCACCCCTAAAATATGATAATATTTAATTCTTTTATGTAATTTTTATTACCACAAATTTCAACTTTCATGATATGCCGCGATTACCTGCTTTAATTGTGTTAGTAACTTCATGCATTCCTTTTTGGTTACTTTGCCTTGGTTTTGAAAGTAGTTTCTTGGGTGAATGAGGTTGCGCATTGTGCGGATGTTATGAGCAGCATTGGCAGACTCATAATCTAGCTCGCCAAGTCTTTTAAGCAAGGTAATGGCTTTACTTAAACTAATTTCGGCATCATCGCGGTAGTAGTCGTGTTTTTCGGTTTCAGATAACCAGTCGAGGATGATGGCTTCTAAAATTGAGCCACAGATAACCATTGACGATTTATACAAGCCCTTATCAATGCAGACTTTCAGCTCTTTTAAATCATCTTTTATCAATTTTTCGATAATGACACGCTTTGAAATACGTAACTTTTCTAACTCTTCTAACAAAAAGCTATCTTGCAAACGGCCTTGGTCTTTAGTGCCTGCAATGAGATTATTGATTTTGTCGAGATCTGACTCCGGCGTTTGCAGCCGCTGATAAAGCTCATCGCTTTTCGCCAAGGTATCGTCATCTGGCAGTAAAATAGGTAACTGTCTAAAGTCATTTAGTGCAATACGAGGAATTACACTGCCGATTGCCATTTTGAGTGAATACTTTTTCGCAAACTCACTCTGTAAATATAAACATAAGTATTGAGATGAAACTGCTGCGTTAGGCTGAAGGCGAATATGATAATTATGCGCTGGGGCGTAAACACCGTTTAGTTCATTGGTGATCAAAAACACTTTTGAGCAATTAGGTGTAACAATAATATCGCCTTCCGCCAGCACCTGATTTGTCGCATCACCTTCAGTAATCGGTAATTCATTCTGGTTGTGAAGTAGCTTACTTTTCCCGACTAACGACCATTTAAATACTTGCCCTTGAACCAAATCACCCCGTTTTACTGAGTGCACCATGCTCACATCGGCTAACTTTTCTAAAGATCCAAACTTGGCTTTTTTGTAGCGGTTAATATCGATTTGATTGTCAGGGTGATAAAAGGCAACCTGCAAGCGTGACATATTCAGTGCTTTAGCTGGTACTTTGAAAGTAAAAAACGACTGATCATGTAGCTCGTTCTTCGCTGAGCTAGCTCCTCCAAAAAGTTCTTGTTCAATTTGCACTAAAAACTGTTTGAATGTTTCGGTGTAAACAATATTGGGTAGCTCGCCAGACTTGTCTGCTTTGGGTGTGAGTTTGCGATCAACTGGGTTGTTATTTTGTACAGGAGCGTTAGCCGCAAAGTCGGCCATTAGAACGTAGCTAACTGGCTCATTACCTAAAACCAGTAAACTAAATGAAACGCTGGTGACAGGTGACCAAATAGTGCCAACATCAACCAAGGCATGTAAGGCATATTGCTCAAATACAGGGGCTAGTTGGCGTTTGTGTTTGACGCTGGTTATCCAAAGGGATGGCACCACGATAACTTGAACATCGTTTGCTGTGCTTTGCTTATTATCGTTTAACGCATAATCAAGATATTCACTGATGTTGTTTTCATCTTGTGGGTTAATACTTAGTAATTGGCGCTCTTCAATAGCGTTGAGTAATCGTGACATAAAACATCCTTGTCGTTATTTAATTGAGATTTACAGCTCTCCTAAAAAAGCTTGTTGGCTAATTGAATTGAACTGGTTATTTGCTTCATTCATTGAATGCTCTAACTTAGTCATCATATCTTTGTGGTTAGATACAAAGTCTAGCCATTCACGTTGCACATCTAGTGGAGGTACTGGTAATTTAATTTCCTTTATTTCAACCAAATGTAAATTTGTCACAGTCGCAGATTTCGCTCTAGCAGTTGCTTGCTTCAAGGCAAACGGAGTTTTCAGGAATGATTCCAGATAACCACCTAACAAAAGTTCTTTCTTTAGTTTAATTAAACAAAGGCTTACAAATATAGAAAATTCAGTGTCCCAATCAATTAGTCTCGGAACTCCAATAGTGCCATTTTTAGAATAAAGTACGTCACCTTTTTCTGGGTGGCATCGTTTAATTAAATCTAAGTGCTCTTCTTTTGAAACAAATTTAGTGTTGTTCCAGTTCACTTTAGCTTTATTAATATCTGTCACTCTTAAAAAGTGAACACCACTGTCAGTGTACGTAGGCGTATGATGTGTACCATCGGTGATTTTAGTGCACACCTCTTGCAATTCCCTTATAGGAAAACTCGAATTTCTGGGGTCTCCGAACCTCTCAATAAAGGCGCTGCGGAGGAAGTCGTCGGCGAGGTCGATGGCTTGTTGACATTTACGGCGGATGGCATCGGCTTTATCTAAAATCGCCGCAATTCGCTTTTGCTCGTCGAGTGGTGGTAGTGGGATTTGATGTTCCCAAAACACTTTCATCGATACACGAGGCATCTTTGCACCAGCGACTTGATCGCTTATCCACTTCACAAAGCGATTAGATCGCAAATAATAGGTCAGATACTTTCTATCCAATCTATCTTTATCTGGATACAACGGGACAAGTTCCGTGGTAGCTAAACCTTGCTCTTCTGGCAACACAACCTTGTTCAAATAAGGGCGTAGTTTAGAGTAAAGTACATGTCGCTCATCAAACCAATGTGTTGAAGAGCCTGCTGATTGAACCGAACCATAAACTTTTTCAGTTACAAGTCCTGAATGAGACTCAACCTTATCTAGATTAAGTTGCCAAACTGAGTTTTCGTCAAGAATTTCAGGATTTTTAAGCGGCTTTGAAGGGGCAACCTCACCTAAAGAAGCTAAAGGCCAACTCACAGCATCTTCTCCAAGTCTTTTAAGTCAGCTAATATTTCATTCTCTAAATCCATTAACTTACCCAAGATTTCTTTTGGCGGATCATATTGCTCTTCTTCGTAGACCACTTCTTTATAGCGGTTGATGGATAAATCATATTTATTAGCTGCAATATCGGCTTTGCTAACCCAAAACGCTTTTTGGGTTTTATCGTTTGCTTCCGTTTCTGCAATCGCTTTATCACGAGCTTTAAACTGGGTAACCAAATCTGGCAGTTCGTTATCTTTTATCGGTGTACGTTTATCATCAAGCGAGAAACCATCGGCCTGTAAGTCATAAAACCATACATGATCAGTAACAGAGCCTTTAGTGATAAATAGAATCGCGGTTGATACCCCTGCATAAGGTTTAAACACCCCTGATGGCAGTGAAACCACGCCTTGTAATTCGTTGTTTTCTACTATGTGTTTACGCAGTTGCTGGTGCGCTTTTGACGAGCCGAATAATACGCCGTCTGGCACGATTATCGCGGTTTTGCCGCCGTTTTTCAGCATACGTAAAATTTGGGCGACAAATAACAGCTCGGTCTTTTTAGTTTTAACTATACGTAAAATAGCATCGTCTACGTCTTCTTCATCTAAGCTGCCTTTAAATGGCGGATTCGCTAGGATCATCGAAAAGGCATCTTTACTTTGCTCTGGGTAGCGCTCAGCAAAACGACCGCTCAAGGTGTCTTGATAGTGAATGTCTGGCTCGGCAATACCGTGCATCACTAAGTTCATGGCGGCAATACGTAACATGGTGGAGTCAAAGTCGAAACCGTGGAACATGTCGGTGTCTACATGGTCACGATGCTCAAGTAATAAGTCACCACTGTAGATTTTAACTTGCTGCTCTTGGCCTTTGTCATCGGTAATGGTTTCGGTGTGAATACCTTCTGGTGAAGTGTATTTTTCTAACAGGTATTCATAGGCAATACTTAAAAAGCCTGCGGTGCCACAGGCAGGATCACAAATACGTTCATTAACGTCTGGATCTAACATTTCCACCATAGCGCGAATAATATGACGCGGAGTACGGAACTGGCCGTTAATGCCAGCAGTAGTGAGTTTACTCAGTAGGTATTCGTATAAATCACCTTTGGTGTCGCTGTCTTCTAATGGCAGTTTGTTGATCATCTCAACGGCTGATTCCATTAGCGTTGGCTTTTGGATCATGCATTGTGCGTCTTTCATAAACTCAGCAAACAATGAACCTTCACCTGAGATGTCTTTAAAATGCAGGAATACTTCGTCGCGCACCACTTTTAACATGGTTTCTGCATCTTGATGGTGGAAGCGGTGCCAACGAATATGTTGTTGCTCGTCGCTAAAGCGGCGATTAAAGCTAGTGCCTCGTAGCTGTGCGCGTTTTTCATCGCGCTGCTCGTGTAAATCGAGTAAACGGGCATACATAAGGAAAGTAATTTGCTCGATTACGGTTAATGGATTTGCGATGCCGCCCGTCCAAAATTCAGCCCAAAGTTTATCTACGCTGCTTTTTAATTCGCCTGTGATCATTATGTTCTCTTTTAATGTGTGACCTAACTGAATTTGAAGTTAGATCTAAAATTTTTTTGTTTACGAAATTACGCTTATTAAGTTAATTGATATGACACTATCGAGTTTTTATCGATGCCATATAGTCCTTCTCGTTTTTTAGCGTTGGGGAGTGTTCTTGCTCTTACTGAAAAACCTTTTTTCACCACGTAATCCAACATAGTTTGTTCGCACTCAACCTCAATGCAGTCAGCAAGTTTGTTACCATTTTCACTGACACGAAATGCTATTTTACCCGTTTGACGGTTTTTCATTTTGACCGGATACAGGTGTTCACCTGATTTATGCGTTAACTTTAAACGCATACTTAAACGTGATTCTGCCGTGTTATTCATTTGCACTTCCTTGAATGGTGGCGATTGGCTCAGGTAGCTCTAGTGATTTTAATAGTGAAAAGACTTCATCTTCACTGCTACCTAATACGCCTTCATAAATTCGGTTATATGGCGCTTTATCCAAGTCGGCCATTTTTATGCCGCCACTGCGAGCAATATGACCGATTAGCATATCGATAATGCGCTGGGCCTGAGCGTTCATACGATGGTTTTGCAAATGCTCGGTAAAGCTCTGTTCAATGTATTTAGCATCCATACCAACAATGCTGCGAAGCAAGGTATCAAGCGACTTACTGGACTCTGGATAAAACGACTTTAAGGTTTCGATATCGACATCAGCATGGCGCGTGTGAATGATACTGTTGAGCTGTAAAATCTCGCTTTCCGACACCGCTTGGCCGTTTCTGATCTTCTGTAATACCGGATGGCTCTCAAAAATAGGTTTAAGTGCTTCCTCTACTTTCTGCAAATAGATTTTGTAGTCGATAGATTCAATTTTTGAAGCACGAGCGCTAATTTCAAATTCAGCAGCATCTTCTTTAATATCGGTAACTTTTGTTGGTGCTGGTGGCGGTAGAATTTCGCCTTCCAGTAACCACATGATATCACGCAGGGCCAAACGAGATTGTTCCAACTTTGCAAAGGTTGGAATAAGCCAATAGTCATCGCTGAGCAGTTGTTTAATGTATTCTGCTTTGTCTTGCACTTGCTTCATATTGACGGGTAAACGGTCAATCACAGCAAAGATTTCTGCTTTTAACTCACCAAGCTCTGTTGGCGCATCAAACAAGGTTTGTTGCGTTTGCGCCATTAGAATGTCCCAACGTATGGCTTTACTCTGCCTACGGGTGTCTAGCCATTGCATCAGCGGTGCAATTTCAGTTTCAAGCAAGTGTACGGTTTGTTTTGCGTATTGATTTAATAGCTTTTCATCTGACATTTGCTCGACAATTTGCCAGTTGTCGCGAATGTTGATGTTGCGCTTATCAAGTAAGTCGATGTCTTGCTTGAGCAATTTAGCAACTTCTAAGAATGATTCTCTTTCGTAACTTTTTAACGCGGTAGATGCCAATTGCATACGCATTTCAAAACGTTTCTGTGCCAACGACTTGGTAATGGTTGGCTCGGTTTCTTCATAATCGAACTCGAAGTAATCAAAGTTATTCCAGTGGTCGAAGATTAAGAAACGCGTTTTGTCTTTACCTTTGCCAAATAGATCAGGGCATAGACGTGTACCACGACCAATCATTTGCCAGAATTTAACCTTAGATTTAATAGGCTTCGCAAATACGAGATTGACTACTTCTGGTACGTCAATACCTGTATCTAACATATCGACTGATATCGCTAGGGTGATGTCTTTTTCTGGCTCGCCTTCTATGCCTTTAAATTGGTCTATTAATGCATCGGCTCTTTGCTCGTCAGAGTGAATAACTTCACAGAAACCATCACTAAGCTCAGGGTACATTTCGTCGAACAGCTCTTTCAGCAAACGTGCGTGGTCAATACGTCGAGCAAAGATAATCGACTTGCCAATGAGTTGGTCGTCTTTGTCTTTGATGCCGTTTTCCATCAAATTACGAATGATGTGACGATTGGTATCAAGGTTCATAACAGCTTTGTCGATGTCTTTGGCATCGAATTCTAGCTCGTTTGGATCTTCGCCCTTGTCTTCTAGCTCAGCAATTTGCTCATCAGTTAATGAACGTTGGTTGATGCCTTCACGCAAGAACTTAGTGGTCATTGTCATGATGTCGAATGGCACTAAGTGATCTTCTGCTATTGCTTTCTCCAACGGATAATTCGCGGTAGGACTCTTATAGTCACATCCAAAGAGCTGACAGGTTGAGCGAGATACCATTTCTACTGGTGTTGCAGTTAAACCTACTTGCAAGCAATCGTAATATTTGAAGATGTTGCCAAATACATTGTAAACCGAGCGATGTGATTCATCAGCGATAATGAGGTCGAAGTAACCGACATCGAAATCTTCATAAATGCTCATCATGCCTGGGTAGGTAGCAATAAAAATACGCGCACTATCGCGATATTTCTTCTCACTTTTACCTACAACAAAGGGCTTGACTTGAAGGAAATCGACAAAGGCTTTGTTCGCTTGTTTACGTAACTCTTTACGGTCACATAAAAACAGTATGCGTTTAGCCCACTTTGCATCTTGTAATGATTTAGTTAAGGCAATAGAAACCCTTGTTTTACCTGTGCCTGTTGCTTGAACGATAAGTGCTTTGCGGCGTTTAAGTTCAAAGGTTTCATGTACACGAGTGATGGTTTCTAACTGATAGCGTCGCCCAGCGATATCGTGATCAATTTCCACTGACGATAACGGCTTCTTCTCAACACGCTGAAACTTAACTAAGTGCTGCAATGAACTTTTGGAATAATAGCCATAGATTTTACGCGGTGGGTACTTTTGAACATCGTCCCAAATGTAGATGTCGTGCCCGTTGGTGTAAAACATAACGGGACGCTGACCGTACTCTTTTTCTAATGCATCTGCATAGTCTTTGGCTTGTTTTTTACCAAGACGAGCATCTTTAGAGGTGCATTTGGCTTCCACTACTGCTAGCGGTTTGCCGTCGTCATCCCATAGTACGTAATCAACATAACCGATACCTGTTTGTGTTGGTTGATATTGAACTTCTATTTCTTGTCCAACTTGCTCGGTAGATGTGCCGTCTTCAGATACATCCCAGCCAACTTCTCTTAGTTCTGAGTCAATAAGATATTTACGCGTTTCTTCTTCATCGAAGTTTAATGTTTCAGTGGCAACTTTGCTGAAGTCAGTAAACTGTTGTGCGGCAGCTTTATCGACAACGGCGGTTGCTTGTTTGGTTTGTTCTAGTAATTCTTGATAGGCTTTGCGTTGTTCATCTAACTCAGCCATTGCTTGTTTATGCAAAGCTTCACTTTGTTCTAACTTCTTCTTTAGTTGTCCGTCTGGCTTTTCAACCTCGATGAAAGCAGGAACAGCGTCACTTTTTACATTGTGAAATGCACAATATAGCCAAGCACCGACATGATAGGCTTGTTTCACTGCAAATAGCGCATCAGCCGTTGTGCCTTTGTTGTCGTGCACGGCTTTGTTACCTAAGTTTTTAAGTAAGTGAAACTTGTCTAGAATGGCTGATGATGACAATTGAACAAAGTCTTCACCTTTTAATTGGTCGTTGAATGTTGCACGAGGCAAACACGGAAGATTTAATCGATGATAAATCCAGCCAACTAAATGTTCGCTGTATGAGCGCAGTTTAATTAACGAGCCAACGGGATCTGAATAGGTGTACTCTTCAGCGTAACCACCAAAGTCTGCAAGTTCAGGCCAATTTTCTCGTAAAAACTCAAAATTCATCGATTGCTTCATTCCAATTAATTTCCTTATTCCTTAAAGTGCAGGTCGAGTGCCAAGTTTTTGTTAAAGATGAATTTAAGCATATTATTGTGTTTCTATACCCAAAGCTTCTATCCACTTAGTGATCACTTGTTGGCTTTTTAAACCAATCATTTTTGCCGCTTTCGTTTTGTTATTACCAGCAGCCTTCATTGCTGCCTCTACGTATTTTTTCTTATATTTTTCAACAAGATTGTGAATATCCACCTGTTGGCCGAGTGACAAAACCACATCTGATTCTTCAGTTGTAGGTGAACGAACGATGAGTGCATTTTTGATATCTACATCAGTAATTTTTTCTTTATCCGACCACAAAAAGGCGCGATTAATTGTATTCCATAACTCGCGAATATTACCGTGCCAAGGTTGTGATTTAATAAATTTTATTCCCTTTTCGGAAATATTCTTACTTTTATAACCAGGGTATTTGTTTGCAGCTTGGTTGAGTTCATCCACCAATTCCAAAACTAATGGTTCAATATCTTCGTGACGCTCTCTAAGAGGTGGGATATGCAATAGGCCAACTGCTAAGCGATAGAATAGGTCTTCCCTGAACTCACCTTGTTCGACGAGTTGCTGTAAATCTCTATGAGTAGCGGCAATGATCCTGACATCAACTGATATCGTTTTTTTATCACCAACTCTAGTAATTTCGCCTTGCTGTAATGCTCGCAACAGTTTTACTTGAACACTTGGCATTAACTCGCCTACTTCATCAAGAAATAGCGTGCCGCCATTAGCCTGCTCAAATAAACCTTCGTGCTTTTCGTTCGCACCAGTAAAAGCGCCTTTAACATGACCAAATAAGATGGAGTCTACTAATGACTCCGGCAATGCTCCGCAGTTAACTGTTTTCAAAGGTTTGCCAGATCTAGGACTTGCTGCATGAATAGCATTGGCAATGACTTCTTTACCCGTTCCCGTCTCGCCCAATACTAAGGCTGGCAACTCTAGTTCAGATTCAGCTACACGTTTTGCTTTGGAGATTAGACTTTGCATTACTTGTGATTGAGCAATGATATTGTCGAACTGCTTGTGGGATGAAGGCGCTTTGACTGCTTTATCTGCAATGCTTTTTGCAGCAGATTTTACATAAGCTTGACCAAAATCGACTGGAACATCAACATTTTCTATAGTGTTGTCACGGTTAGACTGAATGAAATGCGTGTTGTGTTTACCTTTACCAACTAAGACAGATGCCACGCTCATCGCAGGTGTACCTGAGGTAATATTGATATACAGCTCTTCACTTTCTTCAGATAACTTAGAAACCCATTTTTCTGTTTCCCTTATAATAGTTGGGTAGTCTGTTGGGCCTTCAATGTTTGCTTTAAATATTGCAACATTGTCGAATGGGCGGCCAGCTTCTCTAAGTCGCTTTCCTAACCACTTTTCATAAGGTTTCCAATCATTTTCCCAGTCATTGGCAAAAATAAATATACGATCAAATGCTTTAGGATTTTGTAACGCTATCGTTGAAATTGCAGCATGTTCATCTTGCTGCATATTTTTGATATCTGTATTACCTATCCATGTATAAAGAGTATTCACGAGCTTTAGATTCGCCTTAACTTTCTAATAGATAAAGAATATTGCATATAATAACTTTTATTACCATATAACAAGAGTTGTTTGATTGAATTTTACGCTATTTTCATTCGTGAATGTATTTGGCTTTATTTTATAACCCTGCCCTTAGAGCGAAAAATAGATTCACTCTTAGCAACTTCAAACAATACTGATTAAGAAACATGAAATGGCTTAGTCTATAGTTTTAGAGCTATACAATATAAGTCCTAATTTCATGTTAGGAGCCAGCAAATTGTTTCTGAAAAAGAAGTACGCTTATTACTCAAAATATGGCTAAAAATTCAAAAATGACAGAAAAATTGTAAAAAACGACGATTTCTGTCAATGTCAGCATTGGTGGGCCTTATGCCATATCGTGGTCAATTACAGTTTTGATATAACAAATTGGTATAGATTTATTTTTGAACCAAAACTGAGGCAAAATTATTTTGTAACAAAAAAATAGAATGAAATCAGAATTTTAAAATCCCAAATAAAAATAATTATTTATCAAGAATAGTGATATTTTAAAAATTAAGGTTTAAGAGCTATAAACAACTGAATTGTTGATATTTTAGCCTTTTCCAATTTTTCCTAGTCGCTTGATCTTAATTTTAAAAACCTCGAAACTCTACGGCAGTTGAATTTTTAAAAACAATCAAACCGTGAAACTACTGACCGCATCACCACCAATTTAGTGCATCAAATGCAGTGCCTTTTGCTTTAGGCCAACCTTTTAATATAGATAATTTTTACTAAACTGCAAGAACGCGGTTAGGGACTCCTTTGCCCAAAATTTGGATACAAATATTTATGACGAGACCATTGGTTAAATTACATCGCGCTAGAGGAAAACGATATTTCTACAGCAAACTAAATGGATGTGATGTCCATCCTGAAAGTTTACTGGAGCGAAATTTTGCTATAAGGCAAGAGTTCTGTGATCAAGTCGTTGAGTATGCCTGCCAACCAGAAACGGCACATGGTGAAACTGGCGAGCGTTCACCAGATTTTCTACTGGAATATGCTGATGGCACGTTTGAGTATATTGAAGTGCATAGAGAAAAAGATGTAGACGATGAATATCGTGAAGAATTGAATGAGTTCAATCTCTACTTTCTGGCAACATCACAGCGCCCTTTTAGATTGGTGTTAGATACCGAGATGTGTGATATCGAGACGGATAACTTAAATTTTTTATACGAATATCGCCATATTGGTTGGCCTCATAAACCAATAAATTTACCTGAGAGCATTACTTTTGGTGAACTGCTATTGATGTGTGAGCAGCAATTAACTCTTCCGGTTTTGGAGTCAAAAATTACAGCGCTTACTTTGCTCGCAGACAAACATTATGAGTTCAATCTATCAGAAGATTTAAATAACGATACGTTGTTAAGGAAGCGATAGTGTTTAATGGCTTTTTGACTAGGGAGGATATGAATAAAGGGACTCGCTATGATTTTATCGAAGATGGCAGCACCTTTGAGATAATCGAAACAACGACAAATAATATTTATCTAGAAGATATTGAAGGACGAAAGCCTAGAGTTTTTAGTATATCTGAATTTTTAGAAGCGTTAGCAACAAAACAAATAGAACCTCACCGACTCATTACACCGCGTAATATTTTATCGCCTAATCGTCGAGCCGTAATGGAAAAGCGCTTAGTTTACGTGCTCGCACATGAGCGCCTTATCCATCAAGGTATGATTGAAGGTGAAGGTATTACAAATGAAGCTCTGAAGTTGCTTAAAAACGAACTGAAAGAGACGCATCCAGAGTTTGCCTTAAATATGCCAGCACTAGCAACGTTAAGTCGATGGAAAGCTGCGTGGCGAGTGCATAAACGTGACACTGACCTTGCCCCTAAACATGAATCAAGACCAGGGAGGAAGGATCCTCGTACAGTTCAACATGCTAAATCATTTATTTTTAACAAGTACCTATCTTCCGATACAAAACCGAGTATACGGGCGATCTATGATTTATATCGTGCTGAAGCTGAAGACCTCAAAAATCGAAATAAATTCGAGGATATTATTGAAGAGCGGCATTTTTATCGCCTTAAAGACGAGATGAACTCGGCTGATTTAGAATACGCATATTCTGATCACAGCTACAGAGCTAAGATAGCACGGACACTCTCTAACGAAATTGTTATTCCTTACCCATTACAGCGAGTTGAAATTGACCGAGTTCAATTTAATTTTGGTGTTTTCTTTGATGATGACACCTATGCAGGCAGCGTCAGCATGTATATTGCCATTGATTGCTGTACTAGAGTTATTTTAGGGATCACCGTCGAAGTAGGTAATGCGGAGTCTTCTAAGGGCACACTTAATTTATTTAAAGAAATGCTTACGCCCTACTCTGACGAAATGCCGTATTGTGGTGTGCCGCATGGTGTTGTGCTCGATAATGGCCCAGGCATGGCAAACCAGTGGGTTTATCGCATACTAGAACAATTACGAATAACCGATCCCTATTGGACACCACCTGGGCAGCCGTGGAAAAAACCATTTGTTGAATCGTTTAATGATTTGTTAGTAGATGAATTTTTCAAAAAGGTTCAACTCAAAGATCGAAAAGGAAATTCCGTCTCTGGCTTACCAGGGTTTTTAGGACGACGCTCTTATAAAGAAGATGAACGCAGGCGACAAATAAAAGTTAAAGATGCCGCTTGTATGCATTACAGTGACTTTTTACATGTGCTACAAAAATGGCTTCATCAATACCACTTGATAGATAAACACCCTAGTTTAGGGATGACCCCTCATCAACGTTGGATGCAAGGTAACTTGGAAAGGCCGATATTACCGTGCCATTACGATATGCATCTGGCCGCATTTCATCTTTTTAAACAAAAGAAAAAACATAAATTACAAAGTAGAGGGTGGCTTCAGGTGCGCGGCCAGAAATTTTCAAGCCAAAAAGCAAAAGACTTATATTTAGAATGTTGTATAGGTATTCCGTTTGGTACTCCTATTGAAGTTGAAGCTGAGTATTTTGATGAAGATGCTCGATACATTACGGTAAGTGTCGTCAAACCAGGCGATTCTCATACTACGTCCATTTTAGTACCTAATCGAAACATTCATCGCATGAAAAGTGCTGTGTCATTCGATGAAATCAATGTGGCACCTGTTAAACGTCGCGGAATTTGTACTATTGAGTTAGACCGTCTCCCTAAACGGAAAAAGAAAGCCCCTGCTTCACGCTCTGAAGAAGGTCAATCTTACGAAGAAAACTTGGAAAATAACGTAACAGCTGAAGAAGTTATTGAGAAATCACATGAAAAGTTTTCTCAGACTAAAAAAGACAAAAAAGTTAAAGATAAAAAAACAAAGCAACAGGGCCGCAAACCACCTATTCCTCCTAAGCCTAGCCCAGATGATGAGGAGAACGACGTTCTATGTTAGCAGATACCAACTAATAGACGACATATTGTTAAGTTCTACTAGATAAATTCATACCCAAAGGAGCGCAGTTTATGCCTAAAAAAACAGTTCATCGTAAGCTCAATCGACACGGTTGTGTTTTGTTATACGGTCAACGATTTCAAAGTGAGGAGGCAAAGCAATTGTATCTTCAAAATTATAATAACTTGAATGTTGGTGCCGCCGTTGATGTTAAGATCGAGTATAACGAAAACAACTTAAGTCAAATCAATATCGTTAACATTGGAGGAGGCTCGGAATCAACCACCATCTTAGTTCCTAATGTATCCAGTGTATTAAACGCACCAGAGTATACAAAGAGGTAACAATTTAAGATGATTGCAACCGTTGTAGAGCAGACATTTATCGAGCCTGAAATTCCTGAACATCTATTTAAGTACAGTGCAATGCAAGAAGCTTGGGAACATATTATTCGTACTCACAAATCTAAGTTCAGACCCAAACAAAAAGGCCAATTGATTTTTGGGTTGTCCGGCGCTGGTAAGTCAACGCTAGCAGAAGTGTATGAATCTTGCTTTGAACGGATAGATTGTGTTGAAGCCACAATCATTCCAGTTCTGCGTATAAAAATCCTCGAAAATACTCATATTCCCTCGAATTTGATGGAGCAATTGGTCTTAGCTATTGGCGCAAAACCTATCAGTGATCGCACGGGATATAAACTCCGTCATCAAGTAAAACATTTATTAAAAGAGCATAAAGTAGAGCTATTACTATTTGATGAGTGCCAACAATCCTTACCAGAAAAACAAGGCATCCAGGGGTTACGCATGGTTAAGTTCTTTAAAGAGATATTAGAAGAGTTTAACTTACCCATTGTATTTTTTGGCACACCAAAAGCATTACGCATACAAGCGTTTGGGCAAAATGCGGATATCCCAATCGACGAAGAGCAATTATCCCGTGATATGTACCCATCTGTTGAGCTAAGGCCACTTAAACCAAGAACGACCAAATGGTTGAAGTGCGTAAATTTCTTTTTGGAGTCGAACCATCTACCAACCTTAAATAAATCAGATAGTGATCTCTATGACAGACTCTATTTGGCTCAGCGACATAAAACATTCAGTCATTTAGCTACTTTATTTGAGGAATATGATTTTTCACCAGTAAAAGATAAATCAGAATTATTACATTATCTGAAGCTCAGCTATGACATGAACCTTCGTGACTTTGGTGCAAATCCATTTGATGAGTCAATTTACGATGAAACGGCGGTTGAGACTCAAATTGTGGCGATACGAGAAAAGATGGAAGCTGAATAATGAATCTTACAGTTAAACCAAAACATTTGGTGGAGGAATCCCTGATTGGTTACCTTTTGCGTTTAGCTAGTCGTAATGGTTTTCTATACGTGCAAGATATGGTTGAAGCTCGCTTTGTTGATGCAGCGGTAAAAAATAACTTCCTGAAAGTGCAAAACTCGCTGCCACTTATAGCCTTTAGAGAAGGAAATTTATTTCAAAGCACCAGTAATGCATTGTGGAAAAATGTGCGTTATATTCATCCTAAAGTCTGTATCGCTTGCTTAGAGCAGTTAGGCTTAATAAGAGAGGAGCACTTACAAGGGAATACTCATTACTGTGCTCACCACAGCAAACCATTAGTTACCAGTTGTATGTCCTGTGGTCATACCTTGAAATGGGATGTAGATCTAATTGATGCTAGATGTACTAACCCTAGTTGTGGGTGTAAACTTAAACCAGTTGACGTTCCATATAAGTTGTCATCAGATCAAGTGCTAGATTGTTTAGTGGCAAACCAGTTTATAAAGGGGCAAATAACAACTTACGTAAAACAAAAAGCATTTATCGACACACAGAATTTTCCGCAAGCCGTCGCTGATGGGCTTGCGTTCTTAAATAATGAAAAAGTGATATTCGATTGGTGTCATAACCAATGGCAACATTCACCACATATACTGCCAGCAAATTTGAGGTTTCACTCATTCACTCTATTGAAGTCAATGCTCCTTTCCAAATGGGTAGGTATTGAGAGTTTGTCACGCGATAAGTATAACTCTCCAGCGGATTTTCAGGTTGGTCACTTGAAACACTATTTAAATGTTGATTGGGCCACTCGATTACTTCATATGAACCAAGATGAGTTGTCTATTATCAAAGATTTGGGGTTAATCGAAACGTTGACAAAAAATCGACTAAGTGCAGGATCGGTGATTAATGTGATGCCGTTATTTGAGATGCTAGTTAACCAATCTAAAGAAAAGTTACTGAGTCTAAAGCCTTTAAGTCATATGAAACGTTAATGAGCAATCATCTAACTTTAACGTCAGATGTAATAAGATTCATTTACGATACAAGTCTAGATCACCAATTTGTCCCTGGAAAAACTATTTTAGATTCAATTTTGGTAGACGAAGCTGATCTCAAAACCCTTTGCCAGCGTTTATTGAATACTAAACAAGAAGAACTAATCACGCTTGAACAAGCTTCTCGTATTACAAAAATGAAAAAGTCGAAACTTATCGAAGCTCGCAAAAGAGGTTTGTTACCAATGCCTGGATGGTATCAGACTGGTGCCGATAACCTATGCTATTGTCGTGATGCAATGCTGTTGTGTAAGAAGTATAACAGCCAGCAGTTAGAACTTGTCCTATTTGATGAAGCATGAGCATATTTTATTGTTTTAAGCTTAGTCTATTTAATCACTCCAAAGTTGGCATAAATAGTGTTCTGTAGCCGCTGCCGACATGTGGACACTGGAATTAAATACACTGGACAGTTCGTAAATTCAGAGGTCTGCAAGTCAATCAAATTCAACAAGTTTACCAAGTAATTTTTTATGGATCTTGATGAAGCTCCATGATGCTAGTGCGATGTATGTAATAGAATTAAGCAATACTATTGTGATGGTATGATGTCATCGTAGTGATGATAAGCATTATTACGTTTGAGGTTTTATTATCACATTGAAGCTGTCACGACCCTGAGCGGTAAACGCTCTAATAACAGCAATATCAGTTCGCGCTGAAAGTATTTATAGTTATCTTCGATTTCGAGATTTGTAATTTTGTGGAGGTAAACATCGCCAGTATATTCGCGAATCCGCTCAATATGCAGTTGTTCAAAAACGTAAACCACATTGGCCCACTGCAACATCTCTTCAGTACACATAGTTGACCTTGCCTTTCGAACATATTTTGTGCTGAGTCCTGCTGAACGATAAACGTTAGTCTTATCAGCAGCACTAAACAGCTCTTCAGCAGTCTTGCTACGCTGGATGTTAGCAGTGCATAGAAACAGAATATTCATGATAGAAAACTGAAGAAACCATAGTAGCCAAGTTTACCCGCTATACGTAACTAAGTTAATAGCATACTGTATATTCCGAGCTGAATTGACCTCTTTTCCCACTAGGTACAGTCTTAATTTTTGTTGTTTTTTCATACAGTTTAGTATCAAAAAAACACTCGCATAATAATGCTTTTTTTCACTATTAATGACAAAAATCGACACTATAGTGGAAATAAGCACTATTACAAAAACATCTTGCTGTGCGAATTTCAATCATTTTATCCGTAAACTAAAGAATAAATGCGCGATAGTGCTTTATTATCCCCTTATTTTGAGGACTTAATAAACCACTATAATTTTTTAATTTTAAATTTCATGACCTTATAACTTTAGCTTTAGTAACTATAGAAAGGGCATCAAGAATGGTTTATCAATATAGTGGTTGATATGTTTACCCCATAAATAGCGGAGCTAACATTACATTCGTAATAAGCAAACAGTACCAACTTCTTCTGAGGAATACTCAGTACGTTGACTAAAGCACCTTGATTACACCTGTGAAAATTTTGCTTGAGTTAGCCATGAAAGACCCCCTATTTAGCAGTGGCTGTCTCTCAAATTTATGCTCATAGAACCCATCCGTATTAAAATCAAACTGACTAACCATAAAAAACCTTAAAACGAGGCTAATTAAATAACTAATTATAGGTTGTTTGGCGGTATTCCCCCTCCTACTAACATATTTATAATTTACAAAAAAGTTGAAATTATGCGAATGCTGGAGTAGTTTAATATAGAGACTTGAAGGTTTTGTTTTTACGAACATTAATAATAATTTATCCTCAAAATAAATTGCATTCTAATTGTCAAAAATGACAACCATTTTCATTTTTGGATCAACTTTGAGCCACTTCAAATATCTTAACTAATTGATAAAGTTAGTTATCATAGATCAAAGAATTTCAGAGTTAACCGCGATTACCATTGCTAACTAGCCCACTTTTAGAAGGGTTTTAAATAGCTTAATTTAGCTCAGAATCTACCCAAAACTTAGTGCCTTTCAGTACCGCTTGTAACGCAAGGCCATTTTCGGTTAAAGAGTAAACAGTTACTTGGTCTGCAATTGCTTCGGCAACTAAAGCGCCACCTTTATCTTCATATTTTGCTGCTGCATCTGCATTTCCTCCGAATGCCCAACCATGTTCAATAAAGCGATTTACTGCTGCTTGGTTATGAAAGACCATCACAACATTAAAGTCTTTAACACCTAAACCTAGACCTAAACCCGCTTCACCCATATTCATGTAAGTTGATTTACCGGTTAGGTTGTTTTTAACAACACCATAGCCACCGCCAAAACTGGCTAAAACAACATTTACATTGGCATTATCAAAAACAGCATAACCAGCAGAGTTAGCAATTTGTTGTTTAACATCAGGTTTTTGAGTGTAAAGCTCACTTAATGTATTGTTTTTCATGCTTTGTACTAAAGCACGTTTTTCATCGGGAGATGCACTGCCTGTTGTAGCACAACCGGTTAAAATTGAAGTGATTAAAACTAAACTAATAGCGATAAACTTTTTCATACATATTCCTTGAATATTAGTATGGCAATCTAGTTAATGTTGCAAATACTAAAGATATATTAAGTCCAATACTAGACAGTATCGGACTTTATGGTAATCTTATAACTAGCTATTTTACAAGATATTACATCATTATGCTCGTTGCTCTCGTCGATACACTAAAACAACTGCGTTACCAAATTGCCCATCTTGAAGATGATACTCTTGCAACAGAATATCCAGAACTTGATAACTTTATACATCAAGTTGGATTGACTGTTGCTGAATCAAAAAATGACTTAGTTTTTCTTTATCAGTTTTTATATGTGTATGGCCGAAAATCAGAAGCCACATTTAATCGTTTTCGAAATGAACTTGAGCGTTTTTGTTTATGGTCGTGGTTGGTTGCTGAAAAATCGGTATTTGATCTAAAACGTGACGATATTGAAGCTTATGTTGATTTTATGGTTGAACCAGATTCAGCCTGGTTATCAAATTCAGTGCAATGGCGTTATAAAGATGAACAAGGCATAAGACGGCTCAATACAAATTGGCGCCCTTTCATCAATAAAGAAAATATAGCTAGCCAACAAACACTCGCCGCTATGTTTACTGCGCTCAATGTTTTTTATAAGTTTGCAATTTTAGAAGAAAAAACCTTTGCTAACTTTGTACCGGTTGTTAAAAAGAATAGCCCTTACTTAGTTGTGCAATCGCAAATAAAAATTCCCGATACACTCAGTGATATTCAATGGGAGTATGTATTTGGCGTTACTCGAGATTTATGTGAGCAACAACCTGATTTAGAAAGAAATTTATTTACTCTCGCTTGCTTAAAAGGATTGTATCTACGAATTTCTGAGTTATCCGAGCGCCCTCAGTGGTCGCCGGTTATGTCACATTTTTGGCAAGATAATGATGGTTTTTGGTTTTTAAGAATTATGGGTAAAGGTAACAAATTACGCGATGTTACCTTAAGTGAAGATTTTATATCTTATCTAAAACGTTATAGGCTTTACCGTGGTTTACCTGCCCTGCCCCGTGTTGATGAAGCTGAGCCGCTTGTTCACAAAATTCGTGGTAAAGGGGGAATGACTGTTCGACAAATTCGTCGTTTGGTACAACAAAGTTTTGACTTAGCAAAACAGTCTCTCTTACAAGACGGCTTTAAAGATGATGCGGAACAACTTGAAGCGGCGACTGCTCATTGGTTAAGACATACCGGTGCAACACACGATGCTCAAACAAGACCGCTAAAACATTTATCTGAAGATTTAGGTCATGCAAAAATCGCTACGACGGATCAAATTTATATTCAAACAAATATAAAAGAACGTGCAAAGTCTGGAATAAAAAGGAAAGTTTAATGGAATATACAATACTGGCGTTAGTCGGTTTAGCTTTATTATTTTACTCACTGACGATTCGGCAATTAGAGCGAACAGAAATTAGTGGGCCGATGTTTTTTGTGTTGGTCGGAATTGCAATGTCTTACTTTTTGCCGAGTGAGTTTAAGTTAGGCGAAGCCGGACTCAGCGACATTTTACCTTTGGTTGAATTAACCTTAAGTATTTTTTTATTTACCGATGCAGCAAAATCAAAACTCCCCGTATTAAAACATAGTTATCAGTACCCTAGCCTGCTACTTTTTGTGGCTTTGCCGATGACATTACTGTTAGGTGTTGCCGGTGGATTGTTTTTCTTTTCGGAGTTATCACTTTTTCAATCTGCCTTGATCGCGATTATTTTAACACCAACGGATGCTGCGCTTAGCAAAGGAATTTTAGAATGTACATCGGTACCAGAAAAAGTTCGCGAAGGAATCAATACGGAAAGTGGTTTGAACGATGGCCTTTGCGTACCCATCTTTTTAGTTTTACTTTTATTAGCTCAAAATCCAGAAAGTGCTGTAACGACAATTGATACTTTACTTGTTTTTACAAGAGAGTTAGGTGTTGCACTGGTTATTGCAGGTGTGTCGATGGCAGTATTTATTCCACTTTTAAAAATTGCATTAGCACGTCATTACTTTGCAAATAATAGCAGTCCATTTTTATTGATTGGTTTAGTGATGGCCATTTTCTCTTTAACACAAAATTTTCATGGCAGTGGTTTTATAGCTGTTTTTGTTGCGGGACTTTTATTTGATTACTTAGCACCTAAAAAAATACGCTCAACATTAGTTAAAGACTCTGAGCATATCGCTGAATTCGTTGCCCTACTTATTTGGTGTTTATTCGGTTTTGTATGTGGTCACTTAATTGTGAATGATATTACCTGGCCAATTGTTTTTTATGCGTTATTAAGTGTTACGATTTTTAGAATTGTGCCGGTACTACTTTCACTTATGTTTACTAATCTAAATTTTAAAGACAAATTGACTTTTGCGTGGTTTGGTCCTCGAGGTTTGGCGTCTATCGTTTTCACTTTAATGGTTATGGATACAGCAATTGCAAACAAAGAACAAATTGCCACAGTAACATTAACAACCATTTTATTTAGTGTGTTCATTCATGGCATGAGTACCAAGCCCATCGCAAAAAGTTACCAATAAAAAAGGCGCGTTGAGCGCCTTTGTTATTTTTACAACTTAAAGTAGCTCTGCAATTAATTGCAGTGGATGCTTTGGTTTAAATTTTTCATAGCGCTTCACTTGACTACGACAAGAAAAGCCAGTTGCTAAAATGGTTTCAGGCTCATTATTAGAAATAATTGGTTGCCAACTCATTTCATAAAGAGCCCGTGAATTTTCTTGGTTTTGCTTTTCGTGGCCGTACGTTCCTGCCATACCACAACAACCTGTATTGGTAGTTTCGAGTTGTAAATTTAGATCAGCAAAAATGGTTTGCCAAACTTTAGAAGCATTCGGCATTGCTGTTGTTTCAGTACAATGACTTAATAATTTAAATGGCGAATTCGTTGTAGTGGCAAGAGTAACTTGTTTAAAGTTTTGCGTTTGAAGCCATTCATGAGCTAATTCAACTTTAAAGTCACCACGCTCACCTTTTAATATTGAGACATACTCATCTCTGTAACACATAACCAAAGATGCATCGAGCCCAACTAAAGGCGCGTTGATTTCACTCAGTGAATTTAAAAACTCAGCTGCATTTTTTGCTGTTGTTTTAAATTCATTTAAAAAACCTTTTACATGCTGAGCTTTACCATTTGGTTTAAACGGTAATAGCATCGGTTTTTTGCCTAGCGCTTTAATCACTTTAATAAAGCTTTCGACTAATTCAGCTTCGTAAAAACTAGTGAATGGATCTTGAACTATTAGTACATACTCTGCTTGTTGTTCTTTTGAAAGCGAGTTAAGTAATTCAAAATTAAATTGCTGATCTTTAGAAATACGTTTAGAAAGTTGCGGTACGCTTAAGCTTGGCGTATCAACATAACCAATGGTATTTTTAATTAAACCTGAAACAAGCTTTGTATTTACAATTGGATTTACCACTTTAGCAAACTTTGCCATCACCGGCGCAGTTTGTTCGATGCCTGCAACTAAGTAATCTTTAGCAGGACGAGCATAATAACTGTGGTAGAAATTTAAAAAGCGTGAACGGAATGTTGGTACATCAACTTTTATTGGGCATGCAGTTGTACATGCTTTACAAGCTAAACATTCATCCATTGATTCTTTCACTTCGTGAGAGAAATCATAAACACCTTTTTTCTTATCGCGACTATGTTGATAGCGTTCCCACCAAGTGATTACTTCGCCATTAACTAATTCTTTTTCGACATTGAGTAAATCTATATTTTCAGACTCTTGAAGTCGCAACCATTCGCGCATTAAACTTGCGCGACCTTTAGGTGAATAACGGCGGTCACCTGTTACTTTATAAGATGGACACATTGGTGATTTTTCATCGTAGTTAAAACACAGACCATTACCATTACAGGTCATCGCGTTATTAAATTCTGTTTTAACATCGATAGAAATTTCTTTGTCGAACCAGGCTCGCTTTTGATCGTCAACAGAAACGAGTGAGTCTTTACTTTCAATTGGCGTACAGATTTTACCAGGGTTTACTCTGTTATTTGGATCAAATGCCGCTTTAATTTTTCGAAGTTGTGTAAATAAATGCTCGCCAAAAAATTCAGGGCCATATTCACTTCTATATCCTTTGCCGTGCTCACCCCACATTAAGCCGCCATATTTAGCAGTCAGTTTAACGACTTCATCTGAAATATGACGAAGTAATTTTTCTTGCTCAGGGTCACACATATCTAGTGCAGGTCTTACGTGTAATACGCCGGCATCAACATGACCGAACATACCATATTGTAGGTTGTGGTTATCGAGAAGTTCACGAAACTCGACTATAAAATCTGCTAAGTTTTCTGGTGGTACTGCAGTATCTTCAGCAAAAGCTAACGGTTTTTGATTGCCTTTTACATTACCTAAAAGGCCTACTGATTTTTTACGCATTGCATAAATTTTTAAAATATCAGCTTTGTCATTCGTTAACTGATAACCGATCACCCCATTAGTTTGTTTTTCAACACATTCATCGAGTAGCTTACAGAGAGTGTCTACTTTATCTTTAATATCTTCAGGTGAAACGGCATTAAACTCAACCATGTTGAGTCCTTGCATATCTTTGTTTTCAACATCGGTTATTAAGTCCGATACTGAATGCCAAATGATATCTTCTCGAGCAAGGTTAAGTACTTTGCTATCGACTGTTTCTACAGAAGTTGCATTTGCTGCAACTAGAAATGGTGAATGACGAAGTGCAGAATCAAAGCTGTCGTATTTAATATTTATTAATGTTTTAAATTCAGCAATGGGCGTAATATTTAGTTTTGCTTCAGTTACAATACCTAATGAACCTTCAGAACCAGTAATTAATCGGCTCATATCAAAGGTTTGTAAATCATCAGAAAAAATATGTTCTAAATCGTAGCCGGTAAGAAAACGGTTTAAGCGTGGGAATTTTTCTAAAATAGCGTCTCGATTCTCAAGGCCAATATCAAGAACTGTTTTATATAACTTACCTACTGTCGTGTTTTGTTCAGCAATTACTTTTGCTTTTTCAACAGGCATAGGAGTTGTTGACATTTCAGTGCCATCAACAAGATAAGTTGTCAGTCCTAAAACGTGATCACTTGTTTTGCCATAAACCAAAGAGCCTTGACCTGATGCATCTGTATTTATCATTCCACCGATTGTTGCACGGTTACTTGTTGATAAATCGGGCGCAAAGAAAAAACCATAAGGACGCAAAAAGTCGTTTAATTGGTCTTTTATTACACCCGTTTGCACGCGAACCCAGTTTTGTTCGACATTGATCTCTAAGATTTCACGCATGTAGCGAGATAAATCAACAACTATACCTGGGGTTAGCGACTGGCCATTAGTACCTGTACCGCCTCCGCGTGGACCAAAAGTCAGTGATAAAAAAGGATCACGTGAAGCAATTTGCATAGCAAGTTGTATGTCTTTTGCTGACTTTGGAAAGATGACACCTTGAGGTACCTGTTGGTAAACGCTGTTATCGGTCGATAAACTTAAACGTGTAGAAAAGCTTGCATCGGTATCACCACTAAAACCTTGTTTTTTAATTGTTTCTAAGTAATTAGATACGAGTTCTGTGGCGGCTTGTTGTTGGCTTATTGTTGCTATCATGACGGTGATAAATTAAGGCATTTTGCAAATTATATCATGCTAATAGCTAAGATAAATTGAAGATTTTACAGTTTGTAACACTCTTTTTATCGATTTCAGGGGTAATACTTTTATACTGTTTATTAAAGCAGCAAATGAGATAGTCAGATGAAAAAAATTGCATTAATCAGTTTAGGTGCCTTGTGCATGTTATTGGGTTTAGTTTTTGTCATTATTCCCGGACCGTCGCTGATCTTCTTTATTGCAGGGCTTTTCTGTTTATCTTTTTATTATCCTAAAGCGCGTGATTATTTAACCGTGTGCCAAAAGGCTCTGACTAAGTCATGTGCTTATATCGATAAAAAACTTGCTCGCTGATTTAAAGGGCGTGTTGCCCTTTGTAGATTAGACTTTGTTCACTCTAGGGGCGATTTAATCGCGGCGCGAGATTTGTAACCTAGTGGACTAAGTAAAAATCGAGCAAAGCTACCGCGTCCTGCTCACGCTCCTTACCTACATCCATGTAGGTAACAAAGAGTTAATCGCCCCTAGAAAGAACCAGAAGGGCAACGCGTGTTTGGCATTGATGCTGCGTTATCGCCTATTTATGTGAAAAAACCACACTACACAGGCTCTGCCTTGCCTAAATACCAAACACACTGCTGCAAAATCAATCATAAAAGGTCAACACGCCCATCGAAGTAACAAAAATGCCAGCTAAGTGCTGGCATTTTTTATATTAGAATCTTTATTTTAGTTAAATAAAGTACTTAGTCGGCTAATTTCTTAGCAAGATATAACCAAGTTTCTAATACTGTATCTGGGTTCAGAGAAACAGAATCAATGCCCTGTTCAACTAACCAAGCTGCAAAGTCTTCATGATCTGAAGGACCTTGACCACAAATACCTACGTATTTGCCTTTTGCTTTAGCAGTTTGAATAGCCATTGATAATAGTTTCTTGATTGCAGGGTTACGCTCATCAAATAGATGCGCAATTAAACCTGAGTCACGGTCAAGACCTAATGTTAACTGAGTTAAGTCGTTTGAACCGATAGAGAAACCATCAAAATATTCTAAGAACTCATCTGCAAGTAACGCGTTTGATGGTAATTCACACATCATGATTACTTTCAGACCATTTTCGCCACGTTTAAGGCCATGTTCTTCTAGTAATTCAATAACGCGCTTACCTTCTTCAAGCGTACGAACAAATGGGATCATGATTTCAATATTAGTCATACCCATTTCGTTACGAACACGTTTAATCGCTTCACACTCTAACGCGAAACAGTCACGGAAATCTTCAGAGATATAACGTGCTGCACCACGGAAACCAATCATTGGGTTTTCTTCTTCCGGCTCATATTGTTGGCCGCCAACAAGGTTTGCATATTCGTTTGACTTAAAGTCAGACATACGAACAATGACACGCTCAGGTGCAAACGCACAACCTAGTGTTGCAATACCTTCAACAAGCTTAGAAATATAGAATTCTACAGGTGATTCATAACCTGCCATCATTTCTGAGATTTCAGCTTTTAGCTCGTCAGATTGAGCATCAAAGTTAAGAAGTGCTTTAGGGTGAACACCAATCATACGGTTGATTACAAATTCAACACGAGCAAGGCCAACACCGGCATGAGGTAAGCGTGCAAAGTCAAATGCACGATCAGGGTTACCTACGTTCATCATAACTTTCATTGGTAACTCTGGCATTTCATCAACACGTGAAGTAAGTACTTCGTAATCTAAAATACCTTCGTAGATATAACCTGTGTCACCTTCGGCACAAGAAACAGTTACATCTTGACCTGCTTGAATTAAATCAGTTGCATTACCACAACCAACAACTGCAGGAATACCTAATTCACGTGCAATGATTGCCGCGTGACAAGTACGACCGCCACGGTTTGTAACAATCGCAGCGGCACGTTTCATGATTGGCTCCCAGTCTGGGTCAGTCATGTCAGTAACTAGAATGTCACCTTGTTGTACTTTGTCCATTTCATCAATTGAATCTAGTACGCGTACTGTACCTGAACCAATCTTGTGACCAATTGCACGGCCTTCAGCAACAACAGTGCTTGTACCATTTAATTGGAAACGCTCCATAACGTTAGCGTCTTCGTTTGAACGAACTGTTTCTGGACGTGCTTGAACGATGTAAAGTTTACCGTCGTTGCCGTCTTTTGCCCACTCGATGTCCATTGGACGACCGTAGTGCTTTTCGATGATCACAGCTTGCTTTGCAAGTTCTTGAACTTCAGCATCTGTGATTGAGAATTTGTTTGAAAGTGACGGATCTACATCAACAATTTCTACTTGCTTACCATGTGATTCATCCGCAGAGTAAATCATTTGAATTGCTTTTGAACCAATATTACGGCGAACTACTGAAGGTTTACCGTTAGCAAGCGTTGGTTTATGAACATAAAATTCATCTGGGTTTACAGCACCCTGTACAACCATTTCACCAAGACCATAGCTTGAAGTGACAAATACAACATCTTCAAAGCCAGATTCAGTATCAATACTGAACATAACACCTGAAGCTGCTTTATCTGAACGAACCATGCGTTGGATGCCAGCTGATAATGCAACACCACGGTGGTCATAACCTTGGTGAACACGGTAAGAAATAGCGCGATCATTAAATAGTGAGGCAAACACGTGTTTGATAGCAGTCATTACTGCATCAATACCACGTACGTTTAAAAACGTTTCTTGTTGTCCTGCGAATGAAGCGTCTGGCATGTCTTCTGCTGTAGCAGATGAGCGAACTGCAAATGAAACATCTTGTGATGCGTCGCCGTGTAGTTGGCTATATGCGTCGCGGATGGCTTGGTCTAGGTTTGGTTGGAATGGTGTATCGATAATCCATTGGCGGATTTCGGCACCGACTTTAGCGAGTGTATTTACATCATCCACATCCAATGTGTCTAAAATATCGTGGATTTTTGAGTTTAAACCAGATTGCTCTAGAAACTCATTGAATGCATCAGCGGTTGTAGCGAAACCACCTGGCACTTGAACACCAGCGTTAGCTAGGTTTGAGATCATTTCACCTAGTGAAGCGTTTTTACCGCCAACACGAGGAACATCTTGCATACCAAGCTCTTGATACCAGAGAACGTATTCTTGCACGGATCTTTCTCCATAAACAAATTGTAGTACTAACTGTGAGAGTTAAGAAAGAAAACCTTCTAAAAAGGTCGTAGTCATTCTACACTGGCAACAGACCTCACGTAAACCGTGAAGCCCCTATTTTCAGATAAAGGTAATAAAAAGGTTAAATATGAGAACTGCATTTTATATTTCTGATGGAACAGCAATCACCTCTGAAGTGTTTGGTCATGCGACCTTATCTATGTTTCCTGTTGAGTTTAATCACAAAACAATTCCTTTTGTTGAAACAGAAAAAAAAGCAATTGAAGTTAAGAACTTAATTAATTCAACAGCGCAACGTGATGGTGAACAGCCACTCGTGTTCTTCACTTTTGTAAACCACGAGCTAAGTGAAATTATAAAATCGTCTTGCGCGGTGTGTTATGACTTTTTATCACAATACAGTGATAAAATTTCTCAAGAGTTAAAAGTTGCGCCAGTACCGAAGGTTCATAGAACGCATTCAATGCACGAGAAAAGTTATGATTTTCGTATTGATGCTGTTAACTATGCGTTGACCAATGATGATGGCGCTAACATTAAAAACTACTCTGAAGCCGACATTATTTTAGTGGGTGTTAGCCGAAGCGGTAAAACACCTACTAGTTTATACTTGGCATTACAGTATGGCATTAAAGCAGCGAATTACCCGCTAACAGAAGATGATCTAGAAAGAGGTACCCTGCCTGAGTGTTTAAAAGCTTACAAACATAAACTTTTTGGTTTAACGATTGACCCTGTTCGCCTTGCCGATATTCGCCAGCGACGTATGGCAAATTCAAAATATGCATCTTTAAAACAATGTCGTATCGAAGTACGTGAAGTAGAAATGCTTTATAAAAAGCAGAAGATTCAATTTTTAAATTCAACTCATCATTCAGTAGAAGAAATTTCTGCAAAGATTATATCTGACACTGGACTTGAAAGGCGTAAGTACTAACTTATTTAGTATCGGACATTAAAAAAGGCTGCAATGTGCAGCCTTTTTTTAATAACTTAGTGTTACTTACGTGCGTCTTTTAATAAATCAGCAACTAAGAAACCTAGTTCTAAAACTTGATCCGCATTTAAACGTGGGTCGCACTGTGTGCGGTAGCGTTGTGCTAAATCTTCATCAGATAATCCATACGCACCACCAGTACATTCAGTCACGTGCTGACCAGTCATTTCAAGGTGAACACCACCAGGGTATGAACCTTCAGCTTTGTGTACTGCGAAGAACTGGCTAATTTCACGAAGAATATTATTAAAGCTACGTGTTTTATAACCTGAGCTCGCTTTCTCTGTATTACCATGCATTGGATCTGAGCTCCAAATAACTTTACGGCCTTCTTGTTGTACTTTACGTACTAGTGCCGGTAGTTTCTCTGGAAGAACATCAGCGCCCATTCGTGTAATTAACGTTAAGCGACCAGGAATGTTATCTGGGTTAACTGCATCAATAAGTTTGATTAGCTCATCTGGGTCCATGCCTGGGCCAACCTTCACACCAATTGGGTTTTTAATACCTTTAAAAAATTCGATGTGTGCATGATCAAGTTGACGTGTACGTTCACCAATCCAAACAAAGTGTGCAGAACAATCGTACCAATCACCTGATAAGTGGTCACGGCGTGTTAGTGCTTCTTCATATCCTAATAACAACGCTTCGTGTGATGTAAATAAGTCTGTTTCTTTTAAGCTCGGTGCAACGGTTGAGTCGATACCACACACTTCCATAAATTCAAGCGCATCTTGAATTCTGTCTGCTAGCTGTTGGTATTTCTCTTTAAGTGGATTTGCAGCAACAAAACCCATGTTCCAACGGTTTACTTGATGTAAATCGGCTAAACCACCTTGCGCGAATGCGCGTAATAAATTTAACGTTGCTGCACTGTGATGATATGCCGTCATTAAACGCTGCGGATCGGGTACACGTGCTTGCTCTGTGAATTCAAAGTTATTGATGATATCACCACGGTACGAAGGCAGAGATACACCGTCAATTGTCTCATAATCTGATGAGCGAGGCTTAGCGTACTGGCCTGCCATACGCGCAATTTTAACTACAGGGCATTTACCACCATAAGTTAGAACAACGGCCATTTGTAAAAGGGTTTTAAATGTATCGCGGATATTTGCGGCATTAAAGTCACTAAATGACTCTGCACAATCACCACCCTGTAATAAGAAGGCTCTACCTTCGCATACAGCTTCTAGTTGTTTGTATAAACTACGCGTCTCTTCGGCAAATACCAAAGGTGGTGCGCTTTTTAATTGCCCTTCAACAGATTTAAGGGCTTCTTGATCTGGGTACTCTGGCTGCTGAAGTATCGGCAGTTTTCTCCAGCTGTCTGGGTTCCACGATTGCATGTTCTTTCCTCATTCCTAACATAGACCGTTAACGAAAACTAACTTATTGCACGTACTAAGTTCAAGGACAATATTCAGCTATTTACGATTATTTCGTTATTTGATAAATAGTTTCGAAAATAACAATTAAGGTTCCAACATTTTATTGTTTCAAACCAGTTAGTTACACTTCTTTGACCACCTTATTTGTTCCTACACAGCACAAGAACACATCTTACTTAATCAAAGCCTTACTGTAACCTTAGCTTTACATGCTTAAAATATACTTTTTAGGTCCTACATTGATCAAATTCAAAAGTTGTACTAGCAAACAATAATGAGAACACATCATACTTTATAAAGCTGGAAGATTAGGTCAGCAGTGATAAAAATTTAACTTTAAGTAATCAGAGGATAAGGTTACAATTCAAATAACAAAAAGTAAGATGTGTTCCTATGAGTACGAAGTTAGAAATACGCAGTCAGTTTGATTTAGTAAGTGAGTTAACTCATTTGTTTTGTGAAGAATTAAAGGAAGTGGGTTTTCATAAGGCATCATATTATCAATTGCCAGAGATCGATATAAACGACGAAAAGAAAGTCCCTTCTTCAATTAGTGTACAAAAAATTGAAGGCGATGATGCTCATAAGTTAATTCTAAATTCATATGGTGATTTTTATAAAAAGACAGGATTAAGTAGTCGAGTATTAAAAAGACATCCAGGTTTATTAGTTTTAAAAGATGTCGATAAGCAACATTTCATTGCAAGGATAAATCAATTAAATAAAGCCAAAGCTGATTTTAAAAATAGTGTAATAGCTATCGATAATAATGATGCACGATTTGAAGCGGTTCACAATGCTGTGCCTAATCTCATTACACTTGCTGCATATCGTAAGATCCATTTTGAAACTGAATCGCCCTACTCTGTTCGTTTTACTTGGATGCACAAACACGCAACTAAAACGCTAACTAAAAAAATGGCCTTAGCAATGCTCGATAAATCGGCTAGTTATTCTAATCCAAGAATGATCGACCAACACTCTTGGCAAGCGCTTGTTGCTCAAGAGCAAAGTCGTGTTGCAAGTTTAGGTGATAAAGAAAAATTACGAATTCGTAGACCAACAAGAGTTAGTCCACAAGTTAATGTAAGGTATACAGCTCAAAACCGATATCATGTCAGTGCTGCTTTACCTTTTATTTTGATAAACCCAGAACCAGATGTAAAACTTGGTACATTATCTGATTACCAAAAACCAGAAAGTCATCCTCGAAAAAGAGAATACGATTTCTTAGTTGATAGACTTTACTTAGAACAAGTAACAGATTGATTATGTTAAAAAGGCCACATATGTGGCCTTTTCTTTATAGTTAGCAGTATTTAAAAATTTAGTCTTCTACTATTTCTTCAATTTTATCTTCATCGATTAAAACAGCATTTTCAACAATGCGCTTACCACCTTGAATTTCGATTCGTTTGTTATGCTTATTCAGCGTAAGAATCTCATCACAAAATTGATCAGATGGATGCATCTCATATGTGTAATCAATAATATTACCCGTTTTGTCATCTTTAACATTGGTAATGTTATATTCAGAGATTGCACCTTTCTCAATTAAGTCTTTCATTGTCGTTGTCATATCACGACGCAATGCTTTTAATTTATTCTCGGTAATTTCGTCTGTTGAATAAATAGAGCCATATTTTTCCATAATCGAT
Organism: Pseudoalteromonas sp. NCCP-2140; assembly: GCF_023708065.1. Lineage (NCBI taxonomy): Bacteria > Pseudomonadati > Pseudomonadota > Gammaproteobacteria > Alteromonadales > Pseudoalteromonadaceae > Pseudoalteromonas > Pseudoalteromonas sp. NCCP-2140. Next base: position 203,247 of record NZ_BRCZ01000005.1, on the reverse strand, counting down.
AATAGTCGGAAATGGTAGGTCTTACCCGGTGCCGCATAACGCCATAAATGATATAAACGAAGCATCATCCAACGAGATAAACCACGTTTTAATTCTTGAGCACTATTAAAGTAGTAACCTTTGTATTCAAGGTTATCGATCATGTTATGAACGAAGGCATTCAAACAAGCTACACATTTTACGTTACCGCCCTGACCTTTCTTACCACTAAAATGAAGCGACGATAAAAAGTTCATGTTCGATTCGTAAAATGAGTCATCAATATCCGAGTTACGCGTATCTGTTGCTGAATATTTAAAAGAAAGTTTAGAACCTTGTAATGCTTCTAATGATTCTTTGATTTGCGGATAAGGCATCGACTGACCAACAGCTTTCAGCTCTTGCGCTAATTCATTCATTGAAAAAACAACTGCGTATTGAATACCAGACTTAAAATTGATTTTTACAATTTTACCTTTAGAGGCTAATCGAATTAAAGCACGTTCGACCTTTTCTTCACGATCAGATGGCCAAACAAGATATTCAACATCTTCACCATCTTTTCTTGTGCTTACTACCGCAGGTGTAATTTTGATTTCACCATCATATAGAATGCCGTCTACTTTTTCAGAGATTTTTCGTGTAACGATGGTTTTCTTTGGTGCTTCTTCAACCGGAAGCTTCTTATGACCAGAACGGACAAATCGTCCCCATAGATCATAATGATTAAATGTATTTGAGTAAGCTCTCAAACCATGTGCAGCATTTTCAATTGAAACACGCACATCTTTGTTGTCTGTAAATAGTGCAAGACTTTCATTATCTATTGCACTTTCCACCCCGTGGATCTGCCCGCGTAATGTATCGGGTAAGTTATCTACCGAGATGTTGACCTTTCGGCTCATTGTTCTTATTTCCAATTTTTCTTCGACAGTTAATAACAACACATAAAACTTCAAAAGTTAAATGTTTAAGTTAGTATAAACTTGATCCGATCATAATTAATTTCTTCGGATCAGTTTTATACTAACTGTTTCGTAATTGCTGATTTTCAGATCAGATTTTTACTAAGTTATAGTTGATAGGTCGCGATTTTACTAACTCAGTTCAGATTATGTCCTGTTAATCACCTTTTTAAAGCGATTTAACACGACATAAATCGCTTTTTTAAAACTCCATGTGGATAAACAGCTCTTAAGTTAGCATAGATCTGATCTGTACCAACTATAGATCAGATCCATACCAACTTATTGTGCATTTTAGTCATGCTCTCCGTGCATAACTTTATAATTTAGTTAGTAAAAAGTTGATCTACACCACTATTTTTGTGAGTAAAGCAGTGGTTAAGTTGTGTATAAGTTGAAAGCTCATTTTTTGCTTAGTAATTGGCTGATCTGCGAGTCATTAAAGATCTGATCTTTACCAAGTAAAAACACGATCTGGCTTTTTACTAAATATTTAATGAAATCAGTCATATACTTCACTATTTTAGCATCTTAACCTTATATACCTATATACTTAACCGATATTAAACTTACTTATTTATACTTAGTATCAGTAAAGTTACAAATTTTTATTAAATGTCTTATAAATAAAAGGTATGTCACCTTAAATACTTGTTTACAGCAATTTGAATGGACATTATACTTAAAGCATAACTTTGAGGAAGAAAGTATGTCTATCAATAATAATGCGCTAGCCACTTATAGGTTACTAAAAGCGACAGCAGAAGTTGCTGAAAAATCGCTAGAAGGACGTATTCAACATTATCGTGCCCATTTAAAGTCTGAAGAAAAAGAACTTCGTACTTATACGCAAAAAGCAGCCGCTGACTTATTAGGTTGTAATAATCGTACCTTAAAACGACGTCATGATAATGGTGACTTTGATGCACTTGATATCAAACGTGGTGCAAATGGCCACTACGCTTATACCTTGGTAAATATTTTTGCTATGGCTGATATCATGGATATTAAGCCTGATCACCGTACAGTTGATGATAAATTACAAGTTATCGTTATTAACTCGTTAAAAGGTGGTTGTGGTAAAACTACCAGCATGGTAAATATTGCCGCTGCACTTGCTACTACCAATATTAAACGTTACAGAATTGGTATTATTGACCTTGATCCACAAGGTTCTTCATCAAGCTTTTTCCCACCAAGTGAGCCAGACCCAATTACTGTGGGTGACTTAATGCGTGACTGTATTGAACTCGATGAAAATGAAACCTGGGATGAATTAGTATCAAACTCTTTCTTACCTACCCATATACCTAATATTCGTATTTTGCCTTCTGGTATGGATGATTTTTACTTCGAGCATGAAACAGCAACTTTATTAAAAGATAGCTCTAGTTATGATAAAACTCGTCACTATCATAAATTGCTCGAAAAAGTTATTGAACCGGTAAAAGATCAATTTGATATTATTCTAATTGATACAGCTCCATCACTTAACTTTATGTTTTATAATGCATTAATGGCTTCTACATCGATGCTTATCCCTGTTCATCCTGAAGCTGTAGACTTTGATGCAAACAATAAATACTTAAAGCGATTAGGCGAGATTTACCATACAGTTGCTGCGCTTGGCCACCAAGGTTGGGACTTCATGCAGTTCTTAGTAACTAACTATGTTAAAGGGAACCATTCACAGCGCGACATCGTTAAAGATGTTCGTAGTGCATTTGGTCGTCAAGTAATGAGTTACCCAATCAATCATAGCTCGGCAATTACCGCCAGCTCATCTTCTTTTAATACCATTTTTGATCAAAAAACGTCAGATAGCTTAGCTAGTCGTGAGTCACTACTTCGTGCGCAAGAAAATATCAAAGATGTTGTAGATGAACTTGAAATGCTGATCCGTTCTAATTGGCAGTCAACTCAATCGTCTCTAAATACAGCTAAGTAAGGTAATTAATAAAAATGGCTAAAAAACGTAAAAACGATACCAGCTTAGACCCTTTTTCAACGTCTATCGAAAGTAGCAGTTTAGATGCTTTGCTAGAGCAAGCTTCAGCTGGTGATGTTATCAGTATGCCTGCTCCAAGCGATCCTACACGTCAAATTACTTTGGTGTGTAAGGTTATTTCAAGCTCAGAAATTGAAGCTAAAACAAAGGTCTATGGTAAAAACCGTCGTGTACAATCATTACTAAATGAAAAGTCAGTTGCCGATATCCTTCCTGCAATTGCCGAAGACGGCCGTAATCAGCACCCTGCCCTATGTTGGGATAAAGGTGACGAAATGCTTGTATTAGCAGGCTCTCGTCGTCGTAAAGCATGTATCTTAAGTAACTCTGATTACTTAGTTTTAAGCTCTGAAGATTTCACAGATCAAGATGCTAAAATTCTTGCTGTATCATCAGATCAATACATTGCCCCAAGTCTATGGGAGCTAGGTCAAGCATATCAACAGACCCGTGATGAGCTTATTGCTGAGGGTAAAAAAGGTTCTTATCGTGAAATTGCGGCAATTGAGGGTGTATCACACACTGCTATTGCTGATGCTATCAAAGCGTATGAGAACCTACCTTCTGAGGTTTTAAGTCTTTACCCAACAGCGAATCATGTTGGCCGTGAAGTCGCTAAAAAGCTTATTAGTGCCAAAGAGCGTGATGAGCAGCTGTTTACCAAGCTTGTCAATGACGTAAGTAGTGATAGCGAAATAGCGCAAATTAGCAGTGATGATAAACGTGCTCTTGCAATTACCAAGCTATTAACTGCTGAGCCTGCAGCGCCAAGCCGTCGCGAAGCCCTTATTGATAGTGAGTTTGTCAGCGTACAACGTAACATCAAAAGCGGTGATTTATCTGTGAAAATCGATAATAAAGTGATGACAGACAAACGCTTAGAGCAGCTAACTAAGCTATTAAATAGCTTTAATTAGTTAGTAAAAGAATGATCTCTCACGCTTTTACTGTTAGTAAAAGCGTGATCTCCCCCCTTCCTTTTGTTAGTAAAATAGTGATCTATTACCAGTGAAATTGGTACTTATTACACTCTCAGATCAGTTTTTTACCAACTAATAACCCCTTTACAGGGCTTTTCGTTTCATAATTAGATTGCTTAGTAAAAAATTGATCTGTAAAGCCCCTGCCTTGTTATTAACCTGTTTGTATCTTGTGCGATTGTTGTTTGTTAAATGCTCAGCATGTCAGTTTTCAGCTTTGATTTTATTTTAAAGCAGGTTTTTACTAAGTTATCAGCTCCAACCAGTCCAATATTGCTCAATAGTGCTTTAGCTCTGGGCCGATAGATCATATACTGGCAGAATTATTTTTTGTTTTTACTGCCAAAAGCGTTATGTCTGCTAACTTATCCAAAAATGACTTATTAGCTATCTTTGAAGAAATCAAACAAGAGCAAGAAACTCAGTTTCCTCTGTCTGAGCGCTTCATCAAACAGCTATTTAAGCCGCATGTGTTAAGTAAAGCAAAAGAGTATCACCAGAACGGCCAAATCAACTGGTTAGAACATAACAGTGATTTTAGCGTTATTGATGCATCTATGTTTGGTAACGAAGGAAATACCTTTACTCAGCATATTGAGATCAGTAAATTACCAAGTGGTTTTTCGGTCGATTCGCATTGTACTTGTGGCTCTAAAACTAAATGCCGTCATATTGCAGCTGTGCTCCTAAAACTCAAAATTGAACATTCAGGTGACTACGGTGAAGACTACATTATTAACGATTGGTTTAGTGAGCTAAAAACCCTTAAGCAAGTTGCTAATGACAATGCCAAACAGGTTTTATTATTTGTTCTTGATGTAGAGAAATCTGTTGTAACCCTTACTCCTAAAATAGCTAATTATGACGCTGAGCATAACTATACTCTTGGTCGTAACCTTACCGAGCAGCAATTAAATAGTTTTGTAACCCCTACTGATTTATTAGAATCGGATTTTCGGTTATATAGCTGGATCCGTTCTCAAAATGCCCTTGGTAAACTAGAGCTTAAAGGTCAATGGGGCTTTGCAGCACTACAGCAATTAATTGCCACCCAGCGTTTGTTTTTAGGCCGTTCGCGCCAAGCAATTAAAGCTGACAGTATGCAAGCGTTAGAGTTTGATTGGAAACAAAACAAAGATTTAACGTCATTGAGCATGACGCTTGCTGGCCAAGATAATTGGTTATTGTTAAAAACAACCCCCCCTACTTACCTTGACCCTGAAAAGCTAAAAGTAGGCCGAATTCGTACTCCGTTAACGGCTGATGAAATAGCGTTACTTGCCAATATGCCTGCTATTCACACAGAGAACTTTGACCGCGTTTATCAACAGCTCAATGATAATTTTGGTGAAGGTGTGATCCCTCATGCATTTAAGGAAAGCAAAAAAAGCCTAGCTCGAACTGTATTCCCTGTCATCAGTATTAATAATGACGAGGGCACAATCCGCTTAGGATTGCAGTTTAATTATCAAAACTCTTTGTATGATTTAAGCCAGGCGCCAGCTGATATATTAAACCAGTCATTAGAAAACACCGTTGTAAATGAGTTAACTAACCTTGGCTTTGAATTATGTAAAGGGGCTTTACAAACTGAGTTTATCTTTAATAAACAATCAGTTATTCATGAGCATTGGTTAAAGTTTGAAATAATTCCAAACTTATTAAAACGCGGTTGGAAAATTAATGATGAGTTAGCAGTCGGCAAAGTCCTTAAACAACTTTCACTGCAAGTTGAGCGTGGTAAAGGTCATCAGATAGTTAGTAAAATCGTGATCTCTGGTGTTAAAACTCAACAGTTGTTTGTCACTGATAACAATACTTATCAATCGCTTAATCGACAAAGTGAGCGCTTTTATTACTTTACTGTAGGAAAACGCTTTGCTGTGGTTGAAAAGGCCGCGATGATGCAGCTTAATGATTATCGTGAACGTTTTGAGCATATTAAAACCCGTGACGAAATCTTAATGCCTTTGTCGTTTTTGCCTAAGCTCATCGAGCAAAAAGCAATTAAGGTTAATATTGTTGACGATGCTCTAGATGCTTATCTATCTGAATTAAATAGCTCACAACAGCTTATTAAAAAGTCCGATATTCAAGGCTTAAACCAGGGGGTGCAATTGCGTGAGTATCAACAACACGGTGTTGATTGGCTTAACTTTTTAAAACGTCACCAGCTTGGTGGTATTTTGGCTGATGACATGGGGCTAGGTAAAACCCTACAAGTTATTGCCTTTTTAGCTAATGCCAAGCAATCACCACAAGCAGGCCCCACGTTAATTGTTTGCCCAACCAGCTTGGTTGGTAACTGGCAAAGTGAAATTAATAAATTTGCGAGTAACTTAAAAATTACCACCGTCTTCGGTGCTGCGCGCAGCGACCAATTACAACAGTTGTCGCAAGCAGATTGTATTTTAACAACTTACCCACTGTTGAAGCGTGACATTGCCTTTTATTCGCCACTATATTTTGAAAACATCATTCTTGATGAAGCGCAATATATTAAAAACGACGCTGCGCAGGTTTCACGCTTGGTTAAGCGCCTTAATGCAGACTTTAAGCTCTGCTTAAGCGGCACGCCTATCGAAAATAACTTATTTGAGCTTAAATCTTTGCTCGACTTTGCAATGCCTTCTTTACTTGGTTCGCAAGCACATTTTAAGAGCTATTTTCAAACGCCTATTGAGCGTGATAACGACGTTGCCCGAGCTGATGAACTTAAGTCGTTGATTATGCCATTTATCTTGCGTCGCACTAAAGCACAGGTAACACAAGAGCTCCCAGAGAAGACAGAGCTAGTTAAAGAGTTTGAATTTGAGAGCAAACAAAAGGAAATTTACACCGGTATAACTGAATCTTTAGAGCAGAAATTAGTTGACCTATTTGCACAGCAAGGTGTGCAAAAAAGTAAGCTAGCCTTTTTAGATGCATTATTAAAGCTCAGACAAATCTGCTGTCATCCAAAATTGATCGACCCTAGTTCACAGGCTGGCAGCGCTAAACTTGAATGGTTATCTAAGCATTTGCCTATCATGCTTAGCGAAGGTCGTAAGGTGATTATATTCAGTCAATTCACCATGGCACTTGATGTCATAGCAGAGCGATTAAATGAATTAGGCATCAGTTTTAGTATGCTTACCGGGCAAACAAGACACCGCGACCGTGTTATCGAAGAGTTTACTCAAGGTGATACATCCGTATTCTTAATTAGCCTTAAAGCCGGTGGTACAGGGCTAAACCTAACTCAAGCTGATACTGTGATTCATTTTGATCCTTGGTGGAACCCTGCTGTTGAGAAACAAGCGACAGATCGTGCCTACCGTATTGGCCAAACTAACCCTGTTTTTGTTTATAAATTAATTATGGCCAACTCAATTGAACAAAAAGTATTTAAAATGCAGCAGCATAAGCAAGCCCTTGTTGATGCATTATTTACCGAAAAATCAATGAGTTTCACTCAATTTGATGAAGAGCAAATGCTTGCTCTGATAAAAAATTAAATTTTTTTAAAGTTTTTTTGAACTAATCAAATTTTGGGGCGTCTATTATTATGCTTGTTGTTAAATTGCAGTTTACATAAGCATTATGTTGATTTCCCATTTGGTTACTAAATTTTAGTAATGTTAGAGCCAGCTCACTTTGAGCTGGCTTTTTTTATGCCTAAACCCCCTACTCTGCTGAGCACTAATTCGTTATGATGATGTGTCTTTAAGTTATTGAGTTTTCGTTATGATTACAGAGCTGATTGCACAGATTAATTGGCAAAGTGGTGTGCTTGGTGCTGCTGTAGGTGCTGTTGCAAGTGGTGTTATTTTTGCCTTACAAAAAAGTCGCTTAAAAAATGAATTAACCGAACTGCAAAATAGTCAGCAAATCCAGCAAAATCATTTAGAACAAAAGCAGCTGCAACTTGAACAAAGCCAACTTACGCTTTCGCAGTTACAGCAAGATTACGCTGAACAACGTGATGAGTCTCAACACTTTAAAACCCGCTTTGTTGAACAAGAAAAGCAAGCACAACAATACAACCAGTTTTGGCGTCAAGTTGAAGCTGAGCTTGCTGATACTAAAGCTGCACTTAATCAGCGCGATGTTGATTTAAGTACCTTAAGAAGCACTATAGAACAAAAAGAACTGCATTTTAAAGAGCAGCTTAGTCATATCAAAGAAAGCAAAGAGCAACTCAAAAAAGAGTTTGAAAACCTCGCTAATCAAATCCTTGAAGAAAAATCGCAACGTTTTAAAACCTTAAACCAAGAAAGTATTGAGCAACTTTTAAAACCGGTTCAGGGAGAGCTAAAAGGCTTTCGCGATAAGATGGAATTGATCCACGTTGAAGATCTAAAGCAGCGTGCAGCACTAAAAACTGAGTTGTTGCATTTACAGGCTAAAAGCCAAGCTATCACCGAACAAGCTGATAGGCTGAGCACCGCATTACAAGGGCAAAAGAAAACCCAAGGTAATTGGGGGGAGTTAATGCTTGAAAATGTACTAGACAGCGCAGGGCTGCGTGCTGGAGTAGATTATCAGCGAGAAGTATCGTTTAACACAGAAGATGGCCGTCTACGCCCAGATGTTGTGGTGTATTTACCTCAGCAACGTCATTTAGTTATCGATGCGAAAACCTCTTTAAACGCGTATACACGCTATGTAAATGCCGATACAGAGCTTGAAGCGCAGCAAGCGCTTAAAGAGCATGTCACGGCGGTGCAATCACGTATAAACGAGTTAGCAAGCAAAGCCTACGACAGACTACCAGGTATTAACTCCCCCGAAGTGGTGATCATGTTTGTACCCATAGAGTCTGCATTTGTTGAAGCGCTTAAGTACCAGGGTGATATTTATCAGCAAGCAATCGAAAAAAATATCTTAGTTGCAACTCCAACGACCTTATTGACTAGCTTGAACATCGTAAAACAATTGTGGCGTTTTGAAGAGCAAACTAAACACTCAAAAGAGCTTGCCGCCCGTGCTGAGCGTTTTTACAACAAGCTCAATGGTTTCCTAACCAGTATGGAAGGGGTTGGTAAGCAGTTAGACCGCGCCAAAGAAAGCTATGATAAAGCGTTTTCTCAGCTGTACCGCGGTAAAGGAAACTTGATTAAGCAGGCCTCTGAGTTCAAAGAGTTGGGGGTTTCTGTTCAAAAAGAGTTACCCGCGGAAACTGTTGAAAAAGCCCAATTAGAGTTAGATTAAATGCGATACAAAAAAGCCAACGTCATGTTGGCTTTTTATTAGTTAATAAGTTCGGCTGAAACGATATCGTTGAGCATTAAAAAGTGGTTAAGTACAGACTCTTCAAGTTCGAATATCTGCGCGATTTTTTCGCCACTTGCTGACTTCCCTGTTTGCGCACCAGCAAACTCAATATGTAACCCTAAACGCTTCAGGGTTTGGGCGTCGTAACTATAAATAGCAGAATCACGTTTCTCTGTAATACCAGGCATCATACCTATGATAGTAACCGCCTGTTCAACATTAATGATATCGAAGAATTGTCGCTCTGCGGCTTGCCATTTTGCTATATAGCTAGCGACCTCAGGCGGTTGCTCCATGGGCACGTATAATGGCTGTAATGAGCCCCCATGCCAGCCGATAACGGCTTGCTCTTCAACGAGGACATGTGGGCTTGCGGTAAGTACATAGTTGGCACAAGACGATGCACAAAGCTCGTGTACCACAACATCGAGTTGATATTCATGAACTAAGCCACCTAAATGTAAACCCGCCATCACATCACCACCTTGGCTATTAATAACCAAGGTGTTGATTTGTTGATCGCTACTTACTAATAACTGTTCGAACTTTTCAACATTTTGCTTTGATGTTTCGCCCTGAAAATAAATAGTGCCCGGCGATACTTCACTAATTTCAGCAACGCTTTGCTGTGTTGTTTTACAACCAACCAGCAGCACGCTCAATAAAAATAAAAAACGCATTAACAATGCCTTGAAGTTTTGTTTGTATACAGTGCGCAATTTAATAATATGTCATTAACGAACTGCAAAAATGGCATAGTACGTTTTTTTACTTGAGAAATAAATCCACATAATAGGAACAATTGTATGAATATTGGAATTTACATCTATGATGATGCCGAAGTACTCGATTTCTCAGGTCCGTTTGAGGTGTTTAGTACTGCTAAGCGCCTAGCGAATAATGATTGGCAAGTGAGTTTAATTGCCGAAAGTGATAGTCCTGTACTTGCCCGCGGTGGTTATAGTGTAAACCCCCATTACAGCTTTGCTGACTGCCCTTCGCTTGATCTCCTTGTTGTGGTTGGTGGCGACCATACACGAGAGCTAGAAAAAGCAGAGGTTATTACTTGGTTAAAACACACAGCTACTAACACCAAGCGTGTTGCGAGTGTTTGTACGGGGGCGTTTTTGCTTGCCAAAACAGGGCTTTTGAACGGTAAAAATGTCACGACTCATTGGCAAGATCAACCTGAGCTGGCTGCTACGTTTTCTAAGCTCAATGTGATTTCAGATACTCGTTGGGTCACCGACGGTAAGTTTACCAGCTCTGGGGGAATTTCTGCAGGCATTGATATGAGCCTAGCGTTACTCGCTGAATTTATTAGTTACGAACACGCCCTACTGACCGCCAAACAGATGGAATATAAATGGCAGACGTTATAATTTCTCAGCCATGTAGTCAGTTATAAACTGTTTTAAGCAGGCAGCCTTTTTACTCAGTAAACGTGCGCTTGGCCAGATGGCATAAATGTCGCGGTTTTCTCCTCGCCAGTGTGGCAGTACCTGAACTAGCTGCTGAGATTTTAATTCATCGATAACCTCAAACCGAGGTAACAAAGCGATACCTTGCTCATCACAAACTAAGTATTTTACAAATCCAGTATCGTTAAAAGTACTAGCAAAGCGGCACATGTGAGTATGAGTTGCATTTGTTTGTGTATTAGTTAGCTGCCATTTATTTCTCAACGTGGTACCAATTAACCTATGCTGTTTTAAATCTGCAGGCTCTTCTATGGCAGGTGCCGAATTAAGGTATGCTTTAGTGCTTACAAATAATGTATCAGCACTGCCTAACTTTTTTTGATGGAGCATAGAATCAGCCTGCGGCCCGACTCTTATTGCTATATCAGCTTGGCTTTTTCTGAGATCTTCAAGTTGATTATTAAGCAATAACTCAAGTTGAATATCAGGGTACTGTTTAGTAAATGCGAGCCACATCGGCTTTAAGAAACCATGACTAATATTCAGAGGTGCTAAAACTTTAAGCTTTCCTGATAATTGTGCTTTTTGATCATTAAGCTGGCGGTGAGTTTGTTCAAACTGCTCAATTAATTCAACATAACTTTGAAAATATACCTCTCCTGCTTGTGTTAACGTGCATTGCCTTGCTGAGCGATTTAAAAGCTGCTCGCCTAGGCGTTGCTCAAGTCGTTGCAAGCGTCTCGATACAGTTGCGGTAGGCAACGACAAGCTCTCAGCCGCATTACTTAGGCCGCCTTGTTTAGCAATCTGTATGAATAGAGCAATATCGTCAATCATGTTCTCATTTATGCAATCATAGTTTGCTTATCTTGCTATTTTTAGCATTTTTGCAATTAGATATCATGTCTTTTATTAAATCATTTAAGAGCATCTAATTATGAGTGTTAATGATATTTATGTGATAACTTTTGTAGGCATAGCGGCGACTTTGTTCATTGATCTTTATGCTTTTATGCTGGCTAAAGTGTTTAAGATACCGTCATTAAACTTTTGTTTAGTTGGCCGTTGGGGCTTGGCTTTATTAGATGGAAAGTTTAAGCACCTGAATATAGCAACTAGTCCAGTTAAGCAGTTTGAGTGCGTGTTTGGCTGGTGTTTACACTACTTTATTGGTGTTTTATTTTCGTTTCTTTTTATATTATTGGTCGGTATTGCTTGGCTTGAACAGCCCACCTTAATCGCTGCATCTATATTTGGATTAGCTAGCGTATCTATGCCATTTTTTGTTATGCAGCCCGCTTTAGGGATGGGGATAATGGCTACGAAAACAGCAAACCCACTTCAAGCCCGCTTAAAAAGTGCTGTAACTCACCTACTTTTTGGTGTCGGAATATATTTATCAGCTCAATTCATTCAATTTATTTAGGAGTATGTAATGGACGCAAAGCATTGGCATCAACGTTGGGAAAATAACGAAATTGGTTTTCATGAAGGAGACGTTAACCGTTATCTAGATCAGTATTTTACTAACTTGAATTTGCAGCAAGGCGATACTGTTTTTGTACCACTGTGCGGAAAAACTCACGACATTCATTATTTACTTGGGCAAGGTATGCGTGTTGTCGGGGCTGAACTGAGTGAGATTGCCATTAAGCAGTTATTTGATGAGTTAAAGCTAGAACCCGAAATTAGCCAACACGGCGAACTATTATGTTACCAAGGCGCAAATCTAACCGTTTGGGTGGGTGATATTTTTGCACTTACTGCAGCTGATCTTGGCACTATCAACGCAGTTTATGACCGTGCCGCTTTAGTTGCGCTACCAAAGCCAGTACGAATTCGATATACCCAACATTTACTAGAGTTAACCAATAGAGCAAAACAATTAGTGGTGGTCTTTGAGTATCAGCAAAATGAGTTTTCGGGTCCGCCGTTTAGTGTGGTAGCCGATGAGCTACATCAGCACTACGATGCTTTTTATCAACTAACATTACTGTGCAAAGAGCCTCTCGAAGGTGGCTTAAAAGGGCAAGTGCCCGCCATGAACGTAGCTTGGGGTCTAATACCAATCCGCAATAATACTTAATCATTTTGAGGGATTAAACCTGTCGCTACCTGCGTTAAAAATTTCTGATTTAGAACAACTAAATAACGAAATTTTTGCCTTGTTATCAACGAGGTTTTATTGCCTCAAAATAGACCACTTTATTAAGCGAATTGGTATAAGTTAGTATTTACAAACTAATAATGTGTAAATTCACACTCTAGTTGTGCGTTTTTCTGGCTAGTTTTTATATCTTTGTGCGTGCACTATAGTGAAAAGTGTATTTAAGGAGCACATTTATGCAAAAGCCACGCGTTTTCTTTGTTTCTCATGGCGGCGGTCCTATGCCTTTACTTGGCGATCCAAGTCATGCCGATATGGTCACTTGTTTGCAGTCTATTGCTGCAAAAATTCAAAAGCCGTCAGCTATTTTGATGGTGAGTGCGCACTGGGAAGCGAACCCAATTAGCATCACTTCGAGCGCTGCTCCTGAGCTAATTTATGATTACTATGGTTTTCCTGAGCCTGCTTACAGTATTGAGTACCCAAGCCCAGGTGAACCAGCCCTTGCCGAAAAAGTACATCAGGCATTGGCAAAGGCTAATATTGATAGCACATTAAACCCATCTCGTGGCTTTGATCACGGTATGTATGTGCCTTTGAAGATTATGTATCCAGAAGCAGATATACCTTGTGTGCAATTGTCGTTACATCCAAGCCTTGAGCCAAGCTTACACCTAGCGATAGGTGAGGCTTTACAGCAGCTTGATTACGATAATTTATTGATCATTGGTTCTGGCTTTACTTTTCATAATATGCGCGCATTTTTCACCCCTGAAACCGCTGAAATTAAAGCGCAAAATATCGCTTTTGAGCAATGGTTAGTCGATGTATGTGGCAATACTGAGCTGAGTGAGCAGCAGCGACAAGCTAAGTTATTAGAGTGGCAAATGGCCCCTGCGGCGCGTTTTAGTCACCCTCGTGAAGAGCACTTATTGCCGTTACATGTTTGCTATGGTGCGGCGATGCGCCCTTGTAGTGATATCTACGAACTACGTATTGCCAACAAGCAAGCCAGTATGTTCTTGTGGGACGATTGAGTTTAAGTTCAACCCCCCTGATAACACGATAAAAGCTCAGATTTTATAAGTTTATTTTGGTACGCTAGGTAAGTTAAAACCTAGGAACAACAAAATGAACTTGATAAAAACATCAACCCTTGCGTTTGCTGTGGTTGCGGGTTTAGGTTTGCAGGCATGCTCAAGTACAGAGCAAGCTAGCACGCCATCAGCAACAGTGAACGCAACGGCTAATTCGCTCTCGCTTGAACAAATTTATAAAGAAAAAGACTTTAAAGCTGAGCGTAGCACCTATTTTACGTGGCTCGATGATGGTACTGGTTATACGGTACTTGAAGAGCGCGAAAGCGATAAAAACAGCCAAGACGATAAAGCTAAAGACGACGAGCACGGCGTAAAAGGCAATGATATTGTGTTTTATAACGCTGATGGGACGGGTCGTAAGGTACTGGTTAGCTACGAAAAATTAATTCCAAAAGGTGAGAAAGAGCCACTCACCGTTGAAAGCTATCAATGGTCTAAAGATGGTAAATGGCTGATGGTTTTTACCAATGGCGAGCAAGTGTGGCGCTCACGTAGCCGTGGTGATTTTTGGCTATTAAACCTCGAAACTGATTCGCTGTATCAGTTAGGTGGCGAAAACATCGAAGCGAAAAAGCTGATGTTTGCTAAGTTCTCACCAGATAGCTCAAAAGTAGCTTACGTGCGTGATAACAATATCTACATGGAAAAAGTGGGTAGCAAGGCTGTGACTGCTTTAACCACTGACGGTAACGACACCATTGTTAATGGTAATTTTGACTGGGTATACGAAGAAGAATTTACCATTCGTGATGGTTTCCGCTGGAGTCCAGACAACAAATCAATTGCCTATTGGCAGCTTGATACCAGTGGCGTGAAATACTTCACCATGATCAATAACACCGATGATCTCTACCCTACCCTTAAAGAGTTTCCGTATCCAAAAGCCGGCGAGATGAACTCAGCGGTTAAAGTGGGTGTGGTTAGTCTTAATGACAAGAAAACCCGTTGGGCTGAACTAGGTGGTGATAATCGCGATCGTTATATTCCACGTATTAGCTGGGCAGGCACTGGTGAATCTTTGATGATCCAAGATCTTAACCGTCCGCAAAGCCACAACAAGGTTTGGTTATTCGACTGGCAAAAACAGCAGCTGACTAAAATTCTTGAAGATAAAGACGATGCCTTTATTGAGTGGTTTTATAAAGCAAATTGGTCAAAAGACGGTAAGTTCTTTATTTGGCACAGTGAGCGTGATGGTTGGCGCCATTTATACCGTGTATCTCGCGATGGCAAAACGGTTGTTGATTTAACACCGGGCGAGTACGACATCATTGATATGCTAGCGCTCAACGAAGATAAAAACGTTATGTACTTTACTGCATCACCGGATGATCCTGGTCAGCGTTATTTATTCCGTACCTCGCTTGATGGCAGCTCTAAACCGGTGCGCGTAACGCCTGAGTCATTTGATGGTTCAAACAGCTATTACATGTCTAAAGATACCTCTTGGGCAATGCATACCTTCTCTAAGTTTGGCACGCCACCAATGAAAGAGATCATCAAAGTAAGCGATCACAGCAATGTGAAAACCTTAGTTGAGAACAAAGCATTAAAAGAGAAATTAGCGACTGAGCAATTACCGACTCACGAGTTCTTTACGGTTAATGCGCGCGATGGTGTTGAGCTTGATGGCTACATCATGTTCCCAGCGAATATGGATAAAAGTAAAAAATACCCAATCGTTTTCTATGTTTATGGTGAGCCATGGGGCTCAACAGTACAAGATCGTTGGGAAGGTAACAGTTACTTATACAAGTCGTATCTAACTCAGCAAGGCTTTATTGTTGCTTCAGTTGATAACCGCGGTACGCGCGCACCAAAGGGCAGAGATTGGCGTAAATCTATCTATAAAAAAATAGGCTCTATTACTGTGCGTGACCAAGTTGACGCCCTTGATGCAATGGCAAAACGTTGGGATGTCATTGATACCGACCGTGTTGGTGTATGGGGTCACTCAGGTGGTGGTAGTTCAACGCTTAATTTGTTATTCCGCCATGGCGATAAATATAAAGTTGGGATTGCCTCAGCCCCAGTGCCAGATATTCGCTTGTACGATACTATCTACCAAGAGCGTTATGCAGGTAACCCAAATACCGATCCTGAAAGTTACGACAATACGTCTCCGATCACCTTTGCAAAAGACCTGCAAGGTAAGTTGCTACTGATCCATGGTACAGGAGATGATAACGTTCACTACCAAGGTTCAGAGCGTTTAATTAACGAATTAGTTAAGCACAATAAACAGTTCGAGTTTTTCTCTTACCCGAACCGTTCTCACAGCCTACGAGAAGGTAAAGGCACTACCCTGCACTATCACACTATGATGGCTAACTTCTTCGAAAAGCATTTACTTAACAAGTAAATATGCTTTATTAAAAAATACCGCAGCTTAGACATTAAGCTGCGGTTTTTTTATGCAAACTGTAAACCCCCGTTACACAAATAAAGCGATTCGATGAAAGCTATCAAAAGTTCGAATTACATGATCAGTGCTGGTAATGGCGGCTGCGAGCTATTGGATTATCGAGCGAAGTGTGTAATGAAAAGGGCCTTATTTGGCCCTTCTTATTTTTAAAACAAAGTTACAAATAGGTGTTAAACCAATTAATTAGCTCTGTTTCTAGTTGCTTTTTATTGTTCATTAAAAAGTGATTGTCACCGTCATACACCACGAGTTTATGGGGTATTTGATGCTTATCTAGCGCTTTGGCAAATTGAATTGAGTTCTCGACCGATACTCGTTTATCGTCACTGCCATGAATAAGTAATATGGGCACTTTAGGCGATAATTTATCAACCCAGTTCATAACAGAGCGTGCTTCAAGCTCTGCTTGTTTGTTCTCTTTATAATTGGGAATACGACGCACATACACGTTTTTTTCCATGTTAGGTCTAAACGTAAGCTCTTTGACTAAATCGGTCGCTCCCGCAATGGTTGCAATAGCTTTAACCTTGTTTGTGTGTTGCATTGCAAGGTGGGTTTGCATGCCGCCTCTACTTACTCCTAACATACCAATACGGTTTTCATCTGCACTTGCTATGTGCGGAATAAAATCAATAAGCGCAAGTACGTCGTTAACGTCTTTGCCACCAAACTCATCTAAATCATCATTTTTAGTTGATGTACCGCGGTATTGGCTGCCGATAACCACAAAGCCTTGCTCTGCTAAAGGAAATAAATTGCGCATCATTGCAGCAAAATAAACACTGCCAAAATTACCGTTACCGCCGCGGTTATAAATTAATACTGGAAGCTTATTCTTGATGACTTTAGGTTTGATGATATAACCAAGCACCTCAACATTATCGACCTGATATTTAAAATTATGGCAGGTTAAATTAGCTTTAAAGTTATCGAACATATCTTGTGGAAAGGTTTCTTCAAAGGCTTTAATACGCTTTAAGTATGCTTCTTCGTTTTTAGCTTTGCGTTTATTCTTTTGCGCAATAAATTGGTGCCACGAATCATAGTCAGCAAAGATGCCTGTGAAGCAGTCTGTTTCTTTTGTGACATGTTCATCATCGATAATTTTCGCTGCGCTGGTAGAAAAAACAGCGAGAAATAGGCTGACAAAGAGTAGTAATTTATACACAACAACATCCTTATTGGTGATTAAAAGTTACTAATCCACAGTAACTTAAATGATGGTTATTTGTACATCATTAATTCAGTAACCGCTCAAGCCATTCAATCACAACGTTATGTGTTGCTGTTTCAAAGCGAGATTTTTCAGGAATGTAGTAACACAGTTTTGATTCAACATCTTGGCTATTAAACGATGTTAGTAACCCTGCATCTAGGTATGGTTGTACTAAGGTGTTTGAGCAAAACACCACACCTTTATTAGCGAGCACCTGATTTATACCAAACAGTTCTTGATCGAATGTTTTTACCTTGAAACATGAATCACTTAGGTTATTTTTTTTGAGCCACTGCGTTAGTGGTGGGGCTGGTAGGGCATTATTTTTCCATTGGCTGGTGTATAAATTAACCTGTTTATCAAGCCAAGGAGCGCTTTGTTGTGCGTTTACCGCATACATATCAAAGCGCTCATATTTGATAATATCTGCTTTGTTTACTTCCTCGCTATTTCCTAGCCGAACAGGCAAGGTATGCAGTTTCTTATCTAAAGTTTCACTAGTTGATATATCGAGCTGTAAATGTGGTTTTTCGCTATTTAGCTCATCTAAAGCGGGTATTAATCTTAGGGCTGCTAGAGATGATGTTGTGGTGATGCGTACTTGGTTATGTGCTTGGCTCAATTGTTCAATTGCCGCAAAAATAAGCTTAAAGCCGCTAGTTGTGTTTTGACTCAGGTACTCGCCTGATGGAGTTAAGGTAATCTTTCTCACCTCGCGATGAAATAAATCAGTATTCAAGCGGCTTTCTAGGTTAGCAATGTGGTGCGATACCGCTGTAGGCGTAATCGCAAGCTCAGCGGCGGCTGCTTTAAAGCTACCTAATCGCGCAGCTGATTCAAAGGCTTTTAAAGCTTGTAATGATATATGCATAGTTGAACCCATCTAAATTTATAGATGAGTATAACTTACTTATAGTGAATGATAACTCGTTTGTTAAATAGCCTTCATTTATTGATGATACCAACACATTAACTAATGAGGTATTTACTTATGACCACTCTATTACACATTGATGCTAGTGTACGTTCGGCTAAAAATGCAAACCCTAACCACGATTCAATCTCTAAAAATATTGCTAAGCAATTTGTAAATCACTTACAGCAAAATAATGCTATAGCTGAGTATATTTATCGTGATGTTGGAATGAATCCACCTTCATTTATTAATCAATCTTGGATTGGTGCTGTGTTTACGCCAGCCAACAAGTTAACACTTGAGCAAAGAGAAGTACTGGCCGAATCAGATGAATTGATAAATGAGTTGGTTAAGGCTGATACCATCGTGATATCAACGCCTATGTATAACTATGGCATGCCTGCACAATTAAAAGCATGGTTTGATCAAATCGTTAGGATCAATAAAACGTTTGATTTTGACTTGCAGCGGGGGGATTTCCCTTTGCAACCCTTGTTAACTGGTAAACGTTTGCTGGTTATAACCTCAACGGGTGAGTTTGGCTTTGAGGCAGGTGGTATTCGCGAGAGTATGAGCCATTTAGTGCCGCACATTAAAACCTTGAGTAAGTATTTAGGTGTGCAGCATATTGATGAAATAGCCTGTGAGTATCAAGAATTTAATGACCAAAGACACCAACGCTCTTTGACTAATGCCTATGCTAAAGCAGAGCAATTAGCGCTGAGATACGCCAATTAATAAACACAACAAAGCCGCAATAAGCGGCTTTATCTGTAATGGGGCTTTACACTAAAAATAGGGTTTGGCGTTATTCAACCGAAATGAATACTTCAACTTCTTCACTGCTTTTATAAAACTCATAGTCAGTTTTATATGCTCGAATATGCGGGCACTGTTCATTACTAAAGTACTGCCAAACTTGGCCCCAAACATCGATAACGGTTTGTGGCATTGCACCTTTGCCGCTAAAGTGAAGATAGTTACCTGTAGAAAGTGTAGTTTTTTCTACCTCTGATGACGTGACTTGCATGTCAGTACACGCAAATACATCAAACTCTCCTGTGACATCAGATTCATAATGAGTATACACGCCATAAACTTGGCTAGATGGCGTTAAATTTGGCGCTATGTCTGTGTAAAATTGCTGCCATAAGCCAGCGATTTTGGCACCTTCCCCACTCATTTCTTTCATATTGCTGGTGCGAACTTTGAGGCCAAATAAAGTTGTTGGGTTGTCGATATTGATCTTCGTTACTTGCTGATCCATTGCATTTTTCCTTGCTTATTTTGTTCCCATTAAAATACCAGAGCACATGTACTTTAACCTAGCCTTTTTAATTATTTATTTTTAAAAGACTATATTTTGTCAACGGCCTTTACAGCTTAAAAAACAGTCATGGCATCCTTATCTGCATCAGGTTAAGATGGGTAAAATAACAACAAAATCAGCGGGTGTTTAATGAATAAAATCAATGCGCTTATCTACTTTTTAGCCTTTAGTAGCGGCTTTTGTATTATGGGAGTTGAGCTTTTAGGCGGTCGAATTTTAGCGCCGTACTTTGGTAGCAGTGTGCATATATGGGGCAGTATTATCACTGTATTTATGTTGAGCTTATCTTTCGGCTATTTACTTGGCGGTAAGCTCTCAACCCGCAATCCTTCGTTAACTAAATATGGTCTCATTTTCTTTGTAGCAAGCATTATGGTGGTGCCAATAGTATTGTTTGCTGAGCCAATTATGACCTTTATTTTCACCCATATTGAAGACAGTCGTTACGGCTCGTTGCTGGCGTCAACAGCGTTGTTTTTTATCCCTACAACAATACTCGGCATGATCTCACCTTACTCAGTGCGATTATTGGTTACCGATCATGAAAAAAGTGGTCAGGTTGCCGGTGGTTTGTATTTTGTGAGCACCCTAGGAAGCGCTCTTGGCACGATTATTACCTCTTTTTATATGGTGTTAGCGTTTGATGTTAACGACATCATTAAAACCTTTGCAGCGGTATTAGGCGCGCTTGGTTTGCTTGCAATTGCTGTTAGTCAAATAAAAACAAAGGAGCGTACTGTATGTTTAGAGTCTTAACGCTTTGTTTGATCATGACACTGCCTTTTAGCAGCTTGGCAGAAGTAATACATAAAGAGCGCTCGCTTTATCGCAATATTTTAGTTGAGAAGACTGGCGATTTACTGTGTTTAAAATTTAACGAAAAAACCCGTAAAAGTACGCAAAGTTGTATGTATAAGAGTGAGCCTAAAAAGCTGGTGTTTAATTACACCAAAATGACGTTCGCAAGCTTACTATTTATTGATGATCCTAAAAATGTACTGATCATAGGTTTAGGGGGAGGTTCACTCTCTAATACCATTCATGAGCTTTACCCTAGCGCTCATATCGAAAATGTCGAAATTGACCCCGCGGTAATAAAAGTTGCCCGTGATTATTTTAGCTTTGTAGAAACTAATAACGTAACGTCTAAGGTGCAAGATGGCCGTATTTTTATTAAACGTGCCGCACTTAAAAAACAAAAGTACGATTGGATTATTCTTGATGCCTTTAACGGCGATTATATCCCTGAGCACCTCCTCACTAAGGAGTTTTTTGCGGAAGTCAAAAGTGTTTTGGCTGATGGCGGAATTGTCGCTGCAAATACTTTTTCATCGAGTAAATTGTACCAGCATGAGTCGGCAACTTACTTCGATGTGTTTGGTGACTTTGTTAATGTTGTGACCGATGAAAACTCTAATCGCATTATTTTAGCTGGCTTCGAGACTATGCCTAGCCAGCAAAAGTTAGCCAAACGCGTCAACAAACTCGCAAATAAGTTAACCCCTTACGATGTTGATTTGCAGTTACTCAGCGAGCATTTGTTTTATACTAAGGGTAATCAAGATTGGCCAGCGGATACCAAGGTGCTCACTGACCAATATTCACCAGCGAATTTATTAAATTATCAATGATCAAATACACCTTAATTGCATTTCTTTTAATTACGAGCTCTGCTGCTATGGCAGAGCCCCCTTCTCCCCCTCCTTTAGCTGCAAGTCAGCAGCAGTTGTCTAAACTATTAAATCAATACAAAGGGCAAGTCGTGTTACTCGATTTCTGGGCGTCTTGGTGCAGCCCGTGTCGACGCTCGTTTCCTTGGTTTATTGCCATGCAGAGCAAGTATCAACAGCAAGGCCTTAAAGTAGTTGCTGTAAACATTGATGTTGAGCGCAGTGATGCCGATGCTTTTTTAGCTGAGTTTGCAGTTAACTTTAATATTATTTACGACCCAGATGCTGTTATTGGCAGACAATACCAACTTAAAGGGATGCCGAGCAGCTTTTTAATCGATAAAGAAGGCGTAGTACGGTTCCAACATACAGGATTTGTTGCTGATAAATTAGACCTCTATGAAAGCCATATCAAAGAGTTAATTGCTAAATAGTGTTATCTAGCAGATAACTTTTGCAGTTGTTCGCTTTTATCGAACACAGCTATCTATTTTATTAATTGCAGTAATATTTACTTAGCATGCTAACTACATTAAAATAGTTAGCATGCTAAGTAAATGGAGCGCATCATGTCTTCCACTCCCCCTTTTCACGAAACTCTTGATTTAACATTATGCGGCAGTATGGGTCGTGTGCATCGTTTATGTCGCGATGCTGTCACTTTGGCGGTTGAGCCTTTGGGGCTTACCCAATCTCGCTGGACTGCGATGATGCACCTGTTTCATCTAAACCAAGGTTGTACGCAACAAGAGTTGGCAAATAGCTTAGGCATTGAAATGCCTTCACTAACTCGCACTATTAAGCAGCTTGAGCAACAAGAGATTATTGCTCGTAAAGCTGACGCTGAAGATAAACGCAGTAAACGTCTGTACTTCACTGAGCAAGGTCTACAATTGTTAGACACATTGCAGGTGATTATTGCCGATGTGAAAGAGCACCTTTATGCCGATTTAACCACTGAGCAACTCGATACCATGGCGCATGGCTTAATTCAGATGGAGCAAAACGCCCGTCAGTGTATCCTTCATTATTCAGGAGATAAGTAACGTTATGACACCAGATCAAAAGTTTGCCCGTTACGTAAAAATCTCTTTAGCGGGTTTTATTGTTTTATTTTTATATTTTGTAATTGCCGATTTGTATATGCCTGTTACACCGCAGGCCCGTGTGTATCATCCGGTTGTGCAAGTGACCCCGCAGGTAAGTGGTCGCGTAACCGACGTATTAGTGACTAATAATCAAGCCGTCGAAAAACAGCAAGCCTTGTTTAAGATTAACGATGAGCCTTTTGAGCTTGCCGTGCAACAAGCTGAACTTGCATATGATGATGCAAAACTACAAAACCAACGTTTAGATAGCAGTGTGAAGGCAATAGAAGCACAGTTAGCGGCTGCTCAAGCTAAGCTACATGAGCAAACGTTGCTGTTTGAACGCGGTGAGTCGCTATTGAAAAAGCGTTCTATTTCAGATCAAGAGTACGAAACTATCAATGCGAACTATCAATCAAGCAAAGCCAATGTGGCTGCAATTGAAGCCCAGCTTAGCGAGGCTAAATTAGCGCGCGGTAAAATGGGGGATGATAATTTAGCGCTTCGTCATGCTCAAAACCAGCTTGAACAAGCGAAACTAAACCTGTCGTACACCACAGTGACAGCCGATACCGACGGTAAAACAGCAAACTTACAGGTAACACCGGGTACCTATGCTAATAAGGGCCAACCGTTAATGGCGATTGTTGCTAATAAAGCTGATTTAGTTGCTGATTTTCGCGAAAAGTCTTTAGTTCACGTGCAAATTGGTAGTACTGCAAAAGTCAGCTTTGATGCGCTACCGGGCAAAGTGTTTACTGGCAAAATTATTAGTTTTGAAGCGGGTGTGAGTGATGGTCAGCTTAACGCTAATGGTTTACTCAGTGCCACTGAAAGCAGCAACCGTTGGGTACGTGATGCTCAGCGTCAACGTATCCATATTCAACTAGATGAACACCAGATGCTGGCTAAATTTCCAAGTGGTGCGCGTGCAACTGTGCAACTTTTGCCTGACTCTAGCATCGGTAGCTGGTTTGCAAGCATGCAAATTCGCTTCATTAGTGTTCTGCACTTTATTTACTAAGGCTGGGTGAGTTATGTCAGTATTGCAACTCGATGGTAATGGCTTACGCCAAGCGCTACGCATTGCTACGGGCTCAGCATTAGGGTTTTCACTGGCAAAATTGATGAACTGGCCGAATGGCATCTTTTTCACTGTTTACCCTATGTTACTGCTCGGTTTAGTGCCTGTGCTTAACATGCATATCATTCGTCAGTTTTACGCAGGCGCGGTGTTCAGTGCGCTATTCGTATTGGTTGTACAAGGGTTGTTTGCACACTTGCCTGTTGTAATGACAATGATGAGCTTTATGGCTTTTGCCTTTTTGTTTTATCAAATGAGCCGTGGCGCTAATTTTTTATTTGGCGCTACAACCGTGGTGAGTTTGTCGATTCAATTACATTTTTCGACCTACACCGGCGGTGGTGTCAGTATTTATCCGCTGATCATTAGTAACGCAGTTGCAGTTGTCGTAACTGTGGTGTTTTCGATGCTAATGCATGGTTTATTCCCTGATGTTGCACCGCGCCAAGGTCGGGTAATGCCAGAAAAAGCAAAAGAAAGTGTCCGCCATGAAGTCTTACTTTGTTCAACCGTAGCGACCTTATCATTTGTTGTATTTCAGGTATTTGATTTACAAGATTCTATCTCTGCTCAAGCGGCCTCGGTACTGATATTGTTTTCATTGTGCTGGAAAGCAGCAGGTATGGCAGCATGGCAGCGCGCGATAGGCACCCTAATTGGTTGTAACTTAGCGTTAGTGGCACAGTTATTTTTGTATAACCATACCGATATTTTGATATTTCCGGCGTTAATTCTGTGGATTTTGACCTTTATCTTTAGTCGTTATCACATAATTGGTGGCGGTATTCCGGGTGTTGGCTTTGGTATTATCACTACATTTGGTATTTTGTTTGGCCAATCATTAGGGCCGGGGCAAGATTTGGTTTACAGCGCGCTGTATCGTTTTTCGTCGGTGTCTGTGGCCATACTATTGAGCTTATGTGCGGTGTACATAATGCATCACATCTTAAATCGCTTTGCAATGACAAGGCATCACACGTTTGATTAAAGATTAAAAAAGGGAGTTAATCAGAACTCCCTTTTTTATTGTTATTTGGTTCGAAAATTGTGGGTAAAGACTTAAGTAAATCGTCTTGTTTCTTTACAACACTCTGTACACAGGTTTTTGAGGCGACATCTGCAACCCAAGCGCCCCATTGTGAACTGCCAGGCTCTTCTCCAGGGGTTGCCCACCATCTGGCTTTATAAAGAATTTCGTTATAACAGGTTTCACTACCTTGCGGATACGCGTTTCCGGCTTGCCATGAATCTACAGCAAAACTCGACATAGGCAAAGCTGACAGCGTTATCATTGCAGCGGCAACAATGCGTGATTTCTGGCCCATACGCGGCTCCTTCATTAATGGTGAGATTGTATGACTATTATAGACGCGGCAGGATTAACCATCAATTAACTTTGTTAACAAGTTACACTTCTTTACAGTTCTGCTTATTTTTGACACGATCTTCTGATGTGAAAGTTAGAATTTTACATTTTTTCTTAATGCTTTTGTTTGTCCTCTTTTTGTTTTAGAGTCCATACGCTTTCTCTGAGAACTTTTACTTGGTTTTGTTGCTCTTCGTTTCTTTTGTATTTGTGTTGCATTAATGATTAATTCTTTCAAACGATTAAGCGCATCTTCTTTGTTCATTTCTTGCGTGCGATGACTTTGCGACTTAATGACAATAACGCCCTCTTTGGTAATTCGAGAGTCATTTAAATTAAGCAATCGTTGTTTGTAAAAGTCAGGTAGCTTTGAACGATTAATATCAAAGCGAAGGTGAATAGCTGTGGCCACTTTGTTGACGTTCTGTCCGCCCGCGCCTTGTGAGCGGATCGCACTAAAGTCGAGTTCCCATTCATCAATTGTAACGGTATTAGAAATAGTTAACATCAGGTTCATTTAGCTGTGGTAAAAAAGACATTGTAACATTTGTAATTGGTCAAACATAATTCCTAGCCTATGTATGCCGGTTACAGACCATTTTGAGAGAAAGGAGATCATGATGAAAGCACTACTTATTTCAATAAGCCTACTGGCTATAAGTTTTTCTAGCTTTGCAGAAGATATTACAGAAAACCAGCTACAGCGTTATATTAAAGCCTTACCTGCAGTAGTAAACTGGTCGCAAAACCAACCAGAGCTGGATAGTTTGAATCTAGGTAGTATGTTAGGTAGCTCTGATGGTGTTGACAGCTCGTCTGTAATGGATGCATTAGGCCATATTAAAGAACACGAGCTTTACACTGAATTTGCAGCCCTGACCAAACAATATGGTTTCACGCCAGAGCAGTTAGTTACTGTTGGCTCAGAGGTATCAATGGCGTATTTAGAAAACCTTAAAGCGGGTATGTCAGAAGAGAACAAGCAACGTGTAAACCAAGCAATGAGTGGTTTACAAAGCCTTACGGCATCATCATCTGATGCGGGTACTCGCTCAATGGCAGGTGCTTTAGAAGGTGTTAAAGCAAGTACTGCAACAGCAGATGTTAGCGAAAGTAACGTTAACTTAGTTAAGCAATATATGCCGCAGTTAAAAGAACTGTTCGCAATGTTGCAGTAACAGCACTATCAAATAAAGAAAGCGGCGAGTGAGCCGCTTTTTTTATGCTTACTTGAATACCATAGCGTTTTTTAGATGCTGTTTTTGTTGTGCAGTTGGTAAAAATCCAGTTTGTACAAACTCATTAAGGCTTGGGTGACGTTCAAAGTACAAACTCATTAAGGCTTGGGTGACGTTCAAAGTACAAAATATCTAAGGCAAAACGATTCATACCGTACAAGCCCCGATGAATCATATTTGCCGAAAATATGAGTAAGTCACCTTTTTTGAGTGCCACACTTTTACCGCGAGTCAGTGAGTCACTATTGCGAGCGCCCTGTTGTTCTAATCTAACTGCTAACTCTTCATCCGAATCCCAGTTTTTATGGCTGCTTGGTATTAGCTCTATTCCCGGCTCATCTTCAAAAGCAACGCGGCAATGTAACACTTCAGGGCCGCTAAGAGCGGCCTTTTGCGCATCAAGCTCTAAGTGATACTGCATATCGCGATGCCAATAATTTGCCTGTTTAGGTTTGTAAGGGTTAAAGAATAGTTGAGTATTCATAAACTGAGGATCAGCAACAATGCCCTTAACTTGTTTCAATAGTGTGTTGGCGCTGACAAACTCAAAAAGAGTAAACTTTTCCTCAACACTTAAACATGCAGCACCAGTCAAACCTGAGCTATTAATCCCTCTGGATTGGTAAAAAGATTGGTTTTCTTGCAACCAGTGATGATGAAATTTATTGAGAATTGCCCTTACCTTGCTAAGCTCACTCTCTGTGTAAAGGCCCTTTACATGGTAGTAGCCGTTTTCAGCAAAAAAGTTATTTTCCATTTTTTACCTTGCTAAAATTGCACGTATTTTACTACTAAGCTCAGGTAATACTTGTTGCTCAAACCACGGATTTTTCTTTAGCCAGATATTATTGCGAGGGCTAGGGTGAGGAAGTGGCAAGTAATTTGGCCAATATTCACGCCACGATTTTACTAACTCAGTTAAGGGTAGCTGCTTAGTGTGGGGTAAATGATATGCCTGCGCGTACTTACCTAAGATAATGGTGAGCTCAATATTATTTAGTTTCGCTAAGAGCTTTTCACGCCATGCAATCGCGCACTCTTTTCTTGGCGGTAAATCACCTGATTTTCCTTTGCCCGGGTAACAAAAGCCCATCGGCAAGATAGCAAAATTGCGCTCATCGTAAAACTCATCGCTTGTTACACCAAGCCAAGAGCGAAGCCTTTGCCCGCTTGCATCATTAAACGGTTTGCCACTTTCATGTACTTTAATTCCCGGCGCTTGACCGGCAATTAAAATACGAGCTCGAGGATTAAATTGAATAACGGGCCGCGCCCCAAGAGCTAAATGAGGCTCGCAGATCACGCATTTACTTACTTGTTCTAATAATGATTGAGTACTCATGAGTTAGTAAAAATATGATCTATGCTTGCTTTGACCAAACTGCTAACTCATTACCACTTGGCTCTGTGAAGTGAAAACGACAGCCTCCAGGAAAATCAAACAAGGGCTTAATAATTGTGCCGCCGTGTTTTTCTACCTGTGCTTGAGTTTCTTTAATATTATTTGAATAAAGCACCAGTAGCGCGCCGCCATTATTGGTTAAGCTAGTTAATGGGGCTTGATAAAAACCGCCATCTAGGCCCGCTGATTCAGCGCTAAAGGCCGTGTATTCAGGGCCATAGTCGGTAAATTGCCATTTAAAAACCTGATGAAAAAATGCCTTTGTTGCGGCTAAATCTTTAGCAGCAAATTCAACATAATTTAAGCAATGGTGGTTCGACATGTTGTGCTCCTAATTTAAACTATTCTCAAGCGCCATAGCGCAATGAAGTGCTGTACTATCAAGTAATGGAATAGACGTATCTGATTGTTGAACTAACAAGGCTATTTCGGTGCAACCAAGAATAATGGCTTCAGCACCTTGCTGAGTTAGATCATCAATAATGGTTAAATACTCAGTTTTAGATTCTGGGCTGATGATGCCTTTACATAGTTCATCATAAATCACACGATGCACTGTTTCACGCCCCTGTGCATCAGGAATTAACACGTCTATGGCGAATTTATCAGCTAGACGTTGCTTGTAAAAGTCTTGTTCCATAGTGAACTGGGTGCCCAACAAAGCCACTTTTTTAAAGTTATGTTGGATCAGGTTTTCACCAACTGCATCTGCAATGTGTAACAAAGGAATTGCAACCGCAGCTTGCACTTTCTCAGCGAGTTTGTGCATGGTGTTGGTACAAATTAATAAATAATCCGCGCCCGCGGCTTCAACTTGCTTAGCGGCCTTAATCAGTATCTCGGCCATCTGTGGCCAATCTTGTTGCTTTTGCAGAGCTGCTATGTGGGCAAAATCGAGGCTAACGAGTACTATCTTGGCACTATGCAACCCCCCCAGTTTGTTTTGAACACCTTGATTTAAAAGCTGGTAGTAACTTTGTGTAGACTCCCAACTCATGCCACCGATTAAGCCTATTGTTTTCATTGCAGCTCCCTTTTTATTTACTTAACACCATATGATATTGCACAGAACAAAGCTAGCAGATCATTATTTTACTAACAGATCGAGTTAGTTGGTTCTGTTTCATTATTTAATACGTTTATGCAAATGATAACTACTATCTTTTCTGTTTGTCGGCGATATAATACGGGGTTTTCTTCTCGTGTTATTTTTTAAGGGATTATCATGCATTCTCAATCATTAGATGCAGTGACTACCAATCGCCCTAAAAATACAGCTAAAAAGCGCTCTGTGAGCCTATCTTATCGTGTTGCTGTGTTTTTGCGTTTTGTTGCAGCCATCATTGGTGGTTACGCCTTTACCAGTGTGCTTATTTCATTACTAGCTGTGTTATTACCACTTAATAAACTCGACAGCGTGCTGTTAACAACGACTCTATCGGTATTTTTTTACTGTTGTGTGTTTATTTGGGTATTTGCCGTTAAGTCTTTAAAGACTATTTGGATCACTATTTTACTAACAACTGGTGGGCAATTGCTGGCCCTTTCATTGATTAAGGGATGGTTATGAAAGAGAGCTTTTTCCGCTCAATGACTTGGCTTCATACTTGGGTTGGCTTGCTGGTATGCTGGTTACTGTTCTTAATCTTTTTTGCTGGCACCATCAGCTTTTTTAAAGATGAAATCACTATTTGGGCCAAGCCTGAAACGCACCATGTGCAGCATCAAGCACAACGGGTTCAGTCTCAAGCCGAGCAAATTAATTATGTGTTTGCGCAATTACAGCAACAGGCACCTAATTCATTATCTTGGCGGATAAACTTACCTGAGCCACGTAACCCTGTTTTAAGCTATGGGTTTGCTGAGCCTAAACAGCCAGGCCAGCGCCGTGCACCTTTCAACTATACATATCTAGACCCTAATACCTTAGAGCAATTACCCGAACCTCGGGAAACTAAGGGGGGTAACTTTTTCTATCGCTTACACTTTGATTTACATTACATAGATGTATTTACTGCACGGATAATTGTTTGTTTAGCTTCATTATTTATGTTGGTAGCGCTTATAACAGGCATCGTGATCCACAAACGTATTTTTAAAGATATGTTTAGTTTTAGAGCAAACAAAGGCAGCCGAAGCTGGCTCGATGCACACAATGTTTCGTCAGTGCTGGCACTGCCATTTCATATCATGATCACCTACACGGGGATTATCACGCTTATATTTATGCTGTTCCCCTACCCTGCCGAGACTGTATATGAAAATGGCTTAAGGCAAATGTTTGATGAGGCATTGCCTATTAATAAACGTGCAAAGCCAAGTGAAGAACAACGCCCTATGGTGGCAATCAAAGATGTGTTAGATCAGATTTATACTAAGTCACCGAATGCCGACATTAGCTACGTGTTTGTAAGAAATGCGAATACAGCGACCTCACAAATCGTGGTTTATTTGGCAACCGGCAAAGAGGTTGTAGATAACGGACCACGCTACTTATTTAGTGGTGTAACAGGTGAGCTTGAAGCGAGTTCTGGCGAAGATTGGAGCGCTTCGGCGCAGTTTTATGACTCAATGACGGCATTACATAGTGGTCGTTTAGCCGAGCCGTTGCTGCGTTGGTTGTATTTTTTCTGTGGTTTAGCTGGCTGTGCCATGATAGCTACAGGCTGCATCATGTGGGCAAGGCGCTTACGCGAGAGGCTCAAAGCAGACCAAAAACCAAGCTTTGGGCTTAAGCTCGTTGAGACACTAAATTTAGCCACCCTGATGGGTTTACCAATTGCAACCGCAGCGTTCTTCATTGCTAATCGATTATTACCTTTAGGGTTAGCCGGGCGTGCCGATAAAGAAATACTCGTGTTTTTCTTAGCTTGGCTGGCGATGCTAATCGTTGCTGTGATCGGCCGAGAAAAACGCCACTGGCGCTATAGTGCTTGGCTTAACGCTGCTGCTTGCTTATTAGTACCTGTGGTAAATGCGTTGACAACAGATGGTAATTGGATCACGTATTTACTAACTCAGCAGTGGGCTTTATTCGGTATTGATAGTGCATTTATTTGTGCTGGGCTGCTGTTTTTACTACAAAGCAAAAAAATACCTAGCCATAAAACCGCTACAAATAAGGCTAAATTGTATAAAAACAGGCTGTTAAAGGAGCAACAAGGATGATGGAGTTACTGCAATTTAGTCTCTGCTTTTTAGGGTTTAATTGTTTTGCTCTTGCAAAATTCAATCATTTCCGTGATGTATTTAAAAAGAAATTAACCGAAAAACAGCGAAGTAGCTTTTTATTCAGCGGCTGGATCAGTATTTTACTAAGTTTGGTGCTTTGCGTGCTGTCAGATGCTGGGTACGGCGCATTGCTGTTTTGCGGTTATATGGCTTTAAGTGTACTTATGCTAATGATTTTATACAGTTTTACTGTTTCATGGGTGAAGCATGTCAGTGTATTAACTATGTCTGTTTTGCTGTTGAGTGGCTTTTCGGTGATGATTTTTTAGCTTAGTTAGTAAAAAACTGATCTGATACCAATTTGCAATAGTGCTTAATTAAGTAATAAAAAAATGGGTAGGCAATGCCTACCCAAGCAGGGGATTAAATTGGGGGATCACATGTTGTTTCAAATTAACGACGCTAAGTTTGCCTAGCATCCATTACATTTGTGTTGCACATTCGTGATAGTTTAAAGACAGTTGTAAAGCCCCTTTACAAGCTCTCATGGTCAACATAAATAAGCTCGTCTGTTTTAAAACCATATTCTTTTGCTGTGTTTATAAAGTCCTGCATTTGCTGTTCTGTAACGTTAGGAGTGCGCGACAAAAACCATAAATACTCTTTGTTATAGCCAGTAATATAAGCGTATTGATAGTCTTGCTTATCTAATTCAAACACTACATATGAGCTATAGAATGGCCCAAAGAATGATACCTCTAGGTGGCCTATGTCTTGTTGCTCTGCAAACTTTGCTTTACCTTCAGCTTGCTGCCATTCTTTATCTTCAGCGCTGTAACCTTTATTGATAACTTTTACACTGCCATCAGGGTTAATTGAGTATTCGGCGGTAATGCCCTCAAGGCCGCGTTCAAATGAATGATCTAAACGTGCAATTTCGTACCAGGTCCCTGTGTATTTGTTTAACTCAAAATTATCGACAGGTTTAATGTTGTCTGGCACGCCTGTACACGCAGATAAAATGGCTGTGATACATAAAACCCCGATTAACTTTAATGATGTTTGCACGTTTTTACTCCCTTTAAAAATTAAACAAATTAATACGTTAATAGCACTAATTTAGTTCAATTACGGTAAACTATTAAGGTCTAAAATTAAAGATTGAGAACAGCATGAAGATTTGGGTTGATGCAGACGCCTGCCCCGTCGTTATTAAAGAAATATTATTTCGTGCCGCAGAGCGCACGCAGACCTTTACCACATTAGTGGCGAACCATGCGATGCGAGTGCCACCCTCAAAGTTTATTAGCCGTTTGCAGGTATCTTCGGGGTTTGATATTGCCGATAACGAAATCGTTAAACGTATTGAGCCGAATGATTTGGTGATCACCGGTGATATTCCGTTAGCTGCTGAAGTTATCGAAAAAGGTGCCCAAGCGCTTAATCCGCGCGGTGAGTTATATACGACCGAAAATATTCGCTCACGTTTAAATGTTCGTGATTTTATGGAAACTATGCGCTCAAGTGGCGTTGAAATGGCCGGTGGCCCACCGCCTTTAAGCCAAGCAGACCGCCAAAACTTTGCAAATAACCTAGATCGAATCCTCGCTAATAAGTCATGAGTGTCGTTAAAAGTGTGCCACTGCAGGGTTTTGGTGATGAAGCCTTTAAAGTCGCTGTTTATATAGAAAAGCGCCCGCCGATGCCTGCTTGGCAACAGCTTAAGTATTTGCATGCAATGCAACCCGGCCAAATAAACGAAATAAACCAAGCATGTGGCAATGGTTGGCGCAAGGTTTTTAATGTGTATGGCAAAGTACTTTTTGCACTACCAAGTGAATATTATGATTTTGCTAAAAGAGCACCTGATTGGCAGAGCTTTCGCGATGAACAACTACTGCAAGCACATAGCCAAACTGCATTACTGTTTAGCCCACCGATATTAGGCAAACCAGAGCAATTACATATAATTGCAGGGCGAACCCATGCTAAGCAGCTTATAAATGACGGGCTTTTGCATTGCCAATTAACTTGGCTTGATGATGAATTTGCTATTAGTAAATCTGATAAAGTGATTGTTTGCCCATATTTTGATTACCGCCAGCTGAGCAACATTAAAATTGCACGACTTAGCCAGCTAGTTGCAGATATTTTTTCTTAGTTTCTGGTTTATTGCGTTATTGAGTTAGCAAACTAAGCTTTAAATATTGTAAAACTTCATAGTACTCTAGATGAAAATACTGGTCGTTGACGATATGCCACTTATGCGCCATGTGTTAATAAACATGTTGCGTAGGCTTGAATATAAGGATATAACGGAGGCGACTGATGGCGCTCAAGCGTTTGATTTACTCGAAAAACACTGCTTTGATCTGGTGATTACTGATTTGCATATGCCGAAAATGGATGGCAAATGTTTGCTTAATCATATTCGCGAAAACCCAGTCCTAAGTGATTTACCTGTATTGATGGTAACCTGCGAAGACAGTAAACAAACAGTAAGCGAGATGATCACAGCAAAAGTGAACGGTTTTATCATTAAGCCTTTTTGTTTAAATACACTACAAAAGCAGTTAAGTCGAATTGTTAAACCAGAATAACCTGTTAAAAACTGGAGTTAAGAGCGATGTTTAAGCATTTAACAATAGTAAGTTTATTCACTGCCAGCACAGCCATGGCGAGTGCTGAACAATTGACTTTATACACCGAAGTATTCCCTCCCTATAACTTTGTGCAGCACAATCAACTCACCGGTATTAACACCAAAATCATGGAATCTTTGTGTGAAAGAGCCAAGTTGAGCTGTACGTTTAGTGTATTGCCTTGGAAGCGCGCAATGTCACTAACACTCGCCCAACCGAATGCTGGAATTTACTCTACTTCACGCACCGCAAAGCGAGAAACTCAATTTTATTGGGTTGGTCCTTTGGTATCTGGGCATTCATGTTTATACCGTTTAAATAACCGTAATGACATTAAAGTAACGAGTACACAATCGTTGCAAAACTACACCATTGGCGTATCTCGTGGTGATGTTTATCAAACCGTTCTTGCTGATTTTAACCTTGCTGAAGGCCAGCAATTTTTAACTTACTCAAAAAAGTTTGAAGAGCTAAAAATGTTTAAGCAAGGTAAGCATGACTTGCTGATTGG
The DNA here is from genome assembly GCF_023708065.1 of Pseudoalteromonas sp. NCCP-2140. Classification (NCBI taxonomy): domain Bacteria; kingdom Pseudomonadati; phylum Pseudomonadota; class Gammaproteobacteria; order Alteromonadales; family Pseudoalteromonadaceae; genus Pseudoalteromonas; species Pseudoalteromonas sp. NCCP-2140. The sequence goes on along the minus strand of NZ_BRCZ01000005.1, from coordinate 169,372 downwards.
CTCCTCTCTCACTCTTTCATCACAGTTGATGAATGTAGGTATGAGCCCAGACCAAGTCACGCCGGTATTTGAGTTAAAGCATCCTGCCTTGGTGGGTAATTACTTAGCACTTAACAAAAACACATCGCCAGAGTTGATCACTAAGCTGCAACACGCCCTCGATACCATGAAGCAAGAAAACCTGATTGACTCTCTTGTTGATCAGTTTGTAGCAGAGGATATGCACTCTCACGGCGAAGCATCGACAGTTGCACAGCAGTGCTTAAATGGTTCTGCTATTTACTAAATTGGATTGGCTTTAGGTAAGTTAGCCGCTATTTTTTTATTTTAGAAGTCAATCGCGATTTTTCGCGCTCGAACGCAAAGCCATTGCCTCATCTTAAATTGCTTTTTATAGTGACAAATAAAAAGGGCAGAACTATGAAATCAACTCCACTCATTAAGAGCTTAGTGCTAGCAGTATGCTTAGGCACAACAGGCGCCACTCAAGCTTACGATCGCATCACTGGCCATAACTTTGCTAGTCGTTCTGAAGTCATCGCACAATCAGGGATGGTTGCAACATCACAGCCGTTAGCTACGCAAGTAGGCTTACAAGTATTAAAAGACGGTGGTAATGCCATTGATGCTGCTATTGCGGCAAATGCAGTACTTGGTTTGGTTGAACCGACCGGGTGTGGAATTGGTGGCGATTTATTTGCCATTGTTTGGGATAACAAAAGCAAGCAACTCTACGGTTTAAATGCTTCAGGCCGTTCACCACAAAGCTTGTCTTTTGAAACTTTAAAAGCGCAAGGTGATTATATTCCTGCTTATGGGCCCTTGCCTGTGTCGGTACCGGGTACGGTAGATGGTTGGTTTGAGTTACATAAAAAGTTTGGCAAAACACCAATGAAAGCCTTACTCCAACCTGCTATCGACTACGCTGAAAATGGCTTCCCTGTGTCTGAACTGATTGCCTATTATATGCAAAAAAGTGTGGCTGCTCGTGGTAAATACCCAGGTTTTAAAGATGTATATATGGCTGATGGGGCAATGCCAGAAAAAGGGGAAATCTTTAAGAACCCTGCCCTTGCAAACACCTATCGTAAAATAGCCAAAGGCGGCCGAGATGCCTTTTACAAAGGCGATATTGCTAAAGAAATTGGTCGCTACATGAAAGAAAACGGCGGCTACTTATCCTATGAAGATTTAGCTGCCCATCATAGTGAATGGGTTAAGCCTGTGAGCGCCGATTATAGAGGGTATACGCTTTGGGAATTACCACCAAATGGTCAAGGTATTGCTGCACAGCAAATTCTAAATATTCTTGAAGGTTACGATATCAAAGCAATGGGCTTTGATAGCCCAGAATACGTACATACCTTTGTTGAAGCGAAAAAGCTCGCGTTTGCAGATCGTGCAAAGTACTACGCCGATCCAGCATTTAACACCATTCCCGTACAAACACTTATTTCACAGCAATATGCTGACCAAAGACGCAAACTGATAGACCCTAACAAAGCCGCAAAACGTGACCATGCAGGCCCAGTAGAAGGCGATACCATTTATATGACGACCGCCGACAAAGACGGCAACATGGTTTCACTTATTCAAAGTAATTACCGCGGCATGGGCTCAGGTATGACACCAGCAAAATTAGGTTTTGTATTGCAAAACCGTGGCGAAATGTTCGCCCTTAAAAAAGGCCACATGAACCAATATGAGCCAGGCAAACGACCATTTCATACAATCATTCCTGCGTTTGTCACCAAAGATGGCAAGCCATATATGAGTTATGGCGTGATGGGCGGTGCAACACAGCCACAAATGCATGCTCAAATACTGATCAACATGATTGATTTTGGCATGAACCTGCAAGAAGCCGGTGATGCACCGCGTATTCTGCACACAGGTTCATCGCAGCCAACCGGTGAGATCATGGAAGACGGTGGTTTTGTTAGCTTAGAGTCAGGTTTTTCAATGGAAACCCGCCGTGAGTTAATGAAAAAAGGCCACACATTACAAGACGCGGTTGGCCCATACGGTGGTTATCAAGCTATATTGAAAGACCCAAAAAGCGGCGTTTATTACGGCGCATCAGAAACCCGTAAAGACGGACAGGCCGCGGGGTATTAGGTTCTCGGTAGTTAGCGAGTTAAGAGAGCTGTCAGCTATCAGCCGTCAGCTATCAGCCGTCAGCTATCAGCCGTCAGCTCTCAGACTCATGATCTGTGATCTGACCCCGATAAAGTAGACACAGGGTTTAATTAATTTGTTCGTACTGCATGGGACTTTTATACCCTAGGGTGCCATGCCTTCTTATTGAGTTGTAGTAATTTTCAATATAAAAATACGTTTGTGTTGTCATTTCACTACGACTCAGTTCGTTTAAATTCTTTATCCACTCCTTTTTATACTGCGCGAAGAAGTTTTCAGAGCATGCTATTTTATATATCGGGCGTCCGGTAATGTATTTCTGCCCTAGAAACATTTAACGTAGAAACTCTAGCGAGGTGGTTGGAATTGTTTTTATGTTAATTAACCAGAGTTTTTCTTATTGTTTATATTGAGAAAACGAACGAATAACTTTAGTATAAATATTTTAATTTTATCTCTCTGGGGAAATTGTTTGTTCAGTAGTTTGAAAAATATAGAAAACAAGATGTCATTAGGCTTTTGGGGTTTTGTAATTACTTTACTCTCTATACTATTATCAATTTATTTTTATTTTAAAACACCAAAACCTGATCTCAATTATATCATTTCTTCTAGTTCTCCTGTTCTCGATGTTAGGGAAAAAGTAGGCAAACTAGACATCGTATATGACGGAAAGAGTTTAAGTTCAGAAAAGAAAGCTCTTCAATTAATTACTTTGAGAGTAATTAATCAAGGCGATACTGCAATATCAAAGCAATCATATGATAATTTGGCTCCTATAGGGTTTGAGGTTTTATATGGGACATTTGCTGAACCCCCTAAAATTGTTGCAGCGAGTCAGCCTTACTTAGAAGAATATACAACGATCCAAGAAGTAACAAACTCAAAAATCACATTCTCTGATGTGATAATTGACGCTGGTCATTTCTTTGAGTTGAAGTTGTTAATTATGTATACAAACGGTGAGACACCTAAAATTGCGCCGCTTGGTAAAATAGCGTCCTTAGACGAAATAGACGTCATATACGATGCAAAACAATTAGAAGAAGAGTCATTTATTTCATCAGCTTTGTTCGCTACAACAGGTATTCAGTTATTTCGGATTATTTTTTATGGGATTATCTTCCTTTTAATGTTCGCGGCTTACTTCAGTATAGAAGAACGTCTTAGCGAGTTGAAACATGTAAGGAAAAAGAAAAAACTTGTGCAGAGTTATAAGAATTTCAAAAAAGAGCAAATTAGCAGAAGAGATGAGTTCTTTTTTGATTATTACCTTAGGCATGGCCCTACTGAAATAAAATTGCTTTCAGAGTTATTAAGCAAAGTTAATGACGATGATAAATCAATAATGACATCTGAAGAGTTACAATTTGAAAGTTTTAACCTTGGGCTTACTTCAGAAGAGCTATTAAATGAAGGTATTATTGTCTCTAAAGATAGCGAACGATATTGCACAGAACCTGCTAGGTATGCTGTTCTAATAAGCTTTGTTGAATATTTAAAAAGGCAAGGCGAGTTCGATAGGAAGCTTGCTTCATTAGAAGAGACAAACGCTGAAATGCAAATTGTAGAAGATCAAATGTCTAACGTATCCAAAGACATGAGTGCAATAAAATTTGAACAACTAAAATTACAGGGGGCTGTTGCACTAAATGAAGGGAATTATGAAAAAGGAATTACATATTTTTCAGAATATTTGAAGAAGTACCCTGATGATCCAAGTGCACTATGGAAATTAGCTTGTTGTCAAAAACGCATAGGCAAAACTCTGCTAGCTCTGGAGTCTATAGAAAAAGCTATAAATAACTCAACAGAAATATCCTATTTAATGCATTATAATTATGCATGTTATTTGGCTTTGAATGAAAGAGATATAAATGAGGTTATTGAAGCTCTATCTCAAGCCCTACAAAATGATGAAACTAATAGAGTAAAGGAACAAGTTCCAACAGAATCTGACTTTGAATCAGTGAGAAGTATTCCTGAATTTATTGCGCTCGCGGCTCAATTTGGTATAGAATTGGATAAGTAAGCAAGAAATTAAATTCGTTATTGCTAATGTCTATATTTTTGTACTAGGATGTCAGTAAGCACGATGTTTTATATCTTAAATAGGGTGATGTTATGAAAGTTTTAAAATTCCAATTTGTTATTCAGGATCTAACTCCACCTATAATTGATTAGATCATTATTGTAGGCCGCTAAAAGCGGCCTTTCTATTACTTCTTATTTTATCACAACACCCTCGTTTTTTCATGTATTTAAAATAAAAGGTATCGAGCAGCTCAAGTCAAAAGCTGTTATTCAAGGCTCGATAAAGTTTGCAAGTTCAAATGGTTAGAACCTCGCGCAAAATAAATTTCACGCCTACGTGTTGTAGCTTTACTCTTTCCCCTTGAGACTCGCTAACTATCAATCTGATAGCTGACAGCTCTATAAAACAGCTAACTCCCAACCACATACCCTGCAAAACCAAGCACTTTAAAGTACTGTTTTGGGGTGCTGAAGCGGGTTTCATTCATCAACTCTGCAAAACGAATGCGGTCTAATGGGTAAAACTCGTGCTCTAGGTTGTGGCGCATGCGTTCTACGCCGACTTCGGTTAAACCTAACTGCGTACACAGCTGTAGTTGAGATTCGCGCTCAAAAGCGGTTTCTGGGCGCATTAAATCGGCAATGTATAAGTTGCTCGATTTTTTAAGCTTGCTGTGAATCGCTTTTAACAGCGTTTTTTTATCGCCGTTATCTTCAACAAAGTGCATGACTAGTAAACACAGTGCGGCGTCACATTGAGTGTCGATGTCGTTGATATCACCGCAGTGTACTGTCACGCGATCGCTGATGTTATGCTGGCCAAACTGTTGCTCGGCAATATCGAGCATGTCTTGTGAAATGTCTTGAGCAATAAACTGCCAGCTTGGTTTTAGCGCCGCTAATTCAATGATTTCTTTACCTGTTCCGGCACCAACTACTAAAATGCACGCATCATCGCTCAGCGTGGTTGCTAATTGGGCTGCGGTTGCTTGATGTAATAGCTCATAACCTGGAACTAGGCGCAAAATGCGTTCGTCGTAGTGATTTGCTTCTTCGTGATTAAAAGTTGGCATGCTAATCCTTTAAATAACTGAGATGGTCGAATAACCACCTGGTTTTTTCGCTACATGCACTTGCGTGGCAACGCGTTCGGTCATTTCTGATACGTGAGAAATAACCCCTACTTTGCGGCCTTGTGCTTGTAGTGAATCAAGAGCATCCATCGCGATGCTTAACGTTTCACTGTCCAACGTACCAAACCCTTCGTCGATAAACAAAGAGTTTATTTGCACTTTATTCGACGATAATGAAGCAAGCCCAAGCGCCAGTGCTAACGACACTAAAAATGACTCACCGCCCGATAATGTATTAACAGAGCGCTGCTCATCGGCCATGTCTTTATCGATAATAGCGATATCGAGCGTTTGCCCTATGGCTGTTAATTTGTAGCGTTTATTTAGAGTCTGTAAATGACTATTCGCGTAGTGCAGCAGTATTTTTAAGGTTTGCGTTTGCGCTAAATTACGCATGGTTTTGCCGCTGGCATCCCCTATGACTTTATTGAGTAAATGCCAGTGCTCATAGCTTTTTTGCTGCTCAACTAATAGCTTTTGTTTATCTTCAAGCGCTTGGCTATTTTGTTGATGGGTTTTAAGCTCAGTCGCAACTTGCAATAGTGCATTATTCGCTTGTACTTGTTGCTCTGTGGCTTGATTAAGCTGTAATTGCAGCTCATCTTCACCGAGAGCTGGCTTGTCTTTTTGGTGCTGAGCCAGCGCCTGCTGTCGTTGTTTTAAAAGAGCCTCAGCGTCTTTTAAGCTACTTTCGGCGGTGTGGTAATCTGCCAGAGTTTGTTTTATTTCAGCGGGGTTTATCGTTAATAGCTCACTAACTGCTTGCTCATCCAAGCTTGGGTGCTGCGCTTTAAAATCGTTAAACCACACGCTAAAACGATCATTAAGCGCTGCTTGCTCAGCGGTGAGCTCTTTTTCACGTTCTTCAATATTGGCGATTTGAATGGCTTGTTCGTCACGCGCCTTCACCGCATTACTATGGGTTGCTTGGGCGAGTTGCAGTGCCTGCTGCGCTGAATCTATCGCCTTTTCAAGCTCTGCTATAAACTCATCTACCGATATCGCTGCGTTACTAAATAAGCCCTCGCGCTTTGATTGTATCTGCGTTAATTCGTTTTCAGTTTGGCTTAGTTGCTCGTTGTACTGAGTTAAAGAGGCGTGTGCTTCGTTAAGTTGCGGCGTTACATGTGCAAGGTGCTGCTCAATGGCTTTTAAGCTAGTTTTAAGCTCATCTGCCGTTTGCAGCGAAGCTTGATAAGCCTCAACGTGCTCTGCAATGTTCTCTAAAGAAATGCTTTGTGTATTGAGTGCCTGCCACCAAGGTGCACTGGCGAACTGTTGATTCAGTGTCGTATAGAGTTGCTGATGATCATCATTGAGCTCGTTTAAACGTGTTTGCTGATTATTCAGCTGTTGCTGTAATTCGTTTAACTGCTGCTCTTTGCTATGTAGCGTTTGCCCTTGCTGATTATACTCAGCTTGCTTAGCCGCAAGCGTGTTTTGCAGTTGTTGTTGCTGCTCAAGGGTTTTGTAGTATTGCTGTTTTTGCAGGCTGAGCTGTTGTTGACGCTCGCTTAACTGCTCTTCGGTTAAATCATTTAGCTCAGTACGATTAGCTGCCATGGTTTCTTTGAGACTTTGTTGTTGCGCGCTTAGCTCTGAGATTTGCCCAGTTAACGAGCTTGTCTGTTGGCTACATGCCGCCAGCTCATTACTTTTAGCTTGCTGTAATGCTTGCTGAGCTTTTAAATGCTGTTTGGCATTAGTTAGCTGGTTGGTAAAGTCGTTAATAAGTTGACTAAATTGCTCGTTAACCATTTCTTCATGCATAAACGGGTGCTCTTTTGAGCCACATACTGCACACGGCTCCCCTGCTTTTAAGGTAGCGCGTAACTGGCTGACCCCTTCACTGGCTCTAAGCTGCACTTGCTGTAAGTTTTGCTCACAAAACGAAACCTGCTGCTGCGCTTGCTCTGCCCCTTGCTGCGCATCTTTTAATGCTGTTTGTAGTTGCTGCTCAGTTTGGCTTAATGTGTTTAGCTGGGTTTGCCAATTTTTTAACTGCTGATGATTAGTTTGCCATACTTGGCGCTTTTCAATCAGGTGCTTAATCGCCTCAAGCCCCGCATCAATATCTGCCATTGATTGGGTGTTTAAACTCGATTTAAAGGCGGTATCTTGCTCATTTAGGCGCTTAATTTCTTGCTCAAGGGCTTGGTATTGAGTTTTACACTGCTGCGCAGCTGTTTGCTGCTCATCAATTTTAGGTTGAAGAGCTTTTACGTTTTGCTGTGATTGGCTAATTGTGTGCTGTTGCTGGCTAAAGCGGCTTAACTCACTTTTATAGAATGACCAGTCTTTTGCTAATGGTTGCCATTGTGCGTGTGTTTCTAAATAGCTATTTATTTGTGCTTGTTGATCGAGCTGTTTTTGCTGCTCTGATTTATGGCTATTTAGTGTAATAGTCAGCTCTTGATGATGGTGTTTTGCTTTCTCTGCTTGTAATTTTTGCGCTGCTGCTTGTTGGTTTAATACGGCAAGTTGCTTATCTAACTCACGGGCCTGGCTAATAATAGGCTGCGCGTCTTTTTGTGCTTGCTTTGCTTGGTTTAGTTGCGCGGTTTGCTTCTCAAGTGTTTGCTCAGCGTCTTTGATCAGTGTTTCATGGTCAACATTTAAAAGCTGCTCACGGTTTTTAATAAGTTGCCCATGTTGAGCAGCAATCGAAGTAACGCGCTCGCGGTTATCTTTTATTTCTAGGCATTGCTGGGCTTGTTTCGCTTCAGTGGCTTTTTCAGCAAGCGCGTGCATTTGTTGCTGTAACTCTTGCTTTGCTTGCTCTGCCTGGTTTAGCTGCTGTTGCTGCTGAGATGCTTGCTTGTACCACGTTTGGTACTGTTCAAATTGTTTTATTTGCTTTTGCAACTCAGCAAGTTTAGCCTCAAGCGCTTTTTGTTCTGCTTGTTTCGTTTCGACCTCTTCAGGGCTTAAAACCTGATAGTTACTTAAACTTAACTTTAACTGCTCTAATGCTTGCAGCTGATCACGATGGCGTTCAAAAATTCGCTGGCCAATGCGGCTGAATTTATCGGTGCCTGTTAAGCATTCAAGTAGTTGCGCACGCTCATCCCCGGTTGCTTTTAAAAATGCGGCGAATTCATGTTGCGCAAGCAGTACTGCTCTTGAGAACTGCTCAAAGCTCAAACCAATAATACGCTCGATTTCTTTACTTGCTGCGCTTCTATCAGCGATAAGGGTTTCATCAGGTAAAGAGTGCAGGCTATGTTGTGCAGGTTGTAACTTGCCATCGGCTTTATTACGCGCTCGGCTAAAACTTAACCTTGCTCGGTACTGCTGTTTATCTTGGCCAACGAAGTCAACTTCGGCATAGCCTTGCCCTGCCCCGCGGCGTAATAAATTACGCGAATCATTGAGTTTTATATTGTCGCCGTTAAAGTCAATTTTATTGCCTGTATCGCCGCGTAACCTTGCGGTTTTATTATAAAGCGCTAAGCAAATGGCATCGAGTAATGTGCTTTTACCGGCGCCAGTATCACCGGTGATGGCAAACAACCCTGCTTCTTTTAATGGTGAAGCGCTAAAGTCGACTTCGGCGTCTAAGATAGAGGCGAGTTGGTGAACACGAATCGCTAAAATTTTCATAGTAGGTCCTCTGCATTCAACTCATCGATCACTTGGCTTAGTAAGCTTTCTAATTCTTTTGGCACCGCCTGCCCTGCCATATCTTTATTGTTTGCAAATGCTTGCTCTAAAAGTGAATGTGGGTTTAGCGCTTCAATTTGCGAGACATCTTCAAATAGAGTTTGTTCATCGTCTTGCTGGTTGCTTTGCTGACGTACCCTTTCAATACCACAAAACTTAACCTGCTTACCTTCAAGGGCTTGTTCTATTTGTTCCCTAAAAGTGGTGTCCGTGTCATGGGCGCTCAATTTAACCCGCAGGTATGGCGCTAAATCTTCATCTGTTAAATCGAGTTGCTTTATAAGCTCACAGAGTTCGTTCAGTGGCACACAGTCTTTTTCTGGTAGCAACATGACTTTACAAAAGCTAGGAATGTAAAGGGGGTTTACAGAAGTACCTGAGTCACTAAGCTCTACTATCACAACTTGATGCTGATAGCGTCTTTCAGAAAATGACATCGGCATTGGCGTGCCACTGTAGCGAATGGTCTCTTTTTTCGCGACTGTCTGAGCTTTATGAAGATGCCCTAGCGCAACATAATCAGGTTGATCAGTAAATATGCTTGCCGATATTGCATCTTCACCACCAATAACTAAATTACGTTCAGAATCAGATGAAATGTCTCCACCTTTTGCATGCAGGTGGCCCATAGCTATTAATGGCGCGTTAGGTAATTCGTTTGCTGCTTGTAATGCATCTTTGTAAGCAAGGGCAACGGCTTGGTTGTAACTTAACGGTTGCTCTTGTTGGCGGTTATAGCTGCTTAAATCACTGCTACGTAAAAATGGCATGGCAACAACATTCGCATCGCCGTTTTTTGTGCTGATTGGCAGTACTACTTCATGAGGAGCATTGCTATCAAAGCGGCCAACAACATGGGTATCAAACTGAGCCAATAAAGGTTTTGCCGCCATAATACGATTTGCTGAATCATGGTTGCCAGCAATAATCACTATGTGTAAGTCAGGGCAATGTTGCTTAGTGGTTTTAATAAATTGGTAGAGTTGGTTTTCTGCGCTGGCAGGAGGTGTTGCCGTATGATAAATGTCACCCGCAACCAGTAGTAAGTCGATCTGTTCTGACACAAGCGTATCGGTTAACCAAGCTAGAAATGCTTGATGCTCATCGAATCGGGAATGCTCGTAGAATTGTTGGCCTAAATGCCAATCAGATGTATGAAGGACTTTCATTAAACGCTCTTATTATTTATTAAGAGCGTCAATATACCTAAGCTGAGCCAAGATGCCCAGCCTGGTTTGTTAACTTAAGCTATACCAAGCAAAAACCACCATAGGCAATGCTAACAATGCCATTATCATAGGTACTTTAAGCGCTTTAGTTTGCTTAGCTTGTAAAATCTTAAGGGCATTTGTTTCATTACATGCCGCTACTTTGTCGATATAAAAATACCCTGAATCTAGGTACTGTTTACAATTTTGTTCGTCCGCTGGAATTGCAATTAGTTCTTGTTGTTTTTTTAGGATATAGAAATCCATACGCTCACCGAATTCTATGCTGATTACCAAACATTTTGGGGTTTAAAATGCATGCTTCGCAGACCCCAAAATCAAAAAAGTGGGCGATTTTAAATACAAATGGCAGTAAATTTCAATAGCAAATGTCGCAAAATTTAATTTATTGCAAAAATAATGGCAATTAAGGATAAAATTACCAGTGCAGTCGGGTAAATTAGCCACTTTTTAGACCCATTTACACTCGGGTTCGTGCGAGATAATGCATCTGACTCATCACAAGCTGCAATCACTTCGACAAATTCAAATCCGCGTTCTTTGTACTCGTTTAGAATTGATTCTTGAGCAGGAATGGCTGCTAAACGAGAGTCTTTTTTTACAATATAAAACTTCATCTAATCACCCTTTCATCATTAACTACAATTTAAGCAGAGTATCTAATGATTAACTGTAATACTTTGGGATGAATTAGTGCTGAACTAAAATTAACCAGTGTTTTGTAAAGGGGGTTTACAAGGTGTTAATTAAGGCAATTTTTTTGTGAAGAATAGGTCTTCAATAAAACATCGAATACTACCCGAAAAATCCCGCACTTTATCGTTATTTTATTGCAACTTTGTTAGCAGTTTGCGATGGTACACTGGCAAATTAATTACAGGATTAACAATGAAAAAAGCAGTTCTCAAATTGAGTGCTTTGGTATTGCCTTTAGCAGTATCTTCAGCTGTGATGGCGTCATCTGTTGAGCAAACTAAAGGCTCATTCGTTGACAAGTTCCGTCAGCTAGACGAAGCACTTCCAACTCCAAACGTATACCGTAGTGCAGCCGGTGAACCCGCTGAAAATTACTGGCAACAGCAAGTAAACTACGACATCGATGTAAAGCTTGATGAAAAGAAACGCCGCTTAACAGCAAGCCAAACTATCGAATACAAAAATAACTCGCCGCACACCTTAAAATATCTTTGGTTACAACTAGACCAAAATATCTTTAAATCTGACTCAATTGCAGAAATGACTTCAACTTTCAATGGTAAAACATTGCAAGGTGACCCTCAGCCAAAATCAACTAAATTGAGCCTAGGTCAGTTACGTCGTCAGCAATTCATGGCCGACAACGAGCTGGGTTATCAAATCGCCAATGTTAAAGACGAAGACGGAAAAGAGCTTAAAGTTACTGTAGTAGATACCTTAATGCGTATCGACTTAAACGAGCCGCTTAAACCGGGTAAAGACGTTGAGTTCAGCATGGACTTCGCCTTTAACATTGTTGAAGAAGACGCCGTTGGTGCACGTTCAGGTTATGAACACTTTGAAGAAGATGGTAACGATATCTTCTTATTAGCGCAGTGGTTCCCTCGTCTTGCTGCATACACTGACTATGAAGCCTGGACTAACAAAGCTTTCTTAGGAAGCGGTGAGTTCACGCTTGAGTTTGGTGACTACGATGTAGAAATTACAGTACCTGCTGATCACATCGTATCGGCAACAGGTAAGCTTGATAACCCAAGCAGCGTTCTGACTAGCACACAACGTAAGCGTCTTGAACAAGCTGAAGATGCTAAGCGCCCTGTTTTCATCGTGACTGAAGAAGAAGCGTTAGAAAACGAGAAAGAAGGCACAAACAAAACTAAAACATGGCACTTTAAAGCTGAAAACGTACGTGACTTTGCGTGGGCTTCTTCACGTAAGTTTATGTGGGACGCAAAAGGCTATCATCAAGGCGGTAAAGATCAGCCGTTAGTAATGGCAATGTCTTTCTACCCGAAAGAAGGTGGCGACCTTTGGAAAAAGTACTCTACTGAAGCTGTTGTTCATACAATGGAAGTGTATTCGCGCTTCTCGTTTGACTACCCTTACCCTGTGGCTCAGTCTGTAAATGGTCCTGTAGGTGGTATGGAATATCCAATGATCACCTTCAATGGTCCGCGTACTGACCTACAAGACGACGGTACACGTACTTACTCACAAGCAGAAAAGCGTTTCTTAATTGGCGTTGTTATCCACGAAGTAGGTCACATTTACTTCCCTATGGTGGTTAACTCTGATGAACGTCAATGGACGTGGATGGATGAAGGTCTTAACAGCTTCTTAGATGGTGTTGCTGGTCGTGAATGGGACCACACAATTCCTTGGGGTGTTGAGCCTCGCGATGTTGTTGCATACATGAAGTCTGAAAACCAAGTGCCGGTTATGACACAGTCAGACAGCGTATTACGTTTAGGCCCAAATGCTTATACTAAGCCTGCTGCTGCACTTAACATTTTACGTGAAGTGATCCTTGGCCGTGAGTTATTCGACTTTGCATTTAAAGAATATGCACAGCGTTGGAAGTACAAGCGCCCTACTCCAGCTGATTTCTTCCGTACTATGGAAGAAGCATCAGGTGTTGACCTTGATTGGTTCTGGCGTGGTTGGTTCTACACTACAGATCACGTTGATATCTCGCTAGACAAGGTTTACCAACTTCGTTTAGATACCAAAAACCCTGATATCGACTTTAATCGTTTACGTGATATTGAAGCTGATAAGCCAATGCCGTTATTCGTAAAACGTAATAAAGAAGAAGGCAAAAAACTGTGGGTTGAAGAAAACCCAGACGTAACTGACTTCTACGACGAAAACGACCGCTTCACAGTAACTAACAAAGAGCGCAACGCGTATAACAAATTCCTTAAAGGTCTAGAGCCTTGGGAACGTAAAACGTTTGAGCGTGCAATCAAAGAAGATAAAAACTACTACGTACTTGAGTTCTCAAACTTAGGTGGCTTAGTCATGCCTATCTTATTAGAGCTTACTTATGAAGATGGTACGAAAGAAGAGCAGTACATTCCGGCTGAAATCTGGCGTCGTAACCACAAGCATGTACAAAAGCTAATTGTTACAGAAAAAGGTAAAAACCTAGTGTCTGTAACAGTCGACCCACGCTGGGAAACAGCGGATGTTGATGTAGAAAACAACAACTACCCGCGTCGTATTATTCCATCACGCATTGAAGTGTACAAACGTGAGAAGAGTAAAGCGAAAGTTAGCCGCGATATCATGCAAGATATTAAAACTGAGCTGAAAAAAGACGACGATAAAGATGCCCAGGAGCAACAATAATGCGCTTTGCAGCCATTATTCTTGCTTTATTACTGAGTGCGCCAACCATGGCGCACCAGTTAAAAGCATCTGTGACAACGGTGCTGTTTAATAAACGCACCAACAACATAGAGCTGATGCATCGTTTTTATTTACATGATACAGAGCACGCCGTTGAACATTTGTTTGACGGCAATGCTGATATCTTAAGTAATAAAGAAGATCAAAAGCGTTTTGCTGATTATGTTGAGTCACATATTGCTCTACAAACTTTAGGTGGCAAACCACTTGAACTTAAAGATGTGGGTGCGCAAGTTGATGGTAAATTCTTTTGGGTTTATCAAGAAGTCACGATACCTGAAGGAATTCATGGCATTCGTATGAGCAACGGAGCACTTCGTGACCTATGGCCAGCACAAGTTAATATGGTAAACATTGAAGGCAAAGGAAAAGTAAAAACACTGACGTTTAGCCAAGATGATACCTGGCTTGAGGCAAGGTTTGAGTCGGTCAATCCAGAATAATAGCAATCCTAAAGGATTAAAAAAGTTCCTTTTTTAATCCTTTGATCCTTTAATTAACCCATTTCGTAAACTATCTTATTAATGGGCTTCAAAATTTTCCCAACTCTCATATACAGGGACTTATATGACTATCCATGACAACAATATCCGTGGTGTAATCTTTGACTTAGATGGTACTTTGGTTTCATCAGAGTTGGATTTTTCGCTTATCAAAGCGCAGGTAGGCTGTCCTGTTGAGAATGACTTACTTGCTTACATTGCATCATTACCTTCGCCTTACATGCGTGAAGAGGCGATGAACATAGTTCATCAGCATGAACTCATAGATGCACAACACGCTCATTTATTGCCAGGTGTTGCTGAGGCAATTACTAGGCTTAAAGAAAATAACATCCCGATGGCGATTGTAACTCGTAACTACGACCGTGCAGCTGCTATTAAATTAAAGAATAACCCATTACCAATAGAAACTGTACTCACTCGCTCTGATGCGCCAGCTAAGCCTGATCCTAGTGCTTTAAATGCGATTGCGACATTATGGGAGCTTGATCAGTCTGAGTTACTATATGTTGGCGATTACTTATTTGATATTCAGGCTGCGCATAATGCCAACATGCGTGCTTGCTTGTACGCACCAGATGAAATTCCTGAGTATGCGAATCAGGCCGATTATGTAATGCATCATTTTTCAGAACTACCTACTTTGGTTGACTCATTCCAAGAAAATAAGGTGTTATGTTAAATAGCCTTGTTTTTTATTTTTCCTGAGTAATTGTTAGTTTTTTATTTTTCAAAATGTCCTAGTACTAGCCCAAGCCGTCATGAGTTGCTAAAATATCGGCAATTATCAAATGTATTCATAGAGGCATAAGATGGGCAGAGCATTTGAAGTCCGCAAAAACGCCATGGCTAAAACAGCCAATGCAAAAACTAAAGTAAATTCTAAGTACGGTAAAGAAATCTACGTTGTTGCTAAAAATGGCGAACCAGATCCAGAAGTTAACCAAGCGCTAAAACGTATTATTGAGCGTGCAAAAAAAGACCAAGTTCCAGCACACGTAATCGATAATGCAATCAAAAAAGCCGCCGGTGGAGCAGGGGAAGACTATTCTCCAGCACGTTACGAAGGCTATGGCCCGGGTAACTGTATGGTAATTGTAGACTGTTTAACTGATAACCCTAACCGTACTATCAAAGATGTACGTTTACCGTTTACAAAAACAGATTCAAAAATTGGCACACCGGGTTGTGTAGCGCATATGTTCGATCACTTAGCTGTTTTAGGCTTTGAAGGTGATGACGACGAAGTTGTACTTGAAGCGCTAATGATGGCTGATGTAGACGTAACTGATGTAGAAGTAGAAGATGGCAAAGTGTCAGTTTTCGCTCCACATACTGAGTACTACAAAGCAAAAACTGCTCTTGAAGAAGCATTTGAAGGTATTAACTTTGAAGTAGACGAAATCACGTTTGTTCCACAAGTTCATACTGATATCACTGATCCAGATGATATCGCAAACTTTGAAAAGTTTATTTCTATGCTTGATGACTGTGATGACGTGCAAAACGTTTATCACAATGCGATTGTCAAAAACTAATTTTTAAAAAATTAGTACGTTTTAGTACGTAAAAAGGGGCATTTGGTAACAAATGCCCCTTTTTTAATAGATTTTTATTATGCCATGAATGATGGCTATTCACTGTCGTTATGAGTTCAATTGATATTAGTCAAAAAAAAGCAGCCCTAGGGCTGCTATGAACGACACATGAAACTCGAAGGGGAGTTGTGTAGTGGCTAATTTAACGACTTATACTTTATACGGAACGCATGCAATAATGGTTCAGTATAGCCACTAGGTTGTTTAACTCCCTCTAATACAAGGGCTAGAGCTGCTTGATAAGCAACGCTTTGTGCTAAAGTTTCGGCTGAATCAGCCATATTATTGTAGGCCGGATCACCTTCATTTTGACCATCAACAACTTTTGCCATACGTGCCATGGTTTTTCTAATTTGCTCTTCAGAACAAACGCCATGATACAGCCAATTGGCCATGTGCTGGCTTGAAATACGCAGTGTGGCACGGTCTTCCATTAAACCGACATGGTTGATGTCTGGTACTTTTGAGCAACCAATACCTTGGTCAATCCAACGCACAACATAACCTAAAATACCCTGAGCATTGTTATCAAGTTCGGCTTGAATATCTTCTTTGCTTAAGCTGCTGGCATCTTTCATAAGCGGCGGAGTGAGTAAGCTGGAAAGGCTTGCTTCTTTGCGGTCCATAAGCGCTTTTTGACAAGCAAATACATCAATATCATGATAATGCATGGCATGCAGTGTTGCAGCAGTAGGAGAGGGCACCCACGCGGTATTTGCCCCACTTTTCGGATGACCACTTTTTTGTTCCATCATTAACGCCATTTTATCTGGCATTGGCCACATGCCTTTGCCAATCTGTGCTTTACCACTAAGGCCAGTTGCAAGACCAATATTTACGTTGCGGTCTTCGTATGCGCTGATCCAAGGTTCAAGTTTAATAGCGCCTTTTGGCAGTACTACACCTGCTTGCATTGAAGTATGAATTTCGTCACCAGTGCGGTCTAAGAAGCCGGTATTGATGAATACAACACGCTTTTTAGCTTCGAAAATACAGGCTTTTAAGTTAGCTGATGTACGGCGTTCTTCATCCATAATACCCATTTTAATGGTGTTTGCTGGTAAGCCTAACAGCTGCTCCACACGCGTAAATAGAGTATTTGTAAATGCCACTTCTTCTGGGCCATGCATTTTTGGTTTAACAATATTAATGCTATTAGCTGTTGAATTTTTAAGGCTGCTTGTACCTTTTAAGTCATGAAGTGCTGCAGTGCTGGTGATAATGGCATCCATAATGCCCTCAAACACGTCATTGCCTTCACTATCTTGGATAGCTGGGTTAGTCATTAAGTGGCCAACATTACGCACAAACATCATGCTACGGCCTTTTAGCGTGATTGTTTCACCACTTAAAGCTTGGTATTGGCGGTCTTGTGCTAAACGGCGTTCAATGGTTTTACCGCCTTTGTTAAATGCTTCTACAAGATTTCCTTGCATTAAACCAAGCCAGTTTTGATAAACGTTTACTTTGTCTTCGGCATCAACGGCAGCAACAGAATCTTCACAGTCCATAATTGTTGTAAGGGCTGCTTCTAGTAGTACATCTTTAAGGCCTGCTTTATCTGCTTGGCCGATTGGGTGATGATGGTCAATTTGCAGTTCTACATGTAAGCCATTATTTTTCAATAAGATAGCGCTTGGGTTTTGCGCTTCACCTTGGTAGCCAATAAGTTGTTCAGGATTTGCTAAACGAACCTGACTACTGTCACGTAATGTGATTAAAAGCTCATTATTTACCACCGAATAGCTGGTGCTTTCGATGTGTGAGCCATTTGCTAAAGGCAATGCTTTATCGAGGAACTGGCGGGCATAAGCCATCACTTTAAAGCCACGTACAGGGTTGTATGTAGAGCCTTTCTCAGCGCCGTCGTCTTCACTTAACACATCAGTGCCGTATAGCGCATCATACAAAGAGCCCCAGCGTGCATTTGCTGCATTTAAGGCAAAGCGTGCATTGCTTACTGGCACAACAAGCTGCGGCCCAGCAGTGCTTGCGATTTCAGGCTCTACTTGCTCTGTTTCTATGCTGAAGCTAGCTGGCTCAGGAACGAGGTAGCCAATGTCTTCAAGGAATGCTTGATAGTTAGCCGCATCCCATACCGGCTGCTGCTTATGGTAGTCATCAATCTTAGCTTGTAGTTGTTCGCGTTTTTCTAAAAGCGCACGATTGATTGGCGTTAGTTCATTGACGATATCAGCAAAACCTTGCCAAAAGGTGTCTGTGCTAATGCCTGTTCCAGGTAAAAGTTGCTGTTCAACAAACTGTGCAAGTTGTTGATCAACGCTTAAACCGTTAAGTGAGAGAGTGGTCATAATAATGTCCTTTAAACGAGCTTAATTTGATCATTCATGGTTCAACCATATCGTAAAAAAGGCTAATAAGCAGGCTATTTGCCATTCACTAAAAATATAGTGGCAATAACAACTATAAATTTACTAAATCCAAAAAATCCGCCTAATGTTGAATTAAGCGCTACGAAGCAAACGCCAAGTAGCCACTCTCACTAACAAAAAATAGATAACCCGTTCGAAGGATTTTTATTATGACAACATATCAACGCGAAACCGATAACCTAGCTACTTTATGTCAAACACAAGGCAAAACGTGGCAGTCAATCAACCCTGAATACGCAAGCCGTATGCGCTTACAAAACCGTTTTCGTACGGGTCTAGACATTGCTCAATACACTGCAGACATTATGCGTGCAGACATGGCAGCTTATGATGCTGACCACAGCCAATACACACAATCATTAGGTTGTTGGCATGGTTTCACTGCACAGCAAATGATGATGGCAATTAAACGTCATAACAAAACAACCAAACGCAGCTATGTATACCTAAGTGGCTGGATGGTTGCGGCACTTCGCTCTGAGTTTGGTCCATTACCTGACCAAAGTATGCATGAAAAAACATCTGTTCCAGCGCTAATCGAAGAAATCTACACTTTCTTAAAGCAAGCTGATGCACGTGAACTTGACCACCTTTACAAAGACCTAGACGAAGCGAAAGCAAACGGCGGTGATGTTCAAGCAGTACTAAATAAAATCGATAACTTCGAAAGCCATGTTGTGCCAATTATTGCTGATATCGATGCGGGTTTCGGTAACGAAGAAGCAACTTACTTACTGGCTAAAAAGATGATTGAAGCGGGTGCATGTGCTATCCAAATCGAGAACCAAGTATCTGACGCAAAACAATGTGGTCACCAAGCTGGTAAAGTAACTGTACCGCATGAAGATTTCCTAGCAAAAATTAACGCTGTTCGTTACGCATTCTTAGAGCTTGGTATTGATAACGGTATTATCGTTGCTCGTACTGACTCATTAGGTGCAAGCCTTACTCAAAAAGTGCCTGTATCTAAAACACCTGGCGACCTTGCTAGCCAATACACGTCGTTCCTTGAAACAACACCAGTAAACAGTGTAGATGACTTAAATGAAGGCGACACAGCAATGAAGCTGAATGGTCAGCTTTGCAAACCAACACGTTTAGATAATGGTTTATACCAGTTCCGTGAAGGCACAGAGAAAGACCGCGTAGTTCTTGACTGTGTAACAAGCTTACAATCAGGCGCAGACTTACTGTGGATTGAAACAGAAAAGCCAAACGTTAAACAAATCGCTGAGCTTGTAAACCGCGTTAAAGAGCAAGTACCAAATGCTAAGCTGGTATACAACAACTCACCGTCGTTCAACTGGACACTTAAATTCCGTGAGCAAGTATATGCTGAGTGGCAAGAACAAGGTAAAGACCTATCTGCTTACCCAAGCATCGATGACAATAAAGCATTAATGGCGCCAGAAATGGATGACACAGAGCTTGCAGCGGCAGCAGACGTACTTGTACAAAACTTCCAAAAAGATGGTGCACGTGAAGCGGGTATCTTCCACCACCTAATCACGCTACCAACTTACCATACAGCGGCGCTAAGCACTGATATTCTATCAGAAGGCTATTTCGGCGACCTAGGTATGCTAGCGTATGTTCGCGACGTACAACGTCAAGAAATCCGCCGTGAGCAAGCATCAGTGAAACACCAAGACCTAGCAGGTTCTAACATTGGTGATACTCATAAAGAGTACTTCTCTGGTGAAAATGCGCTTAAAGCCGGTGGTGAAGCAAATACCATGAACCAGTTCTAACCAAGTTGTAATTTCCTTTATAGCTATTCAATAATGTTGTTAGGGGCCTTCGGGCCCTTTTTCGCTTTTTAGCTATCAGCTTTCAGCCGTCAGCCATCAGACTCGCATCTTGCATCTATCATCTCGAACCTCGCATCTCGAACCTCGAACCTCTAACCTCGAACCTCTAACCTCTAACCTCTAACCTCTAACCTCTAACCTCTAACCTCTAACCTCTAACCTCTAACCTCGCATCTCGGATCACTCCTTAACCAAGTCTTGGATCAGCCATTTACTAGCTTTATAAAAATACAGATCACGCATTTACCAGCTTAAGAATTTTAGATCAGGATTTAACTACCTCCGCCTCATGAGCCTTAATTTAGGGCTTATTGGCAGAGCACAGCCTCTAGAATGGCTAAAATTAGGTCATATAAACGGCAATTTAATGCTGTTTTGTAAAATCTTGCGATTTACAAACCGATTTTTTATTAACTCACCCAAGCTATAAACCGATTTTTTACCAACTCAACATCCTCACAAACCAAAATTTTACTAACTGAAGCTAGGTTTTTAGCGGCACAAACCGATTTTTTACTAACTCAAGTTACTGATTTTGGCTATAAACCGATTTTTTACTAACTGCTTTTGGATTAATGTCCGATATTTGAAAAATGTATGTAAGGAATTACTCACATTGTGACTGTAAAGGGGGTTTACAGGAAAAGAGAGCTATCAGCTTTCAGCCGTCAGCTATCAGATTGAGATTCAAAAGTTAGCAAGAGTAAAGTTAAAAAGGGGAAAGTAGCAGCAGGTTTATCCCGCGTTATGGTTTTATTAAATGACGTTTCGGATATGGCGCGATATAAAATCGCGCCACAATACCTTGCTAACTTGCTAACTTGCTAACTTGCTAACTTGCTAACTTGCTAACTTGCTAACTTGCTAACTTGCTAACTTGCTAACTTGCTAACTTGCTAACTTGCTAACTCGCCACTACTTACTATGTTTATCAAACCACCATTGAATATAGGCGACTTTTGTCATCAGGTTTGATGGACGAGCGGTAATACCATGTGAGGCATTAGGAATACGCACCATCGCTGTATCAACACCTTGTAGCTTCAACGCTTGGTAGAATTGCTCGGTTTCAGAAATCGGGGTGCGATAGTCTGATTCACCGGTTAATAGCATAGTTGGTGTTTTTACATTGCCCACATAACTAATAGGTGAGCGCTTCATATAATGCTCAATATTGTCCCATGGTTTACCAGGGAACCAATAGTCAGCAAAGAAAGGGTAGAAATCAGCAGTTAGTACAAAGCTGATCCAATTGATAACAGGTTTAGCAACAACAGCTGCTGCAAAGCGGTCTGTATGACCCACAATCCATGCAGTTAAAACACCGCCACCTGAACCGCCGGTAACGAATAGTTTGCTTTCATCAATAAAGCCTTTATTGATGACAGCATCAACACCAGTCATTAAGTCATCAAAGTCATTACTTGGGTAGTTATGATGAATTGTTTGCGCAAACTCTTTACCGTATGAGTCACTGCCGCGCGGGTTCATATAAAGTACAACATTACCTTTGGCTGCGTATAATTGTACTTCAGGGCTAAAGTGAGGACCGTAGTTTGCAACAGGGCCGCCGTGGATCTCTAAAACAAGTGGGTACTTTTTGTTTTTATCAAAACCCGGTGGGTAAGCAATCCAACCTTGAATAGCCAAACCGTCGTGGCTTGATTTAACCCAAATTTCTTCAACCTTAGCCAGCTCTTTGTCACCCAGCGCATCTTCGTTTAATTGTGTTAAACGCGCGGTTTTACCGCGCTTAATTAATGCTACATCAGCTGGGCGTTGTGTATCTGCGAGTGTGAATGCAACTTCACCATCTTCGCTCACATCAAAATCACCACCTGAATACGGACGACCAAAGGCGACACTACCAATCTCTGAGGTAATCACCTTATGTTTACCACTACGCGGCTGGTAAGCTAGGTGTGTTTTACCTTCGCTATCGTAGCTAAAATAAAGACCTCTGCCGCTATCATCCCATTTTATATCTTCGACACTACGATCTAAATCAGCAGTGAGTACTGAGGTTTTACCTGATTTTAAATCAAGTAAATAAATGTCGCTGTTTTCATAGTTAGTCTTTTTATCATCATAGCCTGTGTATGCCAGGTAACGACCATTTGGAGAGACTTTAGGACGTGAATCTGGGCCTTTACGGTCTGTTATTTGGGTAATTGAACGATCCGCTAAGCTAAGTTTATAGATTTCAGATTCAGTTGGGTGTAATTCATTATCTTCATAACGATTAGCCGAAAAATAAAACGCATCGCCTTTTTCGTTAAAGCTAATAGCACCACCATGATCAAAATCACCAGCGCTTAATTGACGTGCATTGCCGCCCGTTGCACTGATAATAAAAAAGTGACGATAACCTTTTTCAGAGTAGCCACCGCCATCGGCACGGTAATAGGTATCGTCAATATATTTAGCTGGCTCTGCCCACTTAGCGCCTTCAGGCTTACCCGGTAAAGAAACTGGGCTTGCTGATTTTGCTGGCACAAACTGGCTAAACACCAATTGTTTGCCATCTGGCGTCCAAGTTAATCCGCCAGGGCTTTGCGTTAGGTTACTAATTTTTGCTACGTTACCGGTTTTTAACCATTTTACATAGATTTGGCTGCTACCATCTCGGGTAGAAATAAACGCTAAACGAGTTTCATCTGGTGACAATACCGGAGAGTAATCCATATGCACGCCAGACGTTAGTGGTAGCATGGTTTTACCATCTGGGTTTACTGACCAAATATTGCTGACTTTACGGTCGCTTTTGATATCCATGCGATTACGCACAAAGTAAATTGTATCGCCATTTTTTGTCATTTCTATTTGGTTGGCGTATTCAAGATCAAAAACATTTTCAAGTTGAAAGGTATTGCTAGCTCCTGCATTGCTGTAAAAGCTAGCTGCTGCAAGCAGTGCTAAAGACGTTTTAAACTTCATTTTATTTCCTTGTTAGTGAGCAGAAATTAGGGCTGTTAACCTGTTATAAAGTAACAACCATCAGAAATATAGTCCATTGCGATGAATGGAGAAATCAATAGACAGATGGTCATTTCCCTTTTATGTTGAGTACAGACACTTTTAAACGTAAGGAGCACACAATGATAGGTTACATCATGTTAGGCACTAACAACCTAGCTAAAGCAGTAAAGTATTACGATGAGTTGTTCGCCACTCTAAACGCCGAGCGCTTTTTAGAAACTGACCGCTTTGTCGCATGGAGCACAGGTCAAGATAAGCCCGGTTTTGCGGTTACCAAACCTTATAACGATGAAAAAGCTACAGTGGGTAACGGCACTATGGTTGCTCTAGCAGTCGAAACCCCAGCCCAAGTAGATGCCTTTTATAAAAAAGCCATAGAATTAGGTGGCACAGATGAAGGCGCCCCCGGCCCACGTGAAATGCCCGGCTTTTATGCGGGATACTTTAGGGACCTAGACGGTAACAAACTTAATGTGTTTTGTTTTACGCATGGGTAAAAAAAGTTAGCAAGGGGAAAGTTAGAAAGAGTAAAGTTAAAAGGCGCTAGGCTCTAGGAAACAGGGTCTAGCTTATGTAGCTTTATGCCGCGTAACTCTTAACTTTACTTTGCGCTATGCTTACATGGCACGCCAGTAACATCGCATAACTATCGGCTCTTCGCGCGAAATAAATTTCATGCTTACAAAAATCGTGGGGTTATCTTAAGCTGTGATTAGGAAGCTGTTGTTAGGCGCTAAAGCACCTCCTTCCTCGCACTTCGTTCCTTGCTCCTCGCATTTCGCACCTCGAATCTCGTACTTCGCATCTCTGCCCTCGCGCCTTAAAAACACGCATCACTCCAAAGTTGTATTTATTTTAGGAAATAGTTGTCTTTTTCACTATTTATTGGTGGAAATATCAACTATGCTTTTGCGTGAATACTTTACTGTATTGATTTATATGAGGTTATATTGTTGGTTCGATAATTGCTCCAGTCTTTTTACCAACACTTTTAAAGGAAATAAAAATGAAAAATACGCTAACGCTTACCCTTCTTGCTGTACTGCTTTTAGTTCTGTATTCACAGTTCACAGAATTAGCCTATAAATTTGGTTTTGCTGAGCTCAAACTAAATGCGGTTTTGGAAAACAGTGAACATATGAAAGTAAAGTGTGATGCATACTCACTAGGCTTTTTTGATGAAATAAAACTTCAAAATAAATTTCAAAAATGCATCAATGATTATGAAGCTGAAGGCTACGAAATCGTGAGCAGAACAGACCAATAATCGTTTTGTGTAGGCGCCATGCTCGCATGGCGCGCCGCTGCATCGCACAACTGCCAGCGCTTCGCGTGAAATAAATTTCACGCCTACAAAAACTGATGGCTGACGGCTGAAAGCTGACAGCTAGTTCCCCTACCAACTTCCGCTTATTTTCATTACACTGCTCCAATACAAAAATAATTATAAAAATTGAGAATGATCATGACGTCGAAACTGTTTAAACCTCTGTGCTGTGTATTTGCACTAAGCCTTGTGGGCTGTGATGGAGGTGAGGTGTTTACTGCCCCTGCTAGTAGTGAATTTGCCCATGGCAATGAGCTACTAAGTGCCACGGCGCTAACCGAGGATGCGAGTCACGCGTTAGTGGCAACCCAATCTGAGGTGTGCGTTTGGGATAATCAGTTAGAAGCGCGTTTATACGATTGTATAACAGGGCAGGGCGCTGAACATGTTGAGCTTGCGGGCTTTAGCGCTAACAAATCTCGTTTTTTCATTTCAAATCGATTATCGGTGACTTTATACGATACTCGCACTGGGCGTAGTATTGGTACTTGGCTTACCGGACAAGAAATCGCTAGAGACATCGCTATTTCAGCCGTAGGCGATACTTTGGTTATCGCTTATCGTAGCGGCAAGGCTGAGGTGATAAACACCCGCACAGGCGATACAAAGCGTTTTGATATTCATCGTTTAGATATTAATAGCGTGGCGTTATCGGCTGATGGTCAGTGGGCGTTTACTGGCTCAAGCGACAAGTACGTTAAGCTTTGGTCAACAAGTGATGGTAGCACTCGCTTTGAAGAGCGTTTAGCGACTAGAGTGAATCACGTTACTTTAAATAAAACAGCAAGCTTGGGCTTTGCAATTGACTCGGTTGATGATCGTGTATTCTTTGATTTAGCTAATAAAAAAGAGCTATCAGAAGTGGCCTCATACTCTAACTTTATTGAATTCACTGCATCGCAATTTATCAATCAAGATAAATGGCTATTAACGGGCTCACCAAAAATGAAGATGCGTTTATACCGCGTTGCAGATGGTGAACTAATCGCTGAATACGAAGCTAAACAACAGCGCCAGCGAACGTCGGTTCTGAGTGTGGCTTACGATGGTAAGCAACTATATTCAGAAACCAGTGATGGGCTATTGCAAGCTTGGCCATTTGATAAAATAAGCACTAAATAACAGCTAAAACAAAAACGCCTACTCTGAGTAGGCGTTTGTTTTTGAGTGCGATTAAATTAGTAATCAAACTTATGCTTGGTAAACAAGCTTTGCACTTGTTGCCAAACTGCACCAGGTTTACCATCGCCAACTAACTTGCCATTTACTTTTACAACTGGGCCAACTTCTTTAGTGGCGCTGGTGATCCATACTTCGTCGGCATCAAGTAACTCATCTTTACTAATAATGCGCTCTTGCACTTTAAAGTCACTGTAACTGTGAAGAATATTGAGGATTAACCAGCGGGTGATCCCCGGTAAAATTTGGTTATCAAGTGGTGGCGTACTGATCACACCCTCTTTTACAATAAACACGTTACTTGAACTAGCTTCGGTTATTTCTTCTAAGCGGTTAAATAGAATGGTTTCTTTGTTACCTGCTGCTGCACCGTGCTGGTAATGGATCACGTTGCCAAGCAGTGCCGTTGATTTAATATGGCAGCGTTGCCAGCGACGGTCTTGCTCAAGCGATACAGTGTAAGTTGTTGCATTGTCGATCTCGCCTTTTGGCTCTGCTGGAATTTCAAAAGCAAACGCGAATACGGTCGGGGTAATATTAGTTGGGTAACCGTGGGCACGCTTAGTGTCGGCGCCGCGGCTAACGTGCAAATAAATCCCTAGGTTGTCACCTTTGTTTTTCTCGCATAAATCATTACAGATTTTACGCCATGTATCGGCACTGTAATCGAGCTTAATTTCAAGTTCGTTTAAACCGTTATTCATACGCTCAATATGTGCGCCAAAGCCAAGCATTTTGCCTTGGTATGATGGGATCACTTCATAGATGCCATCGCCAAATAAGAAGCCGCGATCCATTGGTGAAATCTTTGCTTCATCAGCGCCAAGGTATTCACCGTTTAGGTATACCGTTCCCATTGTTAAACCTCATTCTCTGTCGTAAAGCCGCCAAGTTGGCGAAGCCGAGTTATTAATTGTTGACCATGCATTGCATGCAGGCCGTCTTCGGTGAGCTCATTTTTATGGGTGACGCCATCGACACTACCGCGCTCACTTAGGTAATGCAAAATGTTGAGTGGCTCAATATCAGCCAGCAAATCGGTGTTATACCAGCGACTTAAAAAGGCAATGAGTCCGTATGCTGCCCAGTTAGATACATCGGCGAGTAACAGCTCATCGCAAGGAGTTAAACAAGGAGTGATGTTTAGCGCTTGCATATGCTGTGCAAGGTTACCCATGCCTATTTCGTTACCGCCATCACCAATCGCTATGGTGGGGCAAGGTGCTTCTGTTACAAAAAAATCAAAGCAGCCGCAATGCTCCGAAATATCAATACCGCGCATATTATAATAACGCTGATGCTCGTTAAGCCCCGGGCGTTCTATTGATAAAACACAATCAGGTTTTAGCTGCTCAAGGGCTTTAATGCTAAAAGTGTGCGCATTATCAATGCTATTAATTGGCAGCTCAAAACAGTTAAAGTCATTTTTCAAGGCACTGTAAAGGGGGTTGCCAGTAACCAAAATAGGCTGTTTACCAAGCTTTTCGAGCACCTTGTAAAGTGCAATTGCACCAACCGGACCATCGGTTTCGAAGGTATTGTTGACCGCAAAGCCCGTACCTATCAACACAGTACCTTGTGCTTTATAAAGGTATTTTGCTGCACGTAAATACGTACCCGTTAGTTGTTTTGCGTATAAATGCTGCATACCACGCGGGTTTTGTTCAACCATCATGGTTTCAATTTGTTGGCTTAGCGCTGCGTCGCTTAGGCTTGCTGACATAGTGCTTTGATCTCTTGAATGAGCGCAATACCCGCTTCATTATCGCCATGTACACACAGGCTGTCGGCATTAAGTGCCAGCTGCTGACCACTTCGCGTTGTAACTGTGCCATGTGCTATTAACTGTTTAACCTGCGCCATTAGCGCCGGTTTGTCATGTACGCTGCCGGCTAAAGAACGTGCAACAAGCTTACCTTCGTCTGTGTATTGACGGTCGGCAAACGCTTCTAAAATGAGTTCTAGTTGAAGATCGTTTGCTTGTACTTTGTGTTTGGCTGCTTGGTTGGTAGCTAAAATCATTAATTTTAATGGCTTTGCATAACTTGCCACTGCACGCATAACGATATTCAGCGTTTGCTCGTCACTCATCATATCGTTATACAATGCACCATGCGGCTTAACGTATTCGAGCGTTAAACCATGTACTGCAGCCATACCATTAATTGCAGCAATTTGATAATGCAGGCAATTGGTCAGCTCTTTTTCGCTCATAGCCATTGAGCGGCGACCAAAGCCTTGCTTATCTGGGTAACTTGGATGTGCGCCAACCATTACTTTGTGCTGCTTGGCGAGGGCTAGGGTGTTTGCCATCACATCGGCATCGCCAGCATGAAAGCCACAAGCAATGTTTGCCATATCAATATGTGGCATAACTTGCTCGTCTAAGCCCATTTTCCACATACCAAAGCTTTCGCCAAGGTCACAGTTTAGTTTCATCGTCATTTATAACGCTGCCATTTTACTATTTGGAATATCAGTGATCAGCATATGCCCTGGGCTATGCGTGATACAAAAATCAGGTGCCGCGTTGGCAATTGCAACTTGTGGAGTCACACCACAGGCCCAAAATACCGGTACTTCGCCATCGTTAATGGTTACCGCATCACCAAACTCAGGTTTGTTGATATCTTTAATGCCAATTGCCGCAGGGTCACCAAAATGCACAGGCGCACCATGTACACTTGGAAAACGGCTGCAAATTTGGATCGCGCGAATGGCATCGGCAGGTTTCATTGGGCGCATGCTTACAACCATATTGGCGTGAAAAATCCCCGCACTCTGGCAAGCCATATTGGTCACATACATAGGCACATTTTTTTGTTCGCTGATGTTTCTGATCTCAAGACCCGCGGCAATCAGCGCTTCTTCAAATGAGAACGAGCAACCAATTAAAAAGGTGACTAAATCGTCGCGCCAATGACTCGTAATATCGGTAACCTCTTCAACCATTTGGCCTTGTTTAAAGACGCGGTAACGGGGTAAGTCGCTACGAATATCAATGTCTTCACCAACAGTTGGCATATCGGTAACGCCCGGTATACGGCTAGTTGCAATGATTGGGCAAGCTTTCGGGTTTGCTTGGCTAAACTGCAAAAAATCAAACGCGTATTGTTTAGGTAAAATCACTAAATTAGCTTGCACAAAGCCCGGTGCAAATCCCGATGTATTGCCAGTGTAGTCACCCTCACGTACCATTTTACGAATAGCCGCTGGAGTGGTTAAAGATGCATTTTTTTGCATGTGACTCTCCTTGAAATTAACACTTGCCCATTGTTGCTACAATAACACTCAGTTTAGGTCATTAATAGTAACGGGCAGCTGCCCTTTAGCAGGGGCTTTCCCTAGTAAAACGTTTGCCAGCGCTGTAAAAGCAGGGCCAGCAATCTTTTCATCTGTATCTACATCTATATTGTAAGCATAGGTGGCAAGTACAGCATCGCCAAATTTTCCAAATTGGGCAATATCGTAAGGGGCTCGTAAGCTGACAAATACGGTCTTTTTATGGGCTAATTTTGCTTGTTTTAACAATGACTCTAATGCCGCTGATTGATCTGCTTTAGCAATTGCAAACTCAGGGTTATCAGCTAAATCATCCATCCCGCCGACTTCAACAGCACTTTGTTTTGGTGACGCATTAGCGGCAATAATTATGTCTGCTTCGTTAATTTCTTTTAATGTTGCAAGCGGCTCATAGCCTTGCAAACTTGTGCAGCTAAAGCTGATTAGCTTATCGGTGTTATCAATTAACGCCTGCTGCAAAGCATAGCATTTGCGGGTATCTGGCATAATAATATGCACTTTGCTGCCCGATTTAATGTTAAGCGGTAGGGTGTTTTTCTCGTTTTTCACCTCGGTGATAGCTGCCAATGCTAATTCCGCTTCTACTTTTCTATGGCTTTGATCACCCAGTAAAAGTTGCGCTTTTTTGATGGCTGCTTCGTCATCAAGTGAAGAGGTAAGTTTAAACTTTTCTTTAAGTTTTAAAATACGTGTTGCAGACGCACTCATTTCGTTGGCATTTAACGTGCCACGTTGTACTTCTTGCTCTAATCGCTCAATCAGGGCTTCAAGTACTGCTAAGTCTTTAGGGCTTCTGATTTCGATTGGCATCAGGGCAATATCAACACCCGCTGCAAAGGTATTTACTACCGCTTCAATTGGTTCAAAAAAGTGGCTGATCCCCGCCATATCGAGGGCATCTGTGATCACCACACCTTGATAACCAAGTTCATCACGTAATAAGTCGGTGATGATTTTGCGCGACATCGTTGCAGGTTTGATCATGGTTTTGCCTTCTTTACTGACAAACGTGCTGTCGTCGAGGGCAGGGTATTGAATATGTGCAGTCATGATCATACCCGGTTGTTGGTTTTTAATAATTTCTTTAAAAGGGGGGAGGTCTTGCTGCCAAATGGTTTCTTTATCATGCATTACTTTTGGCAGGCCTGTGTGGCTATCTACATTGGTATCGCCATGCCCCGGAAAGTGCTTTAACGATGAAATAACGCCGTTGTTTTCAAACCCTGCCACTTGGGCACCACCTAGTTTTGCAACCAATTGCGGATCTTCACCGTAAGAACGCACGTTAATAACTGGGTTATCTGGGTTCATGTTTACATCAACCGTGGGTGCATAGTTAACATTAACACCCAGTGCCAATAGCTCGTCGGCAATAATGCGTGCAGATTCAGTTGCGAAGTGGGTACCATGTTCTTTATAGGTTGCGCCAATCGACATGTTACCGGTAAACGACGTACCAACATCACGAGGTATACGGGCAACTCGGCCACCCTCTTGGTCTATCGAAATAAACAGCGGTAAGCCTAACTCTGACTTAGCAGCGGCTTTTTGTAGGTCATTATTAAGTTTGATCACTTGCGGCACGGTATCGATATTTTCTGCAAACAAAATCACCCCGCCAATATTATGTTTAGTGATGATATTCGCTAAATCGGCCGGCAGCTCTGTCACCGGTGTACGGCATTTTTGTTCACCCGGGTCTTGCTCGCAGTAATAACGTAGGTCAAGCATGAGCTTTTGCCCTAACTGTTGTTTTAAAGTTAATGCAGACTCAGCAAATGATGATTGTAATGGCATGAAACATCCTAATCCGATAACCAGTGACGATAGTGCAAACTTATTTAACACAGCAAGCTCCAAAGCAAAACGCTTATTTAGTTTTTAGAATAAATTATTCTTGATGTTAATGGGTTTTTAAATATAAATACAGTATTTTTTTGCTACCCTAGCGGTTTTTGAGTCCGACTGCAAAAAGCTAAGTTAGATCACCAAATAGGGCTAATAGGCTTAAATAACCAAACCTTTATACTTATTAAAAGCGTGGCAAGTTGATAATTTATCAATTTAATGGGTCGCTTTTTAGTACAATTTAAAGTAATAATATATTCCATAATCATCAGCGTAAATATGACAAGCCTGGGGGCGAGATGGCTTTAACTCGATTACACGCATTTAAACAGCAAATTAAACCTTTTTTACCAGAGTCAGCATTAATAGAAGATTACTCGCGCCGTTATGCGTACGGGACAGACGCCAGCTTTTATCGATTAATACCTGAGTTAATTGTATTAGTGAGCAATCAAAATCAAGCAAGGCAGGTGATCATTGCTGCCAACGAGCAACACGTACCCATCACATTTCGCGCCGCCGGAACGAGTTTATCTGGGCAAGCAATTACCGATTCGGTATTGGTTTTGTTGTGCGATAGTTGGAGCAAGTTTGAGATACTTGATGACGCCGAGGCAATACGGTTACAACCGGCGATCATTGGTGCACGAGTAAATCAAGTATTAGCCCCGTTTGGTAAAAAAATTGGCCCTGATCCCGCATCTATTAATAGCTGCAAAATAGCGGGGATGGCGGCAAATAATTCATCAGGCATGTGTTGTGGAGTGGCGCAAAACAGTTACCACACTGTAAAAGATATGACCCTCATTTTTGCCGATGGCACAGTGCTTAATACGGCTGATAGCCAAAGCTGTAATGACTTTTTGCAAAGCCATAGCCCTTGGGTTGATGAGCTAATGAGCCTTGTTGAGAGCGTAAAGCAAAACCCCGATTTGAGTGAGCGCATCGCCCATAAATACCGTTTAAAAAATACCACGGGTTATGGTTTAAATGCGCTGCTGGATTTTTCTGATCCAATCGAAATCATTAAGCACTTAATTATCGGCTCTGAAGGTACGTTAGCTTTTATCGCTGATATCACCTACCACACCGTGGTTGAGCATCAGTACAAACACACAGGTTTCTTTATTTTTGACGATATCAGCAAGGTGTGTGAGCTGGTACAAAGGCTGAGTGAACTTGATGTTGCTGCCGTTGAGCTGCTAGATAAACGTGCTCTGATGTCGGTGTCTGAGCATGCCATAATGCCAAAAGAAGTGGCCAGCTACCCTGAGCAATCAGCGGCACTGCTAATTGAGTTAAGAGCTGAAAATGCACAGGCTCTTGATGCGCTCACAAAGGTCACCGAGCAACTTCTTGCTGAGTTTAAGCAAAGTCAACTGGCAGCGATTGAGTTTTCAGCAGACAGCGCCCGTAATGCGGCACTTTGGAATATCCGTAAAGGCACGTTTCCTGCGGTTGGCGCAGTGCGCGAAACTGGCACCACTGTAATTATTGAAGATGTTGCCTTTGCTCTTGATAAATTAGCTGAGGGCGTGAATGCGCTGCATCAATTATTTATTAAATATGGTTATGATGAAGCCATTATTTTTGGCCATGCGCTTGCCGGAAATCTGCATTTTGTATTCACCCAAGCTTTTGATACACCTGAACAAGTAAGCCGATACGAGCAATTTATGGCTGATGTGGCGAACTTAGTGGCGGTTGAACTAAAAGGGTCATTAAAAGCTGAGCATGGCACTGGGCGTAACATGGCGCCGTTTGTTGCTACTGAATGGGGAGACGATGGCTTCGCGGTGATGGTTGCGCTTAAAGCACTATTCGATAAACAAAATATTCTTAACCCAGGGGTTATTATTAATCACGACAAAAATGCCCACACTCAGCATTTAAAAGTCATGCCAAAAAGTGATGATATTATCGATACCTGTATTGAATGTGGCTTTTGCGAAGTGGTTTGCCCATCAAAAGGGCTTAGCTTAACACCGAGGCAGCGTATTACTTTATGGCGACACCGCACAGAGCTACACAGTCAATTACTAACAACCGAAGATGTAGCAAGCAAACAGAAGTTAAATCAAAAGCTCAGTGTTATCGAGGCCGACTTTAAATACCTTGGTATTGATACGTGCGCGGCAACGGGTCTATGCGGTCTTAAATGCCCGGTGGGGATTAACACGGGCGAATTTATAAAATCGCTCAGAGCAAAGCAAGCCTTATCAAACAAGGTTGCACGGTCATTATCACGCTTTGCTAGCAAGCATTTTGCGGTTGTTGCAATGGGTGCACGATTTGGTTTAACCGTGATGCAGGTGCTCGAAAAAGCAATCGGCAGCAGTAACCTAAGAAGCCTGAGTAAACCTGCTAATAAGTTACTTGGTACACCGCTGTATTACTCGGCATGGCCAAGGGCTGAGCAACCAATTAATAGAAAGCTTCAACAACCCCAACAAGCGAAAAAGTTGGTGTATATGCCAAGCTGCGCAAGCCGGATTTTTGCGGCTGATAATCTTGCCGATGATAAACGCCCACTGCTAGATGTTATTTATTCACTCGCTGCCAAAGCAGGCTATGAAGTGATACTTCCGAAACAAGCCGATTCACTTTGTTGCGGTATGCCATTTGCTAGCAAAGGCTTTAATAAAGAGTCTAAAAACAAAAGTGAGCAATTACTTACTGAGCTCGAGACGCTTTCAAATAATGGCCAATATCCCATTGTTTTTGATGCCAGCCCTTGTGCACTTACTACTCTTAATGCCGCGCAAAATACGGCACTCAAAATTTATGAAAGTGCTGATTTTGCAGCTCTGCATTTACTGCCTAATTTGCAGGTAAGCCCCGTGAATGAGCCGGTGATGCTCCATGTTACTTGTAGTTCTAAGCGATTAGGTAAAGAGCAAAGCCTAGTATCACTTGCCAAGGCATGTAGTAATGAGGTGATTATTCCAGCTGATATTGAGTGCTGTGGTTTTGCCGGTGATAAGGGCTTTAACTTACCAGAGCTCAATGGCAACGCGCTAAAAACCCTTAAACAACAAGTACCAAAAAACTGTAGTCGGGGTGTGTCTAATAGCCGTAGTTGCGAAATTGGTTTAACTGAACACGGTGGCATCAGTTATCAGTCAATTTTGTATCTACTCGATAAACAAAGCCATGCAATATAACAGGGCGTAATTGCTAATTTGATGAGCCAGTGATTGACTGGCTCATCTATTTTAAAGCTTACACTTTCCAAAAAATGCCTTTGCGGTAGCAGCTGTACATCACACCATAAGACACCACTAAAAACAGCAGTGAAAAGCTAAAAGAAGCGAGGTAATCATTGCTGATCACTAATTGTATTAGGCCATAAATACTGCCTTTTAAACTGCTATCGCCAAGCGGGATCATAATTAATAGCCGTGCAAACACGCCTGCAAACATAAAAAATAATATCGCATTTGCACCAAATACAATAAACGGAGCGCCCCAACTACGCAGCTTATAAATATCTAAAATAGCACTGCACAGCGCATAGAAAATCGCTGCCAGCCCTGAGCTGAGTAGCACATAGCTTGGCGTCCATAACGCTTTATTGATAGGCGTTATTGGTTCAATAGCATAGCCGGCAATAACAGCTAATGTACCCAGAAAAATAAGTGTACGGGCTTGTTTTTTAAGGTTGGGTTGCTTAGTTAAATAAACCGCAGTCAAGATGCCGCTAAGCGCACTTGCAATGGCTGGTAATGTTGAAAATAGCCCTTCAGGGTCAAATGGCAGTGGCTTAGCACTGGCATAATACAGGTGATGACTACCAAATACGGCATTGTCTATGTAGGCACTTAAGTTATTGCCATGTAACCATAAGCCACTGACTACCTCGCCGTTTGGCAAGGTATACGGGATATAAAGCATGGCAGCGCCATAAAACAATAAAAGAGCGATGCAAGTAATGGCTATTTTCTTAGGCGATAAATAGAGATAACAACACAGAGCAACTAAATAGACCAAACCGATACGTTGCAGCACGCCCAACACACGCAACTGCAATAACTTGTCATCAAGCCAGCTAAAAGAAGGATCTCGAAAGTTGTAATAAAACAAGGCTAAAAACCAACCGAGGGCAATGAGTTTAATGGTACGAATAACCCCTGATTTTAGTATTTGTTGAGCAGTGACCCCTTTAGCACGCAAGCTATTTACTGAAAGCGTGATAGACATGCCGACAATAAAAATAAAAAACGGAAAAATTAAGTCGGTTGGTGTCCAACCATGCCACTGTGCATGTTTCAAAGGCCAATACATCGCTCCCCAACTACCTGGGTTATTCACTAATATCATGGCAGTAATAGTCAAGCCTCGCATTACATCTAACGCCATGAGGCGATGTGAAGGGAGTTTGTTGATGATTTCAGCACAGTGGTGACGCATAGGAAAACTTTATTGTAATTTTGTTTTTACAGTGTAATAAATTATTACATCAAAGCAAGCTGCTTTCTGAACAATATAAATCGTACGTATTAGTCGTTATTTTAACTGCCTTAAGTTTATAGTTCATTAAATTCAATATGTTAAGTTACGAGGGTTGTTGATAAGTAACTTTGATGTTGTTCATATTCAACGAGCGCTTGGTAGCTGAAGTTTTAAACAGAGTTACTTTAATTAATTAGAGTAATTGCACTCATTTGTTTGCGCTAAATCAAATTATGACAAAAGTTTTATAGAGGTACACAGAACATCTTGCTAGTATAAAGGTATTAGATGTACCCGATATGGACTTTGGGCCTGTATGTGAGAAATATCGTGCTTAATAGTCTTAGTCGTGGTTTAAATCTACGCCGCTTAATTTTAGTGTTAGCGTTTTCTACAACGCTTATTACCTTTCTAAATAGTTATTACTCGAGCTATCAAGTTCAGAAGCAACAACTAATAGATAAAACCCTAAATAACCATAAAGCATACGCCGCTAAGTTGGTGTCGGCGACCGATAACTTTTTACTGACTGCTCAGCAACAGCTTGCTTATGTTGGAAAAATACTTGAAGACGATTTTAATAATCAAGGCTTAATTAATGCTGAGGCTGACCGACTAAGGCTACAAACCAATAGTTTTAATTCGACCATTATTGTTAATGCACAAGGCGATATTTTAGGCGTTTCTCCAAAGTCATTGAAACTACAAAACCGTAAAGTAGATAGCTTTGGCACTAAAGCGGCTTTGTCGTATCGTACTCCAATGATCAGCGAGCCGTACATTTCGATGGCAGGCAATTTACTGATTTTTATGTCGCAGCCTTTATTCGATAAACAAAGTAACTTCATTGGTTATATTGGCGGCACTTTGTATTTAAAACGTGCCAGCATTTTAAATGAATTGCTGCAAGTTCATTATTATCAAGATGGCTCTTATCTGTATGTGGTTGATGAAAACCATCGCTTACTCTATCACCCAGATAAAAGCCGTATTGGTGAGCAAGTGTTTGATAACCAAGTAATTGAAGAAGTACTAAAAGGAAACGCCGGCACCCAGCTTGTTACCAACAGCAAAGGCGTTGAGATGCTTGCAGGCTACGCTCCTATGACAGTTGCTCCATGGGGAGTCGTCACTCAGCGCCCACTGGAAAGCACGCTTGCTCCGCTTGATGATTTAATGTGGCAAGTGTTTATCAAAACCGCCCCAATAGGTGTATTCACATTTATATTGATTTGGGTGTTAGCACGTTTAATTGCTCAGCCTTTAAGGCAGTTAGCCGAAACTGCAAATACTTTAGATCGCCCTTCAACGTCACTTGAGCTGACACAAATTCGCTCATGGTACTTTGAAAGTAATGAACTCAGAAAAGCCATGTTAAAAGGGGTAGGGTTATTACAAAGTAAAATAGGGCTATTGCGCCAAGAAGCGCAAACTGATCCCCTCACTTGTCTGCATAATCGTCGTAGCCTTGATATGCAAATTAGCCATTTGATCGCTCAACGTTGCCCTTTTGCTGTATTGGCTATCGACATCGATCACTTTAAACGGGTTAACGACGAGTTCGGTCATGACATTGGTGATGTAGTACTTCAGTCGTTGGCTAAAATTTTGTTAGATGTTACTCGTGATAGTGATGTGGTTGCTCGTACCGGTGGTGAAGAATTCATTGTGATCATGCCAAGAGTCGAAGCAAAACGTGCGTATCAACTGGCTGAACGTTTACGTATGCGGGTGTCAGAAAGCTACATTGACCCGGTTGGCTGCATTAATGTATCGATTGGTATTTCGGGCTGGCCAATTGAGCAATTAAGCATTGATGAAGTATTTAAGCTTGCTGACCAAGCTTTATATCAAGCTAAAAAAACCGGTCGTAACCGCTCAGTTGTCGATGCCACATATAGCCAAGATCTTGCTCCAGTTTCTGAGCCTTCAATCTTGGAATAAGTTATTTAATGTGCAATAGTGGATGCTATTAAGTTATTTATGGAAAATCAAAATGGCATTCACTTTGTTGGCTCGTTTAACTAAATCCACTTCTTTGTTAGGTATTGCGCTTATGAGTGCAAGCGCTGCTTGTGCCACCCCAAGCGATGATAAACGTAGCGAATTTGTGGATGTAGGGGCTTTGCTACCGAATGCTGTGTTAGATATCCGTTATTTTGGTCATCATAACTTTGTTGGCAAACCAGTTGATGGTTACAACGCACCTAAATGTTTATTGCATAGCACTGCTGCTACGGCTCTTAAAAATGTGCAAATAGCAGCGCAAACCCAAGGTTTGAGCTTAAAAATATTTGATTGTTATCGCCCGCAGCGCGCCGTTGATCACTTTGTGCGTTGGGTTAACGATTTAGAAGATACCCGCACTAAAGCTGAGTTTTATCCAAACTTAGGCAAAGACAAGCTACTAGGTGATTACATCGCCGCTAAATCGGGTCACAGCCGTGGTTCAACGATTGATTTAACCTTAGTTGATGCAAAAGGCAAAGAGCTCGATATGGGCTCACCGTTTGATATGTTCGATACTCTTTCGAACACCGACGATCCACGCATCAGTGCAGAGCAAAAAGCCAATCGATATAAACTTAAAAGCCTGATGATTGAGGCCGGTTTCGCCCCTTATTCAATGGAATGGTGGCATTTTACCTACCAACCGCAAGCATATCCCGCCACCTATTTTGATTTTGTGGTGGAGTAGGTAAAACAGCTTTAAGCTTTCAGCTGTAAGTTTTAAGCCGAAAAGTGTTGTTTTTGAATGTTGAGTTAGCTTGATTAAATGGCGTTGAATGTTAGACACGCCATGCAAGCATGACGCCTACGGTTTGATGTAGGCGTGAAACTTGTTTCACGCGTCTGACGGCTGATAGCTGAAGGCTGACAGCTCCTTCTAGAACCTATCGCATGATGACGCGGGATAAACCCGCTGCTACAAGTAGGCGTGAAACTTGTTTCGCGTCTGACGGCTGATAGCTGAAGGCTGACAGCTTCTACATCACCTCTTTTATCGGCGAATAATCAACTTTAATTTCAACAATATCGACATTGGCATTTTGTTTAAAAGCGTTTTGCACTTTTAATAAATCAGTGTCTTTTTCAGCAAGGTAGCGATAGCTTTTGTTGGTCATTTTTTTCAGCGTATATTGGCTGCTAAGCGCTACTGGTAAGCTGTTTTCTTTTAGCGTTAAGTAAATTGCACCCGTTGCGATTCCGCGCTCTTGCATTGCGTGATTAAAGACTTCTGTGCCCTTGGTTAAAGTCGGTGCATTAAAGGTAATTTTTTCGCCATTATTACTAAAAGCATTTGTCGATTTTTGCTTGTTGATTTCGACTGCTTTTTTAACATCCTTAACTGAATTTTGTTCTTTTTGTGAACTGGTTGTTGGCTGCTGTGTTGTATTTTGCTCGCTTATTTCATTTTTTTGACAGCCTGATACTAGTACTAATGCTAGTATAAGTGTTTGTATTTTAATTGTTTTGTTCATTTCATTCCTGCTTGTTTGTTACTTTTGTTTACAATTAATTCTATTTTTTAATTGCTGTATTGGGTACATTGGGCTTGGTTATGATTGTTAACCGAAAATAAAAATATAACAATAGGGAACGTAAGGAATGTCTCAATTCAAAGTAACAGCTGTTGCTACTATGGTAACGGCTATCTTGGCATCATCTCAAGTACAGGCAAGTGAACAAACTCGCTTTTATAATGCTTCAAGCGTTAGCTCTCAAGTACAATTTAATCCTCAAGTATCTCAGCAACGTGCATTAGCTGAGCGTCGCACTGTTTCGGGTCACAAATCTATTTTCGATGCGCAATTAGGTAAAGCTACGTTCTTATGGAATGCAGTAGGTCAAGCGAAGCCAGATATGGCTATGGTGCTTCCTGAGCAACGCAATGCTTACGCTGCAGATTTTTATTTGAATGCCTTAACAGGTGTTAGTACAGCTAAAAAAGGTGTATCAAGCGCTGTATTAGCAGATTTATCTGAGCAAAAGCTTGGTTCAATTACAGCTAAATACAAGCAAAAAGTTCATGACATTGAAGTATTCAACCGTGAATACAACCTGATCATGGATAAAGAATATAACCTAGTTGCAGGTTCTGGTTATTTCGCTAACACAAGCTCAAATGCAACGCAGTCGTTCGCGCCACTTGCTGAGTTTGTTGGTGCTGAGCAAAGCATTAAACGTGCAATTAAAGAACTTGCTGATATCAATGTGTCTTTAACTAAATCAACTGAGCAAGGTGATTATGTTAAGTACACTGTGTCTAACCAAAGTGGTGACAAAGTTGTATTAGGTCAGCCACGTGCTAAGAAAGTATTCTTTGAAGTGGCGGGTGAGCTGCAATCTGCATACTATGTTGAAGTAGAAGTTGCTGATAAAAACAGCCTAGAAAGCGATTACTTCAGCTACGTTATTGGCGCGCAAAATAGCAAAGTTTATTTCAAGAAAGACTTAAAAGCACACGCGGCAGACTTTAACTACCGTGTATGGGCTGACGAAGATGGTTACCCGTGGGAAGGTCCACACGGTGACGTGATCCCAGCTGATGGTCCAGATCAAATTGATGAAACTGAAATCCTAGATGCACCACTTGTAAGCTTGTCTTACTACAAAAAATTAAGCACGATGGATCCGTGGCTTGCTGATGACGCTACAACAACATCAGGTAACAACGTATTTGCTTATGCTGATGTAATTGCACCTCAAGGTTACACTGAAGGTGACTTCACTGCTGAAACTACATCAGATTACACATTCGATTACCCTTACCAAGTTGATCAAGTAGCAAACAGCTACGACAACCGTAAAGCGGCAATTGTTAACTTGTTCTACATGAACAACTTCTTACACGATTTCTTCTATGACCATGGTTTTGACGAAACATCAAATGTTGCACAAGTATCAAACTACGGCCGTGGTGGTGTAGAAGGCGACCCAATCGAAGCACAAGCGCAAGATAATAGCGGTTTAAATAACGCTAATATGGCAACACCTGCTGACGGTGCAAGCCCACGCATGCAAATGTACTTATACAATTCGAAAGATGCGAAAGTGGGTGTAGATTTCGGTGTGGTTGTAACATCAGATGAAACAATTGGTCTACTTGAGTCTTCTAAAGTATCTGGCTTTGGTCAAATGCAATTTGCTGATATCGCGGGCGAAGTTGTTCGTTTAGTTGATGGCAATGATGTAGATTCTGGTAGCGTAACAGACGGCTGTGAACCTGCAACAAATGCAGCTGAACTGGCTGGCAAAATTGCGCTAGTCGATCGTGGTTCTTGTAACTTCACAGCAAAAGTATTACACGCTCAAGAAGCGGGTGCCATTGGTGCTATCGTTGTAAACAACAACCCAGATACAGATGAGCCAGCGCCAATGGGCGGTGAGGACGATGCAGTTATCATTCCTAACATGGGTCTGAACTATGCTGACGGTCACGCACTTTACGATGGTATCGCTGCAGGCGACACTGTTACTGTTAATATGTTCAACAAAGCAACGTTAAAAGACGGTACGTTAGATAACGGTATTATTGCTCACGAATGGGGTCACTATATCAGTAACCGTTTAGTGGGTAACTCATCAGGTCTTATCAACTTCCAAGGCCGTGCGATGGGCGAAGGTTGGGGTGATTTCCACTCACTGATGTTCATTGCTAAAGCTGATGACATTAACATCCCTGGTAACGACAAGTTCCAAAAAGCTTACGGTAGCGGTACATTCGTAGAAGATTTCTACTATGGTATTCGTCGTGTTCCATATTCAACAAATATGGAAGTAAACCCGCTGTCTTTCCGCCACATTACTGAAAATGAAGGTGCTGATGTAGGTATTGCACCAACAAGTGTTGCTTCACCACACGCAGCAGGTGAAATTTGGGCAACTATGCTTTGGGAAAGCTATGTAGCACTTATCAACGAGCACGGCTTTGAAGAAGCACAAAACCGCATGGCTAACTACTTAGTTGCTGGTTACAAGCTAACTCCGGTTGCTCCGCTATATACAGAAGCTCGTGATGCAATCTTAGCAGCAGCGTACGCAGTTGACCCAGAAGATTACAAACTAATCTTAGGTGCATTTGCTAAGCGTGGTATGGGCTTAGGTGCTGAAGCACCAGAGCGTTTCAGCACAGATTTAACAGGTGTTGTTGAATCTGACAAAATGAAACTTGCTAGCTTCACATTCAAAGATGTGGCAATGAATCCAAACTACAACGGTGCAGAGCTAGGTTATTGTTCAAACGATAACGTGCTAGACAAAGGTGAAACAGGCACATTAACTGTTAGCATCATGAACACAGGTAGTGAAGTACTAACGGGTACTCAAGCACAGTTAACGGTTGTTAGTGGTCACGATGTAACGTTCGAAAATGATGGTTTAATCACATTTGACGATACAAACCCGTACGCTTCACAAACAAGTGCACCTATCACGTTTACACTAAATGATGCAGGCACTGCTGATACACTTGAAATCGAAGTGTCATTCCCAGAGCTTTCTGCTGATGACGAGATTGTTGAAGCTGCAAGCGATACAGTATCTTACCTTGTGAACATGGACTTTGAAGATAAAGCACCAGTTAGCTCACAAACTGCTGACGATATGGAAGTAGCAGGCGCTTCATTACGTGACTGGAAAGAAAACGTAATGACAGGTGATGACTTAGCGGTTGGCACACAAAGCATGGCAACCGGCGGTAATGTTAACTTCTTCAACAGCTTTGGCTTTGGTCTTGGCGAGCAAACCATGTACCTAAACAACAATGACTTCCAGTCAGATGTTGCGGTTGAATCAAGAGAGTTTGATATCGGTTTTGCTGGTGATTTTGAAGTTTCATTCTGGCACTTCTACCTAATCGAAAACGAATGGGATGGTGGTGTTGTAGAGATCAGCGTAAACGGTGGTAACTGGGTAGATGTTACTGAAATGGGCGGCACATTTGATGTTGGTTACGATGGCCCGCTAATCGAAAACGATGCGCAAGCGCTACAAGATCGCGATACCTTCACAGGTAACAATGTTGATGGTAACGGTGTTTATGGTAACTACG
This sequence comes from Pseudoalteromonas sp. NCCP-2140, assembly GCF_023708065.1. Taxonomy (NCBI): domain Bacteria; kingdom Pseudomonadati; phylum Pseudomonadota; class Gammaproteobacteria; order Alteromonadales; family Pseudoalteromonadaceae; genus Pseudoalteromonas; species Pseudoalteromonas sp. NCCP-2140. The sequence continues at coordinate 127,340 of NZ_BRCZ01000005.1, read as the reverse complement.
AAACAATTCGTTTCGGTACTGAACTAAACGGTAACCGTGCAAAATTACGTTTCCGTATGTCATCAGACAGCGCAGTACGTGAGTTCGGCTGGTGGATTGATAACGTAACTGTTAGCAATGTAACGTCACCAATTTTCTCAAACGTGATTGCTGGTGATGCATTAGCATGTGATAACGCACTACCATTACTTTCTGTATCGGGTGATGAGTCTGTTTCTGAGTCTGCTTCAGGCACATTAACGGCAACAGCGTCAGACCGTAACAGTGATGACACGCTAAGCTACACCTGGACGCAACTAAGCGGTACTACAGCAACACTTACAGGTGCTGACACTGCAACTCTAGGCTTCACGCCAGGCGCTATCTCAAGCGATGACGAGTTAGTGTTTGAAGTAACAGTAAGCGATGGTACAGACTCTGTATCAGAGCAGTTCACTGTTGCCGTAACTAACGAAGCTGAGCCAGTAGAAGAGAAGAAAGTAACTAAATCTAGCAACGGTAGCTTTGGTTTCTTAACACTACTACTTGCACCACTAGCGCTTATCGGCCGTCGCCGTAAACGTAAATAAGACTTTTAAATAGTGATAACAAAGCCCTTACAGTTCGCTGTAAGGGCTTTTTTGTTTTAAGTTAGCGAGAGTAAAGTTAGCGAGGGGAAAGGTGCGAGATACGAGATGCGAGGTAGCAGCGATTTTAAATCGCGTCCTAGAGCCTAGCGCCTGATGTTTTCCGCGTAGGACTGGCTTTAGCCGGGAAGTGTTTTAAGTTAGCGAGGTGCGAGGTACGGGATGCGACTTAGCAGCGATTTTACATCGCGTCCTAGCGCCTAGAACCTAGCGCCTAACACCTATAGCCTAGCGCCTTTTTGTAAGCGTGAAACTTGTTTCGCGCGTCTGACCGCTGACGGCTGACAGCTTCTTAACGTTGGGTTTCGCTGCGCTCTACCCAACCTACGTGAAGAGTCAACAGGTTGAATGCTGTGGGGTTATAAATACTCGATAACCCCACATTTCTGACTTACAGCTTAGAGCTTAAAGCTTAAGGTAAGCTATTGAACCGTTGCTTTTAGGCCGCGGCGTTTTAATAACGCTGAGGTGTCTGGCTCTTGACCACGGAATGCTTTGAACGATTCCATAAGGTCACGAGAGTTACCCACTTCTAAAATTTCTTTACGGTATTTATTACCCATTTCGCGAGTTAAACCACCTTGCTCTTGAACATATGCAAAGGCGTCTGCCGCTAAGATTTCACTCCACATGTAAGCATAGTAACCCGCTGAGTAACCGCCGCCCATTGAGTGTGAGAAGAAGGCTGACTTATAACGTGGTGGTACAAATGGTACATCAACACCATGTTTAGCAAGCGCTTGTTGCTCAAACTTTTCAATGTCTTGTAATGGTGCATCAGCAGAAAGTGAATGCCACTCCATATCAAGTAATGCAGCTGCAACGTACTCTAGGGTATCAAAACCTTGGTTGAAGCTACGTGATTGAATTACTTTTTTCAGTAGCTCATCAGGAATCGGCTCGCCAGTTTTATGGTGTTTTGCATAGTTAGCGATAACTTCAGGGTACATGGCCCAATCTTCTTCAAATGTTGATGGGAACTCAACGAAGTCGCGTGATACTGAGGTGCCAGATAGAGTCGGGTACTTCACGTTTGAGAACATGCCGTGTAAGCCATGACCCAGCTCGTGGAAAATTGTTGTTGCTTCATCATAACTGATAAGCGTAGGTTCGCCATTCGCGCCTTTTTGAATGTTCATAACGTTTACGACAACCGGCTTTTGTTCTTTAAGGCCAGATTGTTTAACGAATGAGCTCATCCATGCACCGCCACGCTTACCTTCACGAGCAAAGTAGTCAGCAAAGAAAATGGCTAAGCTCTTTCCATTTTCATCAAATAACTCATAGGCTTTTACATCAGGGTGGTAAACCGGAATATCGTTACGTGGTTTAAAGGTGATGCCGTATAAACGGTTCATGGTGAAGAATACGCCGTCTTCTAAAACGCGGTTGAACTCGAAATATTCTTTCACTGCATTTTCGTCAAGGTTGTATTTATCTTTACGTACTTGCTCTGCGTAGAATAACCAATCCCATGGCTGTAATTTAAATTGTTCACCTGACTCATCAATCTTAGCTTGAATAGCCGCCGCTTCAGCGTTGACGTTCTGCATTAATGCAGGGATCATACTCGCAAACATATCAAATACAGCTTGTGGTTTTTTCGCCATTTGTGACTCTAAACCAAAATCAGCCCAACTGTCGTAACCTAATAGTTTCGCTTTTTGAGCACGTAACTGAGCAAGTTCTGCCACGATATCACGGTTACTATTTTCGCCCGATAATGCACGCTCAGCCGATGCACGCCATACTTTTTCACGTAAATCACGGTTTTTCAGTGTTGCCAGAATAGGCTGACGTGTGGTGTTTGTGATCTTAATTAGGTATTTACCAGGGTGACCTGCTTCTGCTGCGGCATTGGCAAGCTGCTCAATTTGACCTGCTGGTAAGCCCTCAAGCTCTGCTTTGTCATCCACTAAAACAACATTTGTTTTAGTCAGCGCTAATAAGTTTTGTGAGAACTGAGTTGTTAAGCTCGAGTGCTTTGTATTGATATCACGAATTTGTTGTTTTTGCTCTGCACTTAATTTTGCACCAGCACGCACAAAACGTTTGTAGTAAACGTCTAATAAACGCTTTTCTTCAGCAGTTAAGGCAAGGCTGTCAGCTTCGCTATGAATAGCCGCTACTTTCTCAAACAGTGCTTTATTTAAGAAAATGTTGTCGCTATGAGCCGCTAATTTTGGCGCTAACTCTTTTTGTAATTCACGACGTGCCGGGTTTGAATCCGTACCCGCTAAGTTATAAAAAATACTGCGTGTGCGTGTTAATAGCTCACCACTTTTCTCAAGCGCAACAATCGTATTGGCAAAATCAGGCTTTGCTGGATTGTTGATAATAGCTTGCACTTCAGCCATTTGCTCAGTCATGCCTTTATTAAATGCAGGCATGAAATGTTCATCTTTAATCGCACTGAAATCAGGCGTTTCGTATTGTAATACGCTTTTCACAAACAATGGGTTAGCTTGCTCTTTTGCAGCAACCGATGCTGATTGCTCTGATTTAGGCGTTGATGTTGTTGTTTGCGGTTCTGAACAGGCCGTGAGTAACAGCGCAGAACTGATCGCGGTTGCGATTAGGTGTTTCATAGTTTTTCTCTTGTCATTTTTAAAATTAAATTGTGTCGATATAACCTTGTACATACGTTTTAAGAGCTCTTGATTTGCATAGCGGGTAAAACGAATTACAAAAATGCACTTGTATGAGGCCGGTATCACCATGTTATCAATGAGCCCAGCATACTGTGTCTTATTACAATTGACCTCATACGTTGCGATAAGGTGATTATTGGCTGCGATAAGCCGTTAAAATTCTCTAAGATTGGAAAGCCAATTGTTACTTTGCAGCTTAAATATAAATAGCCTGACCTAATAGATCTTTTTGACTCATAACAGTGTCCAAATAAAAACTTTGTGGTATGTTATATTGTAACAACTTGGTCTGCAATCAATCTTGCCATGGAGTGCATTTTTTTACGATAAGTTGCAAATGTTGCTGAATAAGCAAGGAGTCATATGGCTATCATAATCAAACACGCTTGCGTTGTTAATGAAGGGCAGCGCGCATTAAATGATGTAAGAATTGTTGGTGATCGAATCGCTGAAATTGCCTCAGATATCAGTGCCAAGGCCAATGATGAGGTAATTGATGCAAGCGGTCTGTTGCTATTACCAGGCATGATCGACGATCAAGTACATTTTAGAGAGCCTGGCCTTACCCACAAAGGCACGATCGCCAGTGAATCCGCCGCCGCAGTGGCTGGTGGCATTACAAGTTTTATGGAAATGCCTAATGTCTCACCTTCGACTACCACGGCAAAAGCACTTGCTGATAAATACGCGATAGCAGCGCAAACGAGCGCTGCGAATTATGCGTTTTACTTTGGCGCGACCCCAGACAACCTCGATGAAATTAAAGCTCTTGATGCTAAAAATGTATGCGGCGTTAAAGTGTTTATGGGAGCATCAACAGGCGATTTACTAGTTGAACACCCTCATGCCCTTGAAGCCATTTTTCGGGAAAGCCCAGTACTCATTGCCACCCATTGTGAGCAAGGCGAAGTTATTCAACAAAATCAGCGCCGTTTAGAAAAACGTTATGGCGAGTTACAAATAGAGCATCACCCGTTAATTCGTAATGAGTTAGCGTGTTATGCATCATCATCGTATGCCGTATCGCTGGCAAAACGCTATGGCTCACAGTTACATGTTTTACACCTTACAACAGCAAAAGAACTAGAGCTATTTAGTAACGCACCCATAGAGCAAAAGCACATAACTGCCGAAGCTTGCGTGCATCATTTATGGTTTAACCAAGATGATTACGCAAACTTTGGCAATCAAATTAAATGTAACCCTGCCATAAAATCAGAGCAAGACCGCCAAGCGCTACTCTCAGCAGTACGCGATGGTCGCATTGATATCATTGCTACCGATCATGCCCCTCACACTTGGCAAGAAAAGCAGCAACAATACAGCGCTGCACCTGCTGGTCTGCCATTAGTCGAACATGCATTACTGTCGTTACTTGAGCAGGTAAAACGTGGTGCGTTGAGCCTTGAGCAAGTCGTTGAAAAAACAGCGCATAACGTGGCAAAGCGATTTGCTATCAAAGAGCGGGGGTTTATCAGAGAAGGCTACTTTGCTGATTTAGTTCTGGTTGACCCAAACGCAGAAAAGCACGTTGAGCATACAAACACACATTACTTATGCCAATGGACTCCTTTCAATGGCACCACTTTTTCACACCGAATCACACATACCTTTGTAAATGGTGAGTGTGTCTTTGATGGGCAACAAGTGACCCCGCACAAGCAGGCCGCTATGGCCTTAACATTCAATCGTTAAAAGAAGTCGATATGCAATTACCCGATATTACCTCGCACTCTAATGTAGATTTTCAGTCACCTTTAAAATGGGTCGGCATGGAGAAAATAGCATTGCCTTTGAAGCTTGCACAAACTCATGTTGATGTGCACCTGAATACCAAAGCTGATGTGTTTGTTAGCCTTGATAGCGATGCAAAAGGCATTCATATGTCACGTCTTTATTTATTACTTAATCAGCAGTTGGCTAAACAAAGCTTAACGAGTCAACGTGTTAGTGAGTTTATGGAGGCCGTTTTAGCATCACAAAAAGGCTTAAGTAAAGGCGCAAAATTGGTGCTGCATTTTTATTTACCACAGCTAAAACCAGCGCTACTTAGCAACCATGCCGGATACAATGCTTACCCTGTCGTTTTAACGATTACTAAGCAGCAAACGCTTGCCATTAACTTAAAAGTCGATGTTGCCTACAGCAGCACCTGTCCATGCTCAGCGGCATTATCGAGGCAGCTTTTGAGCGAAGCGGTCGATAAGCAATTTAGTGATGAGCATATAGATAAAGCCTCTTTACTCAATTGGCTTGCAAGTGAACAGGGCTCAATTGCAACTCCCCATAGCCAGCGCTCTTATGCGTATGTCGATGTCACTTTTAGTAGTGAAAAGCTACCTGATATTAGCGGCTTTATCACAGTATGTGAGCAAGCCATAGGCACCCCAGTACAAACCGCCGTAAAGCGTGAAGATGAACAAGCATTTGCTGCCCTTAACGCAAAAAACTTACTGTTTTGCGAAGATGCAGCAAGGCGATTAAAGCAGTGTTTCGAAACCATGCCGGGTATTGCTGATTACCAATTTAAGGTTGAGCACCAAGAAAGCTTACATGGCCACAATGCCGTGGTTTATGAGTCTAAATATTAGGTTCATGAACCTAAAATGGTTTACAAATTTTGACATTAGCGGTCGCAAAATATTGCTATTCATTTTCACAATGATAATGATACGAGCGCTAAAAATGATAAACATAATAAGATAAAGGACGACTATGCGTTTTAAATTTATTGCTGCTGCAGTGGGTCTCGCTGTAGCAAGTGTTGCTGTTGCCGACGAAGGCATGTGGCAACCTCACCAGCTACCAGAGCTTGAATCAGTGTTAAAAGCGAAAGGCTTGAGCATTGATGTAGAGTCAATTTCAAAATTAACAGAGTTTCCGATGAATGCGGTAATTAGTCTTGGTGGCTGTACTGCTTCGTTTGTTTCACCAAAAGGCTTAGTTGTCACAAATCATCACTGTGCCTATGGTTCGATTCAATATAACTCGACTACCGAAAACAATATTTTAGAAAATGGCTTTTTAGCTAAAACAACCGGCGAAGAAGTCCCTGCTGCGCCGGGTTCTCGTGTTTTTGTAACAGAGCAAGTAACCGACGTTACAGATAAAGTAAATAAAGGGACTGAAAAGTTAACCGGTAAAGCACGTTTTGATGCAATTCAAGCAAATGAAAAAGCACTTGTTAGTGAGTGTGAGCAAGACAAGAGCTACCGCTGTAATGTGTATACTTTCCACGGTGGTCTTGAGTATTACCTTATTAAATCGCTAGAAATTAAAGATGTACGTTTAGCGTATGCACCTGCTATGGGCGTAGGTAAATACGGCGGTGATATCGATAACTGGATGTGGCCGCGCCACACGGGTGATTTCTCGTTCTATCGCGCCTATGTTGGCAAAGATGGTAAGCCAGCTGAATATTCAGAAGATAACGTGCCGTACCAAAGTGATGCGTTTTTAAAAGTAAGCGCTAAAGGCGTACAAGAAGGCGATTTTGTGATGGTTACCGGTTATCCGGGCAGCACAAACCGTTACCGTATTTCGCCTGAAGTTGATTACGTGTTTAACACAGCTTACCCATTAGCGCGTAAATATAACTCTAAATATGTCTCGTTAATTGAAGAAAATGCGCCTGAAGGCTCAGAGGCACGTATCGCTTATGAAAGCACGATTGCGGGTTATAACAACTATATTAAGAACTATGGCTCAATGATTGAGAGCTTCAATAAAGGGTCAATGTATAGCCGTAAGCAACAATTCGAAAAAGATCTCACTGGGTGGATCAATGAAGATAGTAAGCGCAAAGCCAAATACGGACACGTACTTGCTGATTTATCTGCGCTAGTTGCACAGTCGCAAGAGCATAACCAGCGCGACCGCATGTTAGGTTACGTACACCGCTCACAAATGATCTCAACTGCTCGACGTTTATACCGTTTAGCTTACGAAAAACAAAAGCCAGATGCTGAGCGCGAAAGTGGTTATCAAGAGCGTGATATGCCACGTATCGAGTCTCGTTTAAAAAGCATGAGCCGTCGTTATGATGAAGCCGTTGATAAAGCTATTTTACTGTACTTTATTGAGCAATATGCTGCATTACCTAAAGACGAACGAGTTGCAGAGGTTGATAAAGCTCTTGGTCTAACTAACGGTTTTGATAAACAAAAGCAGCAAGCCTTGCTTGATGATATGTATGCTAAATCGGTTCTTGCAGATGAAAGCAAACGTTTATGGATGGCAGATCTTGACCTTGCTCAGTTAAAGCAAAGTAGCGATCCATTCATTCAGTATGCGCATGCAATCTTTGCGGTCACAAAAGATATTGAAGATGCGAAAAAAGAACTGGCTGGTAAACAGCAAGCTGCTCGCCCTGCATTAATGGAAGCAATCATCGCTTATAACAAGGCACTTAATAAGCCAGTTTATGCTGATGCTAACAGCACCTTGCGTGTAACTTACGGTACGGTAGGCGGCTATTCACCGCAAGATGGCTTAGTGGCAACCCCCTTTACATCTTTAGAAGGACTACTTGCTAAAAACACCGGTGTTGAACCATTCAACTCACCAGAGAAACAAAACGAGTTAATTAAGCAAAAGCTTTATGGTGATTACACCGGCGGTATGAATACGGTTCCGGTTAACTTTTTATCGAACGTAGATACCACAGGTGGTAACTCAGGTTCACCAACGCTAAACGGTAATGCTGAGCTCGTTGGTTTGTTATTTGATGGTGTTTACGAAAGCATTATTGGTGATTGGGATTATGATGAAAACTTAAATCGCTCAATTCACGTTGATTCACGATACATGTTATGGGTGATGGATAAAGTTGATAATGCTCAAAACTTACTTAAAGAGATGACTATCGTTAAGTAATCTAAGTTTAACGTTAATTTAAGCATTAAAATGCCAGTCTAACAGACTGGCATTTTTGTTTTTTATAAAAATAAAAGTACTGGATTTCATAAGGTTGAAAAATATTTATAAAAATTAATTTTTCTTAAGTTTTATTTAAGTTTCGCTCGATAAATTTTACACATAACCTAAGTGGAGCGAACAATTATGCTTTCAGTTCAACAATCACATCAAACTCAAGTTCAAGAGCCTGCCTTTGTTTGCATGCGTGAAGGAGGCCAATTTCGTGACCGCCTTGAGCGTAATATTAAGCAAGGTTTTGCTGCAGCCTATGACGCGAAAATTTCGCAGTTCATGCCGCTTCTTTGTGAGCTTAATGTTGATGATGAAGTATGTACGTTAGGCCTTCGCTCTGCATCACAACCTTTGTTTATTGAACAATACCTCCCTGCGTCTATTGAGCACTTTGTTGGTGCCAAGCGTGAGCACATTTTTGAGCTAGGTAATTTATGCTCAACGCATCGAAAAGCCACCTTGGCACATTTTGTTTTAATGAACGAAGCACTCTATCAAGCAGGAGCAAATTATTTAGTGTTTTGTGCAACCCGTAAAGTGAGAGCGCTATTAAAAATGCTGGGTGTCAATTGCAAAGAAATCGGCGTTGCCAATGCACAAGCACTACAAGATCCAGCAAGCTGGGGTAGCTATTACGACAATCAACCAACCATTTGTGTGGTTGACCTAAACGAAGCTCATCAGCGTGTATTAAACACCCCAGTTTTATTCAATATCAAACAGCAGTATTTGCAGTCATCGCGTGAGCTTGCTGTATTTTTGGAGGCGTTATGAGTTGGTTAACACAGTTACCACATAAAGATAGCGATACCTTAATGGTTTGCCACAAAAGCGATGGTGTGCGCTCACTAACTAAACAAGAATTTACTGAACAAGTGACTCGCTTGCTACCTACCTTGGCAGAATTTGATGCCCAGGGTGTTGCTTATCAATTAGATAACACGCCTGCTTGGTGGGTATTAGAAGCTGCGCTTAGCGAGCTTAAAAGAGTGGCTATTCCGCTACCAACGTTTTTTACGGCTCAGCAAGTAGCGTTTGGTTTGCAAAATAGCGGAGCAGGTCTATTTGTATGTGACCGTGCTTACGAAGGTGAGCATGCAAAGTTAGTGGCGTTAGTAGATGTATGTAAGCATTACCCTTTATATGTTTACCAATTGAGTAATACACAGCCTGTGCCATATTTTGCAAACACGCAAAAGATTACCTTTACGTCTGGCTCAACGGGCACACCAAAAGGCGTGTGTTTATCGCTTGAAAGCCAATTGCAGGTGGCAACATCACTTTATCAAAGCATTGGTTTAGAAAAACCAAACCATTTATGTTTACTGCCGCTACCTGTTTTGCTTGAGAATTTAGCCGGTGTGTATGCGCCGCTATTAGCGGGTGGCACGGTTAACTTAGTGCCTTTAGCTGAACTTGGTTTTTCAGGTGCACAGCTACTTGAACCACATAAATTAATAGCCGCAATTGAACGTACTGAGCCAAACACTCTTATTTTAGTGCCTGAGCTACTGACTTGTTTAGTGGCTTTTGCAAAGCAAGGCTGGCAAGCACCTAAAAGCTTAAAGTTTATTGCAGTAGGTGGCGCAGTTGTAAGCCAAGCGCTTATTAAGCAAGCTCGTGAGCTCGGTTTGCCGGTTTATCAAGGTTATGGTTTATCTGAATCTTCATCGGTGGTGAGTTTAAACACTCGCGATGATGATGACATTGACACCGCAGGGCGAGTACTTAAGCACATTCAATACAAAATTGAAAATGGCCAGCTTTATATCAAAGGCTCATTGTTTTTGGGGTATTTAGGTCAAGCAGCACAAGATGCTGATGACTGGTATGCAACTGGCGATCTCGTTACTGAGCAAGCAGGTCGCTTGGTTATTCAGGGCCGCTTGAAAAATCAGCTGATCACCAGCTTTGGGCGCAATATCAGCGCCGAGTGGCCAGAGTCGTTATTGCTTAGCCACAGCCAAGTGCAACAAGCAGTGGTGATTGGCGAAGGTCAGGCATTTTTAGTCGCGCTTATCTATGCAAACCAAGCGATGAATGACGCTGAACTTGCTGCCCATATTATGGCACAAAACGCGCAACTACCCGAATACGCACAGATCAGAAAGTGGCATCGAATGGCAGAGCCTATGAGCCACACGCAAGGTTTATTAACCAGCAATAATCGCCCTAAACGCGATGTTATTAATCAATTTTTTGCTACAGAGATTTCAGCACTTTATCAAGAGGCGACCAGCATGAGTCAATTTTTCAATACATTACAAGCCGAAACACAGAAAGAACGTGACTACCTTTTAGCTGCGCCGATTATTGGCCGCGTTTTTAAAGGTGAAGTAAGCCTAAGTGAATATGCATCGTTCTTAACGCAAGCTTATCACCATGTTAAGCACACTGTACCACTGTTGATGGCAGTCGGTGCAAAGCTGAGCGATAAACAAGAGTGGCTGCGCGAAGCTGTTGCAGAATACATCGAAGAAGAGTTAGGCCACCAAGAATGGGTGCTAAACGATATTGCAGCATGCGGTTTTGATAAAGAGCAAGTGCGTCATTCTCGTCCACAGTTTTCGACCGAGTTAATGGTGTCGTACGCCTACGATGCAATTAATCGCGGTAACCCATTGGCATTCTTTGGCATGGTTCATGTGCTTGAAGGCACTTCGATTGCATTAGCCGATAATGCAGCAGGGCAAATCCGTGAGGTTGTAGGTTTACCTAAAAAGGCGTTTACCTACCTTACTTCGCACGGTGCACTTGATATTGAACACGTGAAGTTTTTCGAAAACCTCATGAACAAAATTGATAACGAGGACGACCAGCAAGCCATCATTCACGCCGCAAAATGTTTTTATAAATTGTACGGCAATATTTTCCGTGACCTCGATTCAGAACCTTTCTTTAGCGAGGCTGACTTGGAGCAAAGCGCATGAGTAGCCCAGTTTGTGTGCTAACCGGTGCAACAGGGGGCATTGGCCGGGCTATTGCCCTTCGCCTTGCAAAAGAAGGTTGGCGTTTATTACTCGTTGGTCGAAATGTGAAGGAACTTGCTGCACTGCAATTGGAATGTGGCAATGATGCTGAGTATTTTCAGGCTGACCTTAGTAACAGTGAATCTCGCGATGACCTAGCTAAGTTTGCTCAGCAGATTGGCGGGGCAACGTTACTAATCAATAACGCAGGCGTTAATGTAATGCAGGGGTTTAGTGAAATTAGCGAACAGCAAATTGATCATCTGTTAAATATAAACCTACATGTGCCTATTAAATTGTGTCAGCTGTTTTTACCACAAGTGACCCGCAATAAAGGCACGATTGTCAATATTGGTTCATCGTTTGGCAGCATTGGTTATCCGTATCAAACTTTGTACTGCGCAAGCAAGTTTGGCCTAAGAGGGATGACCGAAGCCCTTGCCAGAGAGCTCAGCCACAGCGATGTGAAAGTATTGTATTTAGCACCTCGAGCCACCGATACCGCGATTAATTCGCCGCAAGTACGCGCGATGAACAAAGAGCTGGGTAACACCATGGATCCGCCAGAAAAAGTGGCTGATGCATTAATAGATTTAATTAAATCAAAAAAACGTCGTCGTTTTATTGGTTTTCCAGAAACATTATTTGCCCGTATTAACGGCGCATTTCCATCACTCGTTGATAACGCAATAGCAAAACAACTTCCTAAAATTAAAAGTTTTTTTGCCAACTAAATTGATCAAGGTGAATGATTATGACTAAACTAAATTTAAAAGCCCTAATGATGTTAGGTGTTATCATGGCTGCGCCTGCTAAAGCCGACTTTAATAGCGATTTAAGTTCGGTGCAAAAGCAGTGGGCAGTGGTTAATTACGAATTAGTTGACGATGCGCAGTTAGATGCATTCGAAAAGTTAGCGAGCGAAACCGCAGAGTTTAGCAAAGCCAACGACCAGCAAGCAGCCAGCCATATTTGGTACGGTATTGTGTTATCGAGCTATGCAGGTGCAAAAGGGGGCTTAGGCGCGCTAGGTCTTGCAAAAGATGCGAAAGCACAATTTGAAAAAGCGCTAAGCCTAGATCCAAAAGCGCTTGATGGCTCGGCATACACAAGCCTTGCAACCTTATACGGTAAAGTACCAGGTTGGCCAATTGGTTTTGGTGATGACGATGAAGCGAAAAAACTGTTTAAGCAAGCGCTTGAGCTAAACCCGCGTGGTATCGATAGCAACTATTTATATGCGTCATTCCTATATGACGAGCGCAAGTATAAATCAGCTAGAGAGTTTTTATTGGTTGCACAGCAAGCGCCAGCGCGCCCTGAAAGACCCAAAGCAGATCTTTACCGCCAACAAGAAATTACTAAACTATTGGCTAAGGTAGAGAAAAAAATAAAGAGATAAGCTATGCATTTATTGCTCGTTGAAGACGACCATTTAGTGGCAGAAGGCCTGTGTCGTTCTTTACGTCAACAAGGATACAGTGTTGAACATAGTTCGACCGTTAAGTCAGCGATGCAATGGCTGCAAAATGATGAAATTGAGCTGGTAGTCCTTGATTTAGGACTACCAGACGGTGATGGTATCGACATTTTAAAACACATCAAAAAGCATCGTAAAAACCTGCCCGTGGTGATTTTAACTGCTCGGGGCAGTATTGATGATAAAGTCATGGGGCTTGATTTAGGTGCTGATGACTACCTAGCAAAGCCCTTTGATCCCGCTGAGCTGTTTGCCCGTCTTCGGGTTGCCAGCAGGCGTGTGACCCAAGCACAAACCAGCACTTTAAAAGTTGGTGATGTTGAAATGGACACCGCCGCTTTTACCGTGAGCTTTCAAGGTGAGCCAGTAAACTTGCCGCGCAAAGAGTTTATGCTCCTTAAAGCCTTGCTAGAAAACCAAGGTCGCGTGCAATCAAAACAGCAGTTAGAAAGTAAACTGTACGAATGGGGCGAAGAGGTGGGGTCTAATACCATCGAAGTACACATTCATCACTTGCGTAAAAAATTCCCAAAAGAGTTTATTAAAACCTTGCGCGGCATTGGTTATGTGGTGGGTAAACGCTAGTGTCAATTCGTAAAAGGCTGACTCTACTTATATTGTCTATGGTGATCTTAACCTGCTTTTTGGCATTTACTAAAGGTTACCGTGAAAGTATGAATCAGGCTGAAGCACTGCTCGATAACGAGCTGGTAACGCTGGCACATGTGTTAATCGAGCAGCCACTCAGTAAAGAAACCCCAGCTTATACCAGTGATTTACCGCAGTTATTGTTTCAAGTTTGGGTTGATGATAGCTTGGCCTCAAGCTCAAAATCATTGCAGCAAAATCTTAGCAATCAAAGTCAGTGGCAAACTGGGTTTAGTGTTGAGAACTTGGCTGGGCAACGAGTCAAAGTGTATCGCTTAAGCGAAGGCAATAAGCGGGTGCTTATTGCAGAGCCTTTGAGTAAACGTGTGGCACTAACCGAAACTGTGATTTTGTCGGCCATGACGCCGCTGTTATGGAGTGTGCCTATCCTTGCTCTCCTTATTAGTGTGTTTGTAAAACAAGGGCTTGCGCCACTAACTCGGTTATCAAATCAACTCAAACATCGTCAAGCAAATGACTTTACAGCTATTCCTTGGCAAACCCCAGAGCAAGAAATAAAACCCGTAATTAGCCGCTTAAACGATCTATTCAAACGAGTTGAAAGTGCTTATTTACGAGAGCGCTTTTTTGCCTCAGATGCGGCCCATGAACTGCGTACCCCGCTCAGTAGTTTAAAAATCAATGTGCATAATTTAGTAGCTCAAGGTATTGAGAGTATTGAGCTTGATGCGATGGAAAAAGGCGTTGATAAGCTGAGCAATATCGTTGAACAAATGCTGATTTTGGGGCGTACCTATCCAGAGCAATGGCAAGCGCAATTTAGCCCCGTGTCGGTGTTAGAAATTAGCCAGCAGGTTGCCTCACAACTTTATGATCGTATTGACGAAAAAGAGCACACAATTAGCATTGATGGCGATGATTTTATCATCGCCGGTGACGAATTCACCTTAGTTACTTTGTTTGGCAATTTACTGAGTAACGCCATAAAATATACCCCAGCTGCGGGAGAGATTTGTATTACTCTGAAAACCGAAAACAATCGTTTTATCTGGCAAATAGATGACTCGGGCCCCGGTATTGATGAAGCTCAAAAACAGCGTATTTTTAACCGTTTTTACCGTATGGGTGGCGATAAACATCCCTCTGGTGAACAAGGAGCCGGGCTTGGTATGGCCATTGTTGAACATATAGTGTCGATTTATAACGCTGATATTGCTTTAGCTGACAGTCACCTTGGTGGCTTGCGGGTGAGTGTCTCTTTTATGCAAGGAGATGTCAGTGAATAAATGGATTTTGGCAATTTCTATGTTGTTACTATATATGTCGTCTTGGCTTGCCTATGCCAAAGAGTACAAGCTGATTTTAAAAGATCACTTGTTTTACCCAGCTGAAATTAAAGTTCCTGCCAATAAAAAGCTACGTTTACTCATCGAAAACCAAGATGACACGCCAGAAGAGTTCGATAGCTTTGACTTAAACCGCGAAAAAGTGCTTTATCCGGGGCGCACAAGTGTCATTTATATCGGACCACTCAGCCCCGGGCGTTATGACTTTTTTGGTGAATTTTCGCCTAATACAGCCAGAGGAACTGTCGTGGCTACGGAGGTGAATGATGCTGATAACTAGTTTATTAATGAGCATTAATCAGCTTTTGCCTGTGGTGATTTTAGCCGTGCTTTTGAGTTTAATTGTGCCTTTAAGTCAGCGCCAACTGAGTATTTATGCAGTGATTGGTACGCTACTAAGCTTAGTGTTTGTGCAAGGCGCTGCTTGGCTGAGTCAGTTATTTGATCACAGAGGCTTAGAGTTTATTCAAATGCTACTGTGTATTGTCATCTTTATCGCTGCATTAATTAGCTGTCAGCAACGAAGCATAGCGGCTGCGCTGGCCTTGATTGCAACCATGACCTTGTATTTAAGCCATTATATGATTTATTTAGTCAGTTTTTGGCACAGTAAAGATACTGCTGAGCCATTGATACTGGGTACATCTTTAGGTGTGGGCATTTGTATTAGCTTTGGCGTGTTGTTGTTCTTTTTGCTTGAGAGTATTGCTAAGCGCGTAGGCGAGCAGCCATTGGTTGTGTTGCTTGCCTTAAATGCAACAGCAAAGCTATTGATATTTCTTGATTTAGCAAGTCAGATCGATTTACTCGATGTGACCTCAAATTATTTAGATTGGCGTGGGTTTTTAGTTGAAAACTCAGAGCTTGGGCGCGTATTAAAAGCCTTAGTAGGTTACGAAGCTACGCCAAGCAAAACCGCGCTATGGGTGTATATCATTGCTACGTTGGGGTTTATCGCTTTAGCCCACGTTTTAAAAATTAAAAAGACCAAGGAGCCAGTATGCGGTTCTTAATAGTTAGTTTAAGTTGCTTGTTTTTATTAAGTATTAGCCAAGTTGCTCAGGCTGATGGCATGGTAGTTGATAAAGTGTATCACCCTTATGTATTGCCTTTTGAGCGTGAAGTTGAGTGGCGTTTGGTATCCAGACAAACAGATAGCGGCAATGTGCTTGCACAGCGTGCAGGCTTTGGCGGCGCAATTAACGACACCATGAGCCTTGAGGGCTACTTAGTTGGCGAGCGCGATGATAACGGTGACTTTGGTTTATCTTCGTATGAAGTGGAGTTACGTTGGCAGTTGGTCGAACAAGGTCGCTTGTGGGCCGATTGGGGAGCGTTATTTGAGCTTGAAAAACAGCATACACTTGATGCATACGAAGCAACGACAGGCTTTTTATGGGAAAAAGAGTTTGGCCGTACAAGCCTGACTATGAACGCATTTTTAGTGTATGAATGGGGGGCTGATATTGAAAACGAGTGGGAAAGTGAGTTTCGCTTACAGTATCGTTATCGCTATCGTTCGGCTTTTCAACCATCGATCGAAATATACGCGGGTGAGGACTTTATTGGAGTAGGTCCTGGCTTTACTGGCTTACACAGATTTAGCCCTAAACGCCAGTTAAAATGGGAAGCAGGTTTTATTAGTGAGCTTAGCCAATCAGGCAAAGATCATAGCTTTCGCTTGGCTTTAGAGTTTGAATTTTAATGTCGATAGTGTTTGACTTATCAAACTAACTCTATATAGTGGGCACCAGCTGGAAAGAAAGCGTGTAATTAATAAATCTTTATTTCGTTGTTGTATAAGTAATACTTGTAGTACCGTCCTGAAGTTTTTAAGTACCATCTCATTTTTTGCTACACCCGCCCACCAGGGCATGTTTAATTTTTTATATCAGGAATAATACTATGTCTAACATCGTATCAGGTACAGTTAAGTGGTTTAACGAATCTAAAGGTTTTGGTTTCATCGAGCAAGAAAATGGTCCAGACGTTTTCGCTCACTTCAGCGCTATCAAAAGCGAAGGTTTCAAAACTTTAGCTGAAGGCCAACGTGTAGAGTTCACTCTTTCACAAGGTCAAAAAGGTCCTCAAGCGGATAACATCACTCCGTTATAATTTTTACTTTTAGTAAAAGTTAAGAAGAAGCAAGCTACGGCTTGCTTTTTTTATGCCTAAAAATTGACTGAGCTAGTGAATATTTCTATATTTAATGCAGCTATGTCATTAGAGTGTATTAATTATCTTAAAATATTTGTTGTTAGCATGCCTAAGCTTTGCACCTGTAGTATTGGCAAAAGATAGTGTCACCATCTACACCGAGCAATTTCCGCCGTATAACTTCTCAAATAAAGGGCATTTAGAAGGCATAAACCTCGAGTTTGTTAAAGCAATGTGTGTTGATGCAGACGTTGAATGTCAATTCGAGCTCTTACCTTGGTCTCGGGCGTATCACTTAGCCCAGCAAAAGCCGCTGTCAGGTTTGGTCTCTACAGCACGTATTCCCGACCGCGAAGATTTATTCAAGTGGATTGGTCCAATGGCTTCCTCTCGTAACTTTTTTTATCGTTTACAATCAAATGACCGCATTAATCCCATCGATTTATCGCAAGTAAAAGATCATAGCTTATGTGTTGTCAGAAATAGCATTTACGAAAAGTTTGTAGAAAGCATTGGCTTTGAAGGTGATAAAAACCTTCTTAAAGTGAGTCACTATTACGAGTGTATTAATTTATTTTTCAAAAATAAAATAGAGCTCATTATTGGCTCGGAGCTGTCGTTTAAATACCAATTAATGCAGTATGGTCACCAAGGTAGAGAAGTGGTTAAGTTGGTTGAGTTGCCACTTAATGGCACGGTTGGTAACTTTCTAGCGTTAAATAAGGAATTACCCGAAGAGCTTGTAAGCCGGTTACAGGCAAGTTATGACAAGCTGAGTAAGCAAGGTCTATTAGAGACTTACATTGAGCAATATAAGGCGAATTAAGGACGTTGTGCTAGCATCATCACAGCATTGTATTCTGGTGTTCTCATTACCTCATTAAAGGCTGCTTTTAGGGCATCGATATAACGCTGGTCTGTATTAATATTTGCTGCGAGATAGCCTTTCATAGTTAAAAAGTCGATAGTATGAGCAAAGCTGAAACGAGCTTCATCCAGTGCTAATTGCTCAGCCATAGCCGCAATATAGTTCTTATCATCAATGATTAAATCAACCTTGCCCGACATCAACAGTTGATACGACTTATTGATATCAGAGGTATATACCACAGTATAACCACGCTCTGTTAAGCGCTGCGCTGCTAGGTCATGACGTTGTACCGCTATCTTATATTGCTTGGCTTGCTCATTTGAAGTGATGTTTATATCGCTGCGAGAGCTCAACTTAACAAAGCCCATTTGGTAGGTTGCCACTTCACCAATCCAATGAAAATGTTTTTCGCGTTCAGCCGTTTTCGCCATACTATAAATAAAGATATTCGGTTTCTTCAGTGCCATATTGTAAGCACGGGCCCAAGGGTAAAGCTCTATATTCGCGTTCAAATTAGCTTTAGCAAAAATTGCTTTAACCAGCTCGGTGCTCTCACCGGCAACTTGGTTATTGATTAGGGTTTGGTTAGGTGGTGACAGTTCAGTCACAACGGTTAGGGTCGGCTTACTCAGTGCTGGCCAACTAAAGAAAAGAATTAGCAAATAAAGTCGTAAATAGTTCATTTATGTACTTAAAAGGACTTAGTAATTAAATCTTAGCACATAAAACGATAAAAGGGCCTTGCGGCCCTTGGTGAAGTATCGTTCAAGTCAGATAGACCTTTAACCCCTTAAAGTCCTATCCTATTGTTTTGCAACTACGGCTCATCTCATTAAGTTTCTAAGCTAGCGAGAGGAAAAAACCTGCAATTGCTGCACTCATGAGGTTAGCCATAGATCCTGCTAACACTGCCCTGAGCCCTAAGCGTGCGATATCCTTTCGCCGACTAGGCGCCATACCGCCTAATCCACCTAGTAAAATTGCTATCGATGATAAGTTAGCAAACCCACATAACGCGAATGTGACAATCGCTTGTGTGTGCGCACTTAACGTATCGCGATAATTAATAAAGTCGAGGTAAGCAACGAATTCGTTAACTACAACCTTCTGACCTATAAAACTGCCTGCGATTACTGCTTCGTTCCACGGTACACCTAATAACCATGCAACTGGAGCGAATACATAACCTAAAATTTCTTGTAGCGTTAATGTTGGATGATCAAACCAACCACCAATACCGCCTAATAACCCATTTAGAAGTGCAATAAGTGCTACGAAAGCAAGTAACATCGCACCTACGTTCAGTGCTAGTTGCATACCGTTTGCGGCACCTGATGCGGCTGCATCAATTACGTTAACCGGTTTTTCTTCTTGTACGTCTAAATCAGCTAAATCTTCTTTCGGTGTTTCGGTCTCTGGCACAATCATTTTTGCCATTAAGAAACCACCTGGTGCTGCCATAAAGCTGGCTGCAATTAAGTATTTAAGCTCTACACCAATTGTTACGTAACCTGCCATAACAGAACCGGCCACGGTAGCAAGGCCACCTACCATTACCGCAAATAGCTCTGACTTAGTCATGCTGGCGATAAATGGTTTAACAATCAATGGTGCTTCTGTTTGGCCAACGAAAATATTGGCGGTTGCAGAAAGCGATTCAGGGCGCGAGGTTTTCAATAGCTTTTGTAAGCCACCGCCTAGAATCTTGATTATCCAATCCATCACCCCGATGTGATACAACACAGCAACGAGTGCTGAGAAGAACACGATAACGGGCAATACTTGTATCGCAAAAATAAACCCTAAAGTATCTTGCGATGCCAGTGAGCCAAATAAGAAGCTAATCCCGTCATTGGCATAACCAATAACTGATGAGACTCCTCGAGACATACTTGCCAGTACGTTTTTGCCCACTTCAAAGAACAAGACAAAGCCACCAATTAACACTTGAAGTAAAAAGGCGATGCCCACAGTTCTTAAATTAATTGCTTTACGGTTCGTAGAAGCCGCAAAAGCAATGCCTAGTAGCACAACAATGCCTACTAAGCTCATAAATGTTGTCATACTGACTGTTTCCCGTTGTTATTGTTGCAGTAAATATTTTATTTTACTTTTAATTATATCAATGGCAACGCGATTCATACCGCCGCGTGTGACTACGAGATCAGCTTTGTGCTTTGATGGCTCAATAAACTGATAAAACATAGGTCGCACTGTCGCTTGATATTGATCAACAACGGACTGTAATGTTCTGCCACGCTGCTCCATATCTCGTTGCATACGGCGCATAAGGCAGATATCTAACGGTGTATCAATGAACACCTTAATATCAAATTCTTTTCGAAGTGCCGGATCACTCAGTAGCAAAATACCTTCAACGATAAGTACTTTTGCAGGTGCCACTCGACGCGTTTCATCGCTACGGGTATGCATTGCATAGTCATAAGTTGGTACGTCTACTGATTTTCCAGCGCGCAATTGAAGTAAGTGCTCATGCAAAAGCTCATGCTCGAAAGCATCAGGATGGTCGTAATTGGTTTGCGTTCGATGGTCAAACGGCAAATGCGACTGGTCTTTGTAATAAGCATCTTCTTCGATCACTGCGATCGCGCCCGGTTCAAGCTCATTGACTAATTCGTTATAAATTGTCTTGCTAAAAAGAGACTTGCCCGACGCAGATGCGCCAGCAATAGCTATAATTGTTCGTGTCACTAAAGTTCTCGCCCACACAGAAGGAAACATTGTTAGGTAGATCACAATAGCAAAAAAGACACGATTAATCTCTTTTGCTTCGCTTAGAGATGCAAATTTATAATGTTTCTGTTTTATGAAACAGGACTTATGTCCTGTACCAAAAATTCGAAGAGCATATAAAGTATTCACATATTGATAACGAGGTACCCATGGCAAGAGCACTCATCTTAATGGCAGATAGCCTAGGAATTGGCGCAGCACCTGACGCAGAGAAGTTTGGTGATGTAGGCGCAAATACCTTTGCTCATTTACTTAAAGCCTACGCAGAAGAAACAGGTGAGCACTTATCGCTGCCTAATCTTACCCGTTTAGGTTTAGCTGATGCATGCGAAGCCGCAGGCAAAGAGCCTTGTTTAGTTAGTGACCGCCAAGCACCTATTGGCGCATGGGGTTACGCTAAAGAGTTATCAAGTGGTAAAGACACGCCTTCAGGGCACTGGGAAATGGCCGGTGTACCTGTGTTATTTGATTGGGGTTACTTCCCTAATACACAGCCGTGTTTTCCACAAGAATTTGTTGATGAGCTAATTGCTCGCGCAGGTATTCCTGGCATTTTAGGTAACTGCTATGCCTCAGGAACAACCATTTTAGAACAGCTAGGTGAAGAACACATGCAAACCGGTATGCCGATTTGCTACACCTCAGTTGATAGCGTGTTTCAAATAGCCGCGCACGAAGAATCATTTGGACTGGAGAAACTTTATCAGGTTTGCGAAATCGCACGGGCGCTGCTTGATGAAATGAACATAGGAAGAGTGATTGCGCGGCCATTTTTGGGTTCGAGCCGTGACGATTTTGCCCGTACAGGCAATCGTCGTGACTATTCGGTGCTGCCACCGTCGCCAACCTTGCTTGATAAATTATCGCAAGACGGCGGTGAAGTGATCAGTATTGGTAAAATTGCCGATATCTATGCGCACCAAGGCATCACCCAAAAACACAAAGCGCCAGGGCTAATGAACTTGCTTGAGAAAACCTCAGAAGTGATTGCAAGCGCACCTGACCATAGTTTGATTTTTACAAACTTAGTTGATTTTGATGAAAAGTACGGTCATCGCCGTAATGCAGTTGGCTATGCTAAAGCATTAAAAGAGTTTGATGATTATCTACCGACCATCTTAAATCAGCTAAATAGTGATGATGTGTTAATTATCACAGCCGATCACGGATGTGATCCAACAGCAGCAGGTACTGACCATACACGTGAATACGTGCCAGTACTTGCATACCAACCGGGAATGACAAACACCCCGCTTGGAGAACGAGCTAGTTTTGCAGACATAGGTCAAACCCTTGCCCAGTGGTTTAACCTTCCTGCACTTGAATACGGTGATAGCTTTAACGACAAGCTATTAGCGAACAAAAAAGGAAACCAATAATGAGTACTCCTCATATCAGCGCCAATGTAGGCGAATTTGCAGAAACGGTATTAATGCCGGGTGATCCGCTTCGTGCTCAATACATTGCTGAAAACTTTTTAGATGACGCAAAACAAGTAACAGGCGTTCGTAATATGTATGGTTTTACCGGTACCTACAAAGGTAAACCAGTGAGTATTATGGGCTCTGGGATGGGTATTCCATCAATGTCAATTTATGCCCGTGAATTGATCGTTAGTTACGGCGTTAAAAATCTAATTCGTATTGGTACCTGTGGCGGTATTGGTAGCGATATCAAAATCCGTGACGTTATCTTTGCACAAGGTGCAAGCACAGATTCAAACGTAAACCGTGCGCGCGTACGTGGTTACGACTTTGCTGCAATTGCTGATTTTGGTTTATTACTTAACGGCGTAAACGCAGCAAAAGAATTAGGCATTGAAGCGAAAGTAGGTAATGTATTTACAACAGATACATTCTACCAAGCAGATAACACATTCTATCAAGAATTAGACAAGCTAGGCGTACTTGCTGTTGATATGGAAACAGCTGGCATGTACGGCGTAGCCGCTGAATATGGCGCAAAAGCGATGGCACTATTTACTGTAAGTGACCACGTAATCACTGGTGAAGCGACACCAAGTGAAGAGCGTCAAAGCACCTTTAACGAAATGGTTAAAATTGCTTTAGAATCAATTTAAATAAGTTCCTTGGTAACGTATTCACTGAAATTTGGAAACACGCCCAAAGTGAAGTGAGACTAACCTCAAAGCCGCATTTATGCGGCTTTTTTTATAGCTACTTATTTACCTCGCGTAAAATCCTGCCCGCATCTCGCAACCGCCCTTTAAAACTTGAAAATTCAACTAATTGTTGCCACTTTTAATAGAGGAACAACAATTGAGGATGTGTATGTCTAATTGGGTTGAAGCTAAGGTAAAAGACGTTAAATGGTGGACTGACTCATTATTTAGCTTAATCGTTAATGCCGATGTTGAGCCATTCACGGCGGGGCAGTTTACAAAGCTTGCTATGCAAGTAGGTGATAAACGTGTAGCTCGTGCATATTCTTATGTGAATGCGCCGAACAATCCCGACCTCGAGTTTTATCTTATTAATGTGAAAGACGGGCAACTTTCTCAACAACTCGCACAATTAAAGCCGGGTGACTCTGTGACTATAGAGCGCCGCGCGACAGGTTTTTTTACCCTTGATGAAGTACCAAGCAGTGAGCAGCTTTATATGCTGAGTACAGGTACTGCGCTTGGGCCTTTTATTTCAATATTAGAGCAGGGCGAAGTGTGGCAAAAGTTTGAGCATGTTCATTTAGTGCATGGAGTTCGCTTTAATGAGGACTTAAGTTATCAGGAGCGCATTAAAGTGCTACAGCAGCAGTACCCAAATCTTTGTTATTCACCGGTAGTCAGCCGAGAGTCAGCCACAATCGGTTTTAATGGCCGGATCACAGACGTAATTAAAGATCATCGTTTATTTGATGTAATAGGGCGCCCAACTGTACCTGATACCGCACAATTTATGATTTGCGGTAACCCACAAATGGTAAAAGATACTACGGCTATTTTGCTAGAGCTTGGTTTTAGCCGCAACAGACGCCGTGAACCTGGGCAGATCACAGTAGAGCAATATTGGTAAAAACTATGCCAAACAGCTAGAATTTGCTACCTTAGCGCCCAAATCAGGCATGATGCATTTAGGAAAACTATGAAACCGTTATTTTTTGCAATCAGTTTATTATTCTCTTGGCAGTCAATTGCAAGTGACGAAACCACCGAACAAACTGAGCCTCAAACGAGCAATGAACAAAAAGCCGAAAAGAAGGACGTACCTAGCTTAGAGTTTATTGAAGAAAAGCCTGCTACAGAGCAAAAATCAGCGTCTGAAATTGAGAAAGCGACTGCAGAAGCCGCTCAAGTAGAAGAAAAAGCTGAAGAAGCTGCGAAGGCAACGAGTGAAACAACCACAAGCAGCGACGAACAAAAAGCGACAGCCGCAGCCTTAAAAGCGGTTGCAGAAGTTGATAATAGCAAGGTACTCGGTACAGAAACTCCCGCACCTGCAGAGCAACCAAAAACAGTTGCCGAAAAACAGCAAGCCGTTGCAGAAGCAGAAAAAGCCGTTAACCAAGCTAAAGAAGCACTAACAGCGAAGCAGCAAGAAAAAGCACGTCAGTCACGTGAATCGATGGCGGTGATTGAACAGCTGATTGCAGCTTATAATGCTCGTAACATTGATGCTTTTATCAAGATGTACGATGAAAACGTTGAGTTTTATACATTCCCGAATGAGTTGATGTTCACCGGTAAAGAAAAACTTATTGCACGATACGGCATCATGTTTAAAAAGCTAAAGTGCATTAAATCATCGCCAATTAAACGCATTGTACTTGGCAACATCGTGATTGATCATGAACTGTCAGAAACCTGTTCACAAGACCCAAAAGTCGTCGACAAGCGCTCTGAGTTCGTTACCAGCTACAAAATAGAAAATGGAAAAATAACCAAAGTGTTATTCTTCCGTTAGAAAAAAGAGCAGCCCAGCTGCTCTTTTTTATGGGTGAAAGTTACAAGTTAGCGAGTTTCAAGGGGAAAGGTGCGAGTAACGAGGTGCGAGTCTGTAGCAGCGATTTTACATCGCGTCCTAGAACCTAAACCCTAGTGCCTATGACGCGGGATAAACCAGGCGTGAAACTTGTTTCGCGCGTCTGACCGCTGAAGGCTTCTATATGTTGGGTGTCGCTCCGCTCGACCCAACCTACCTGGAAAGTGAATAGGTCGAATGCTGAGAAAAACACTCGAACTAACCAACCCAGCAGTTCGGCTGACATCTAATATCTGACCTCTAAAGACTAGAAACCAGCGATTTTACATCGCGTCCCAGCGCCTAGGACCTAGAACCCAGAGCCTAAATCCTAGAACCTAAACCCGAGCGCCTATGACGCGGGATAAACCCGCTGCTACGTGGGTTTCGGCTAAGCCGTTTCGCTTAGCAACGAATTAAAGCTGTCGTTGTCGTGTAGGCTGGCAAACGCGCTTTCGTGTAATAGCTCGTTACGCAAGTTAGGAGAATACTCAAGAGCCATACGAATATCAGCCATTGCATCGGCGTGTTTGTGCAGTAACGCATAGGCACAAGCACGTTGCCAGTATGCGTAGCCGTAGTCGCTATCAATTTCTAATGCTTGATTACAAAGCTCGATAGCTTCACCTGTTTCGTTTATCTCTAACAGTGCATCTGCTTTATAGGCAATGGCTTCTACGTCTTCTGGTTTACGTTTTAAGATCTCGTCAAAAATCTCAATCTTATTCGCGACATCGCTTTCTAAATTGGCACGCATCCATAAAGAATGAACTTCATTGGTGATTGAGATCTTTTGTTGGTTTAATAAGATCTCTTCAGATCGCTCACGTAGCTTTTCTTCAAGTACTTTTAGGCGCTCTTCGTATTCTTGTGTAATCGCACTTACACGTGAGTTTACGATGTCTTCTACTTTGTTTTTCACATCACGCAGTGAATTCCAACCAACTAAAACCAAAATTGAAGCAGTAATCGTGATAATGAAAAACACATTATTAATGGTGTCTGTTGTATAAGTTAATGCTCGATCGGCAGTATCAAGTTGCGTATGAGCAACTTGTTTTGTCACATCTTCGCGCAGTTTTTGTTGGTCTTGGCGCACAGCTTTTAATTCATCAAGAATATAGCGCTCTAACAATGGCTTATACATAGGTTCTTGAAGCTTATCGAGAGCTTGTTGTTGCTCTGCTTCGGTTAAAGCTGGGCGGTTTTCTGGCTCATTTTGAGCTGCTGCAAATGTACTAAAGCTCATTAAAAAAGTGATTAAAATTAAGGTATAACGCATGACATATCAATTTTTAGTGATTTCTGAGGTAACTGTAACATGCGTGGGCATTGTGGACTAGGCAAAAAAAAACCAGCTCGGGGGAGAGCTGGCCAAACTGCTTAAACAACATAAAGTCGTAAGGGGTATCAACAGGAGTTAGGTACAATATACCCATTTTAATCTGAACAACTACTTAATACTTAATGAGTTTTTAAAAACTTATATTCGTTCTGTCAGAATCACAATGTTCGTCTAGACTTAAGGAGTCGTAAAACTAAAAGGTGAGAGTATGCGCCAACAACTAGTCCAACTGCTGTATGGAGTATCGATTTCTTCTGATCTTGATAGTGGCAATGTTGAATTAGCTGAACGCTTAATTCTGAATGCTGTACTTGATGGCCTAGAAATTGGCCGTGCAGGGATCTGGCTGTTAAATGAAGAAAACACGGAGATTGAATGCCGGTTATTACTCGATAGAGAAAACGGCAAAGAAATCCAAATGTTAGTGCTCCCTCGTGATGCATATCCTGCCTATTTCAAAGCACTCGACACCCAACGTACGATTACCGCAGTAGATGCTCATACCGACCCTGCCACCTTTGAATTTAGCGAAAGTTACTTAACACCTCTTAATATAGGTGCAATGCTCGATGCGCCAATTCGCTATAAAGGAAAAATGATCGGTATATTTTGCTGTGAGCATATAGGTGGTAAACGGCAATGGACAGAAGATGAATGCTCATTCATCGGTGCTTTGGCAGATCTTTATGGCAGAGCCTTGTCTGCACAAGAAAATGAACGTATCAATGCTGAACTTGAACGTGCCAATCAGCATCTAGAACAACGTGTTGCAGAACGAACTCGTACGCTTGAAAAAACTTTATCAGAACTCACCGCAATGCAAGAAAAGCTCATTGAAGCCGAAAAAATGGCTTCACTGGGTAATCTTGTTGCGGGGATTGCCCATGAGGTAAATACGCCTATCGGCATCGCAGTCACAGCAAATAGCTCGGCAAAAGATAAGCTAAATACGCTTAATAAACACATAGATTCAAATACCTTAACAAAAGCGGCCCTACTTGAAGGCATGAATCATTTAAACGAGTGTATCAAAATATCGTTTACCAACCTTGAGCGGGCTGCAAAGCTCATCAGTGACTTTAAACAAACGGCGGTTGATCAATCATCGCTTAATTTACTCGAAACCAATATTAAAGATTACTTTGAAAATATCCTACATAGCTTAATGCCACTTACACGTAGTCATAATGTTGAAGTAAACATCAACTGTGTTGATGACTTTTCGTTAATAACCGTTCCGGGGGCGCTTAGCCAAATATTCTTAAATCTTGTAAATAATAGCTGTGTACACGGGTTTGTTGGCCGTGAGCAAAACCGCATAGATATAGGTGTAAGCATCGATAACGACGCCAATAGCTACACCATAACCTATAAAGACAACGGTCATGGCATGACCGAAGATGTAATGTACAAGGTATTTGAGCCATTTTTCACTACCAAGCGAGGCAATGGTGGCAGTGGTCTAGGTATGTCGATAGTTTATAACCTTGCAACGCAAGCGCTGCAAGGCGAAGTGAGCATCGATAGCAAACCTGATAACGGCGTTAGTGTTACCTTCAAATTGCCGCAAAAACTCACATAACTAATTAATATTTATACAAGTTGTTGACTAAATAATCTGGTGACTGGGTAATAAAATTAAAAATTAATCAGTTTGCTTAGCAAGGCAAGAAATATCAGTGCATTTGTTGTCTTTGCAAAACTGTTTTATGCGTTTTTTAGAATATAAATAATTAATGCTCAATGGTGTGATTAACAGCGCTAGCCAAAACAACACCGAGCTTCTAAAGGTTAGCCCCACAAGCGATGCGACGACCAGCCCTGTTAACATCAAGATAGGTAAATTGGCGATAAAAAAGTTAATGCTTAGTTGTCTAGCAACGTCAGGATTAATGGTTTTCATAAGGGCTACTCGCTGTTTAAAAATACCCTTATAAAATGGACGGTTTTATAAAATGAATCAAATCAGATTTTTCTATCGGTGCAATCGATTTAAAACCATGTTCTGGATCTAGCTTTATTAAAGTACAACTCCTATAGTTTTAAACAACAGGAACTTATTCGCTATTAGTTATTCATAACTATTAGAAAATCTCTCTTTATGACGAAAGGGATAAAAGCGCATTTTAGCATTTCGTCATATTTTTAGCTTATGAGGAGCACATAATGAGTAATGGAAAAACGGGCCAGTGCCCGGTAATGCATGGTAGTAACACTGTCACCGCTCAATCAAATACCGACTGGTGGCCAAACGCGCTCAATTTCGACATTCTTCATCAACACGACAGCAAAACGAATCCTTACGGCAAAGACTTTAATTACGCAGAAGCTTTCAAATCTCTTGACCTTGAAGCCGTTAAAACCGATTTAAAAAATCTAATGACCGAAAGCCAAGAGTGGTGGCCAGCTGACTGGGGTCATTACGGTGGTTTAATGATCCGTATGGCATGGCACTCAGCGGGTTCATACCGTTTAGAAGATGGCCGTGGTGGCGGTGGTACAGGTAATCAGCGTTTTGCGCCATTAAATTCGTGGCCAGATAACGCTAACTTAGACAAAGCACGTCGCTTACTTTGGCCAATCAAAAAGAAATACGGTAACAAGCTTTCTTGGGCAGATTTAATGATTTTAGCCGGTAATATGGCATATGAATCAATGGGTTTAAAAACCTTTGGCTTTGCCGGTGGCCGCGAAGATATTTGGCACCCAGAAAAAGACGTTTACTGGGGCGCTGAAAAAGAATGGTTAGCACCAAGTGATGAGCGCTATTCAAATGTAGCCAAACCAGACACTATGGAAAACCCATTGGCAGCGGTACAAATGGGCTTAATTTATGTAAACCCAGAAGGGGTGAATGGTAATCCAGACCCGCTTAAAACGGCAGAACAAGTTCGCGAAACATTTGCCCGTATGGCAATGGATGACGAAGAAACTGCGGCGCTTACAGTCGGTGGCCACACTGTGGGTAAAACTCATGGTAATGGTAGTGAAGAAAACGTAGGCCCTGAGCCAGAAGCCGCTGATGTATTTGAGCAAGGCCTTGGCTGGAACAACCACAACTCACGCGGTATTGGTCGCGATACCATGACGTCGGGCATCGAAGGCGCATGGACAACCCACCCAACTAAGTGGGATAACGGCTATTGCTACTTACTGCTTAACTACGAGTGGGAACTTAAGAAGAGCCCGGCAGGTGCGTGGCAGTGGGAACCAATCGACATTAAAGAAGAAGACAAACCAGTTGATGTAGAAGATCCATCAATTCGTTTAAATCCTATTATGACCGACGCCGATATGGCGATGAAGATGGACCCAACCTATCGTAAAATTATCGAGCGTTTTAACGATGATTTTGAATACTTTAGTGATGTGTTTGCACGTGCATGGTTCAAACTAACGCACCGTGACTTAGGTCCTAAATCACGTTATTTAGGTGCCGATGTACCAAGCGAGGATCTGATCTGGCAAGATCCGATCCCAGCGGTTGATTATACATTATCAGACAGCGAAATTAGCGAACTTAAAACCAAGCTACTTAACTGTGGTGTAAGCCAAGCAGACTTAATCGCAACAGCATGGGATAGCGCCCGCACTTACCGTGGTTCAGACCATCGCGGTGGTGCAAATGGTGCACGTATTCGCCTAGCACCGCAAAAAGATTGGCAAGGTAACGAGCCTGAGCGTTTAGCTAAAGTATTAAGCGCACTCGAATCAGTAC
The DNA here is from genome assembly GCF_023708065.1 of Pseudoalteromonas sp. NCCP-2140. NCBI lineage: Bacteria > Pseudomonadati > Pseudomonadota > Gammaproteobacteria > Alteromonadales > Pseudoalteromonadaceae > Pseudoalteromonas > Pseudoalteromonas sp. NCCP-2140. The sequence continues at coordinate 97,908 of NZ_BRCZ01000005.1, read as the reverse complement.
AAGCGGGTTTAAGCAAACCAGTAAGCCTCGCTGATTTAATTGTACTTGGTGGTTCTGCAGCGGTTGAGCAAGCAGCAAAAGCGGCGGGTGTTGATATAACCGTGCCATTTGCGCCTGGTCGTGGTGATGCCACAGACGAGATGACAGATGCAGACTCGTTCGACGTACTTGAGCCAATTCACGATGGTTTCCGTAACTGGTTGAAGAAAGACTATGTGGTTTCAGCAGAAGAGCTAATGCTAGAGCGTACGCAATTAATGGGCTTAACAGCACCAGAAATGACAACTCTTGTTGGTGGTATGCGTGTACTAGGCACTAACCACGGCGGCTCTAAGCATGGCGTGTTTACAGATAATGTAGGCACACTTAGCACAGACTTTTTCGTAAATCTAACTGACATGGCTTACACATGGAAGCCAACAAGCAATGGTCTTTACGATATTGTTGAGCGCAGCACAGGTGCAACTAAATGGACAGCAACACGCGTTGATTTAGTGTTTGGTTCAAACTCAATCCTACGCTCATACGCAGAGTTTTACGCACAAGACGACAACAACGAACGTTTTGTAAAAGACTTTGTCGACGCATGGGTGAAAGTAATGAACGCCGACCGCTTCGATATTTAATCTAAAATTCCGTTAAGTACAAAGGCCTCACAGTTTAACTGTGTGGCCTTTTTTAGTTACGAGGGGAAAGGGGAAAGTTACGAGGTTCGAGATGCGAGATTCGAGGTAGCAGCGATTTTACATCGCGTCCTAGCGCCTAGAACCTAAACCCTAGTGCCGATGACGCAGGATAAACCCGCTGCTACATGTAGGCGTGAAACTTGTTTCGCGCGTCTGACCGCTGCAAGCTCCTTTACTTCTCAATCCCTAACCAAAAACTGTTTTGGTATATGTTTTCTTCAACTTCTTTATCGCTGTAGTTATAGATACGCTGCCAAAACAGGCGGTCGAAAATGAATTTATCTGCTTCTTTATGAATAATTTTAAAATTAATTAAAGAGGCATATAAATTTTCATCATCGCCTAACACCTCATCCTTACAGCTAGAGTAATCAAATGCACTTGGGCACTGAGATATCATTGCAAAACTAATACTGTTATCAGCTTCAAATTGCCAATAGGTATTTGGCGTAAAGTTAGCTCTGTTTTCAAGGCCATATTGATCAGCATAATAGAAGCTACCTTTACCATCATCATTTATAAACCAGTATGTTTTCAGGTTGCCGCTGGTGTAATCTTGACGTAAGTAGCTAAATAGGTGCTTATAGTCATCAAGAGTGATGGTTGAATCATCAATCACTTCTAAAAATTCATACCCTAAGCGAGCCTGACGCTCTTCTTTATTTCGCTCGCGCACCATGAGAGTTTTACCATCAGGTTGAGTGAAAAATTGTAAGCTGGTATCTAGGCCATTGCCGGTTACCTTAACGGTGTCGCCATTATTGTCTAAGTTGTAATGCCACTTGAACGAGTCGGTACTTATAGACGTATTGAATGTTACCGTTGCAGTGTCGGCGGCAGTGATAGTGAAAAATGATGGTAAATAGCGAAACGTTAATCCTTCACCTGTATCTGAATTTTTATTATTTAAGCGACCAGTATACGTTTTACCCACTTTAAGCTCAGGTACCGCAATCGGTGTCAGTTTTTGTAATGCAACAACCGACGTTTGCACTTTCATAGCTTCAGTTAGCTCTTCTGATTCAACAATATTCGCAGCGTCAGCTTCATCATGATAGCTAAGAACATGTTGCAGTTTTAGCACCGCAAAATCATCGAACTGCGCAACCACTTCGGCATTAACGAGGTTAAGGTCAAACTCTACATTCACCTCGTAGCCTTCTTTATTTAGCTGATTTGCATAGCTGTTCGTAATAAATTTGTCGCCATTAATCGCTAACGATTTACCTTCTAAGGTCGCCGAAAACTCTGCATAAGGGAATGATGTGGTACTGCCTGAAGCTGTTGGAATATAGCTTGCTATCGATACTTCAAAATAGCTTTCTTCACCTTGGGTGTTTAAATGATTCACCATGTGAAAAGTATTGTCGTCCATATCAACATAATACGCAGAGCTAAGCTCTGTATTTGATTTATAAAGGGTAACTACTTCGCCTTTATCGGTTGAAACATTAAAAAGCTCAACACGAATAGCGTCATCGCGCTTAGCTAACACTTCCATTTCAAGAAGGGCTTGTTGATTACATTCATGCAAGCAATCAATCGCTTGGGTATTTAATGCAATCACATCAGGGTTCGACCAATCAAAACGGCTTAGCTCACCATTTTGAGCAATCACCCCGGCATCTTCAGTAGCAAATACCAGCTCTACGCTGCCATCGCTTGACTGCCAATTCCCCATTACTTCGCTATTGCTAAGCTCAATTGGTTGCCATGCGGCACGGTTTTCAGCGACATTAACGGTTAGGGTATATTGGTTACTTGCTTTACCATCAGAGACTTCCACAGTAAAAGCGTGGTTGGCTACTTCGAATAAGCTTGGCTCTGCACTAAAAGTTACTTGATTACTGCTGGTGGTTACAGTCAGCCATTCTGGCTTATCAATAATCGTTGTTGTCACACTGTCGTTTTGCTCATCTTTTAAATCAACAACTAAATTAGCTGATTCAAGCGCTTTGGCTGAGAGAGTGAGCGAGCCTGAGAGGGTAGGCGCAGTATTTTGCTCAACTTTTACATCTGGTTTTTTGTCTGTTGATGAACCGCCACCACAGGCTGTTAGAGCCAGAGTCAGTGCCGATACGCTGAGGAGCTTTTTCATTTAGGTCCCTTAAATTTATTGTTCTATTGAAGTCAAAGAAATTTAAGTTACCTAAAATGGGTAATTCAGTAAAGTGAATATGTAACTGAACGTAAACAAAAAAGGTGAGCTATCTTGCTCACCTTTTCTTGGAAGGGGTTACTGCGCTTGTTGCGCAACATGGTCCATATATTCGTCAAACGTGCCCTGAAAATCGATAAGCTGTTGATCTTTTATATCGATGATCCGAGTCGCTAAAGACGATACAAACTCACGGTCATGGCTCACAAAAATCAGCGTGCCTTGGTAATCTTTTAATGCATTATTGAGTGCTTCAATGGCTTCCATATCCATGTGGTTGGTTGGCTCGTCCATAATTAGCACGTTGATGTCTTGCATCATTAACTTACCAAATAACAGGCGGTTTTTTTCACCACCCGAGCAGTTACGTGCTTTTTTGTTAGCGTCGTCTGCGGTGAATAATAAACGGCCTAACATAGCACGCACCATTAAATCGTTGTGCTTAGCGGTGCGCCACTGCGACATCCAATCAAATAGAGTTAAGTCGTTATCAAACTCTTTGCTGCTGTCTTGCGGGCAATAACCAATGCTGGCATTTTCAGACCACTTAACCACACCTTCGTTACTTTGTAATTCATTCACTAGGCAGCGTAATAGGGTGGTTTTACCAACACCGTTTTCACCAATAACCGCAAGCTTAGCACCCGCTTCTAGTAATAAGTCACCACCACTGAATAGGGTTTCACCCTCAAAGCCATGACCTAGCTTAGTAAGCTCTAATGCTTGGCGATACATCTTTTTGCCTTCGTCAAAACGAAGTGATGGGCTAATACGGCTTGATGCTTTTACTTCATCAAGCTTAATTTTATCCATGCGCTTAGCACGAGAGCTCGCTAGTTTTGCTTTTGATGCGTTAGCACCAAAGCGGTTTACGAATTCTTGTAGCTCGTCAATTTCAGCGCTCTTCTTTGCGTTTTCAGCAAGCAGCTGTTCGCGTTGCAAGCTTGAAGCTTCGATCCACTTTTCGTAGTTACCAGGGTAAATTCGTAGCTCACCGTAATCGATATCGGCCATGTGTGTACATACCGAGTTTAAGAAGTGACGGTCGTGCGAGATAATAATCATCGTACACTTACGCTGGTTAAGCTCGTTAGCTAGCCAAGTAATGGTGTGAATATCAAGGTTATTGGTTGGCTCATCAAGCAGCAAAATATCAGGATTTGCAAACAGCGCTTGTGCTAAAAGCACACGAAGCTTCCAGCCCGGCGCAACGTTTGCCATTAAGCCGTAATGAAACTCTTGCTCAATACCCGCTTGGATCAAAATTTCTTCCGCACGGCTTTCTGCCGTGTAGCCATCCATTTCGGCAAAAATGCTTTCAAGCTCAGCGACTTTCATGCCGTCTTCTTCACTCATTTCTGGTAGTGAGTAGATACGGTCGCGCTCTTGTTTAACTTTCCAAAGTTCTGCATCACCCATGATCACCGCATCAACCACAGTGTATTGCTCAAACGCAAACTGATCTTGGCTTAGCGTACCTAGCTTTAAACCCGGCGCAATCGACACATTGCCAGACGTTGGCACAAGCGCACCACTTAGAATTTTCATAAAGGTCGATTTGCCGCAGCCATTCGCGCCAATTAAACCATAGCGGTTACCGTTACCAAACTTAGCTGAAATGTTCTCAAACAGAGGCTCTGCACCAAACTGCATGGTGATATTAGCGGTTGAAATCAACGAATTATTCCTAGAAAAATACTGACAGGGTTATGGGCGCAGCAACTGCGAAAATAAACAAGCAATAGGGTAAATAATAGGCCGCGGATTATACAGATCAGCCCCTAATAACGCTATTAAAAAAGAAAGTTTCAAGGGGAAAGTTAGTGAGTTAGAAAGAGTAAAGGGGAAAGGTGCGAGTAATGAGATGCTAGGTAGCAGCGATTTAACATCGCGTCCTAGCGCCTATGTTTCATGCGTAGGCGTGAAACTTGTTTCGCGCGTCTAAGAGCTGAAAGCTGAAGGCTCTTATTTATTTTTGGTTCGGCACTGAAGTACCTCCTACAAGACCTCCCACAAACGGCACAAAATAAGAAAAAAACCTGAAAATATATAAATATAGTTAATACTTTAGGGAAATCGGGCGATAATACTAAGTAATATGACAGCAAAGGTGGATTCAATGTCTGCAAGTATTTCATTCAATAACTTGAGCATCACAAAAAAAATACACGCCATAACATGCATTGCCATAACGGCATTCGTGATCATAGTAGTAACCAATTTTATAGCCATGAATGACAACAAGGTCTCGCTCGACGAGCTAGAAAAGTCGTCTTATCAGGTAGTAAAACTTACTTCAGAAAATGTAGCATTACTCGAAAAACTAGATGAGTTATACACTCAAGCAGTCACTTTTGGTGAGTCAGACTTAGTAGATAGTGCTGCGCAAACGTATAAAGCGATTAACGAAAATCTACAAAATATCATCAGTATCAACGACAGCTATGTGCATGCCGATACCAAAAAACAATTAGAGCTTTATGCACAAACCTCGTCGAGTATTGCCACTTCAATGATCAACGGCACCGCTGACTTTAGTAAAATTCAACAGCAAGCACAGCAAAAAACACAGCAATATGAAGCTGTTTTAGCGGGATTTAAACGTGCACAAACCCGCGCAGACGACCGCTTTTTTGAACTTGTACAAGCAACTAAAGCCCGTTCAGACAACGCACTAAACTTAATGCTTATTGTGTCTGTTGTATCACTTATTTTATTGGTGGTTACCTCAATTTGGATTGCCCGTGGAATTGGCTCATCTGCTAGTGCTGCGGCAGATAACTTACGTTTATTAGCTGACGGTAAAGGTTCGTTAAGCACACAACTTGAAGTACACGCTAAAGACGAAATTGGTCAGGTATCAATTAACTTCAATGCGTTTATTCAGCTATTAAAAGGCTCGGTACTTGAGGTAATAGCTGTGTGTGAACCATTAATGGAGAACTCAACCCGACTTGTGCAAGGTATGGAACGTGCTGAGCGTGCTACAACGAAACAAACATCCGATGCCGAAATAGTTAAGCAGTCGATGGAAGAAATGCGTCAAAGTGTTGCTGATATTTCACATTCAGCGGCAAATGCATCACAAGCTGCGCAAACAGCCGAGCGCGAAGTTGAGCAAAGCAGAACGCAAATACAGCGCTCTGTTACTGAGTCAAAAACATTAAGTGAAGAAATAAACCAAGCGGCTTCAACAATTAACCAGCTGGCAAATGACACTAAAAATGTGACTCAGATCTTAAACGTCATTACTTCGATTGCAGAGCAAACCAATTTACTGGCACTAAACGCGGCTATTGAGGCTGCGCGTGCAGGTGAACAAGGCCGTGGCTTTGCTGTTGTAGCAGATGAAGTACGTGAGCTTGCATCAAGAACATCGCACTCAACCAACGAAATCAGAGAGCTGCTTTCAACGTTGACAACCGCAGCAAGCCATGCGGTAAATGCAATGAACTCAGCCCGAGATATGGCCACAAACAATGCCGAAGCAGCAGAAAATACAGGGCAGTCGATTGATAAAATCTCTGAGCAGATTTTAGAAATTAACGGTATGAATTCGCAAATCGCCGCAGCTACCGAAGAGCAAACATCAGTTGCTAGTATGGTTGTTGATAACGTGTCGAATATGCATATGTCGTTTGAAGAAACAATGGACTCATTGTCGGCGGTACGTGATGTAGCGAAGAACCTTCATTACCTGTCTGATTCGTTACTCGACGCCACAGCTAAATTTAAAGTCGAGTAATTTAAGCGAATAAAAAACCAGGCACTGCCTGGTTTTTTATTAACTAAAGTAAGGACTTAAAAAGTACCTACTACTTTAACTTTATCAGTTACTTTTGCTGCATCGATATAACCAATGGCGTCGCCGTTGGCTGCAACAAAATCAATAACAGCTTGATCGTTTGCTAGTTTCTCAGGCGGAGTACCTTTACCAGTAAACACCAGTTTTGACCAATAAGCGTTAAGCTGGCTGCCTGACTTACCAACCACCTTATCGTTAAACTCATCGCTTACGCTGTTGCCGTCTTGGTTTACCGGGTTTACTTTAGTGCCATCGTCAAACGATTTTGTCTTGCCAAGGTAAATCTTTTTGATTGTCCCTTCATCAATAGCATTGCCATTTGCAGGATTTACAATAACAGCAACCTCAGCAAATGCAGCGTGCGAGCAAAGAGTCATTGCTGTAGCGATTAATAATTTTTTCATTATTAACTCCAATTAAAAAACTAAATCAACAGCAACAGCAACAACGTCGGTTTCTGTATCTGAAATGTCATCTTTAAAGCGGCTGAAATCTACTTTCAATGCAGCTGATGGGTGGAAGTCATAACGCGTACCAATGGTATACACGTTGCTCTTTGCTCTAACGCCTTCAAGCACCTGATTAATACCTGCGTTTAAAGCTGGTACTGCAGGTAGTGCGTTGTAGCGGTTGCTATCGTGTTTGTCGTCGTTATTTTCGTAAGTTAAGTGCACAATCCACTCATCCATACGGTAACCAACAGACGTGTAGTATTGAGTTTGTTTAGCAAGAGCACTGTTTTCTACTTCAAACTCAGTGTATTCAGCATCAAATAGAATGTCGTTGTAATCAATTGAAAAGCCCACAGCGAAGAAAGAACCGTCATCTTCGTTTACAGCAATATCATCAGCTTGATCAACAAAGCCTGCAGCGCGAAGAGTTTGCTCAAGGCCATTAAGTGCAACACCTGCATCGGTGTCGTTTTCAATTGCAATTGTTGTATCAGCTACAAAGTACGCAGCACGAGCGCTGAACCAGTCATAGCTCATCGTCCAGTTGATACCAGCAATATCATTAAGCTCTGTATCGCCATTAACAGATACCACAGCAATGTTGCCATCGAAGCTACCGTAAATAACTTGAACGGTTGAATCCCAATCACCTAATTGCGTGTTATGTAACAGGCTTAGGCCTTCATACGTTGAAAATGGAAGGTTATAAACCGATTGCGGCGGACGAACCCAACGGTAAGTGTAACCAACGTCTAAGAAGTCTGAATAACGGTAAAACGGCACACGCATTTTACCTGCACTTACTTGTAGCTCATCGCTGAACTCATAAGTTAAATAAGCCCATTCAAACTCAGCATCAAAATCATCACTACCACGCGCCACAATTTGTGCAGTAGCGCTTAGCTTTTCTTGTAAATCTGCAGAAAGCTGTAATGCGAACATACTTTCGTTTTTAAAGGAAATATCGTCATCGTAACCGTAAAGAGTTGCGTCGTCGTCAAGGGCTTTACCGCCAACAATAGAAGCAAAGCCGTTTATGCGAACCTCTGCCATTGTGTTTGCAGACACAAAAGCAGCACATAGAGCCAATGCAATAGGAAGTTTTTTCATTGTGTATCCCTAGTATTTAGTATGAAAATGTTGATTTCGCTTAATATTATAGTCGTGCGTAGCGAAATGGGCGACACAAGTTACAGATAAATTGTAACTACATCAACGAATAAGTCGTTATTTTTCACAAAAACGGTACTAAAAGTGGGGGAAGTTGCGAGTTATGAGTTTCGAGGGGAAAGAGTAAAGTTACGAGATGCCAGGTAGCAGCGATTTTACATCGTGTCCTAGAGCCTAGCACCCAGAGCCAAATGTTTCCCCCGTAGGACTGGCTTTAGCCGGGAAGTGTTTTAAGTTAGCGAGTTTTAAGGAGAAAGAGTAAAGGGGAAAGGTGCGAGTGACGAGATGTGAGATACAAGAAACCAGCGAATTTACATCGCGTCCTAGAGCCTAGCACCAAATGTCTTCACCGTAGGCGTGAAACTTGTTTCGCGCGCCTGATCGCTGAAAGCTGACCGCTCTTTTTTAAGTTCGATTCGGCACTAAAGTACCTCCTACAATAACTCCTGCAGAGTTGTCATTGCAGAGAAAACATTCGAACTAACCAACCCCGCAGCATGCCTGACATCTAACGACTTAATCGACTTACCCCAACTTACTAAAATCAACTTCTGGCAGGCTCTCAAACCCTGGGCGGGCGAAGAAATACCCTTGCATTAAACTCACGCCGGCTTGGCGTAACCATTGATATTCTTCAACTGTTTCAATGCCTTCGGCAAGGGCGGTGATGTTAAGTTCTTCAAACATAGCAATGCAATGGTTCACTATGATTTGGCGTGCTTTATTTAGGTGAATATCGCGTATCAGCTCCATATCGAGCTTAATAATATTGCTCTGAAAATCAGCCAATAAATTTAAACCAGAATACCCAGAGCCAAAGTCGTCGGTTGCGGTAATAAAACCGAGTGATTGGTAATACTCAACAACACGTTTGATGTGCGTACTGTCTTCAACCTTTTCAACCTCGGTAAACTCAAACATAATTTGTTCTACCGGAAAGTCATATTGCTTAGCAGCTTCAAGGGTTGTTCTAATACAGCGCTCAGGTTTGTAAATCGCGTTAGGTAAAAAGTTAATACTCAAAATAGAATCAAGCTTCAGCTTAGCTGCAAGCGAAATAGCTTTAATACGACAAAGCTGGTCGAAGGTATAACGGTTCTCATCGTTAACTTGTGAGATAACAGAATAAGCCGACTCATTATTAGGCCCTCTAACTAAAGCCTCATAGCCAAAAATATGTTTATCGGTGCAATCAATAATTGGCTGAAAAGCCATTGTAAAATCAAAACCAAGTTCTAATTTGTCTTTACAGTTATTGCAACCTGTTGGCTGGCAATGAGTTTGCTTGTCGTGCATGCTTACCTCAGACTAAAGTCTTCTTAATACTTAATAGTGCTAGTAAATTGCCAATTGTGCAATGTTGTTGAGTTAAAAGTATAAAACTATAGGGAAAATATGTAGCTGCCGTTTTACATAGTGTCAAACAGGCATTTATTTACTGTAGGTTATTTATGCACAAAGAGAAGTGAATGAGAAGGCATTGAGGAGTTATCGTATTTACTGCCAGTATATTTTCATAGAAATATTAGATTTTCTCTAACCACAGAGGACATAGAGTGCACAGAGGAAAACAATGAGATATAAAAACTTACTTCTCTAAAGCGCAGCGTCTCTTATCCTCTTTGTAAGTATTTGTTTTTCTCTGTGCAGCGCCTCGGTGACCTCTGTGGTTCCAATATTTTTTGCACAAAAAGAAGTGAACGAAAAAACCATTAGCTAAAATTATTTGCCACATAACATGTACCCATTTTATTTATTCTTCATTGACTCACTACAGTGATAAAGATAACCTTCAAGTAAGGATGATTAATTAGTATGGATACTACTTATGGCATTAGAAATTAGAATTTGTATTGATTCAGTCACAGCTGAATTTGTGAAATGTAAAGAAGACAAAGAAGACACCTTTACTAAAGACAATAACCATATAAAAAACCAAGTTATCACTTCAGGCACACCTTATATATGGCGAAGAGAATACTCAGACTCTTACACTCCACCTACTAATGAACAACAAAGTATAGTTCGTCAATTTGATTTATTACCTGCGCAATCCCGCCGGAACATTGCATACATGCTTCGCGATTTTGGCAGTGAAACGCTTATGGCAATCTCTGATTTTCAAAATCAGGTTATGCCATTTTTGGCTGAAAACACACATGGAATTGTAGGGGCTGGAGCAACATCAATTCAGGCTCGTAGCTCAAAGTTCGCCACTTATGCCAACAAATATGAAGCCGCTTTAAGAGATATTCGCATGGCTCATAAATCAGGAATGCCCAAGTATCACATGGTTGCATTAGAACAAAAAGCATTCAGTATATTCAAAGAGCTGAACGGTCAGTTTCGTGCAGAATTGCAACGTTTTATGAGTGTAAACCGTGCAAGCCGTCGTGGCACGGTTTGGTCTAATCCGAATCGCGGAATCAATATCGCTAAATCAGCAAGGCACTCTGCCAAGCTCGATATAAGTAGCACCGCTGAATTCAATAAAATTAAGCGAATTGAGAATACCGGGCGTTGGCTTGGAAATGGCATGATTTTACTTGATGGTGCGTTTAGAGCTAACAAAGTTTACAACGACTATAAAAACAATAAGGACTGGCAGCGAAGTTTATCAACAGAGCTAGCTAGTTTTGGGGCTTCAACAGCAGTAGGTATTTACACAGGTACAGTTCTAACAACTGCACTTAGCTCAGTTTTAATACTTACACCTTATGGTTGGGTGGTTGCAATTGGCTTGAGTTTAATTGCTGGACTAACTGCAAGCATACAAATGAACAAATTCTCTAAGAAAGTTTCTGAAAACATCTATGATAGGAAACCTATATTTGAAGGTGCATTTTAATGCCTTTATCTCATTTTGCTGGATACTCATTACTGATATTTACAGTAGTTACTTTTGCTTCAGGAGTGCTGTTTTATAGAGTATCAGTTAAGTATATAGATAAGCATATGGAAAAAGATGGAGTATCTCCGCCTGGTTGGGATAAAGGCATCGGCGCAAGCGTTTCGTTTTATATATTTGCTATGTTTTTTGAGCGTTCAAGAATCCCAACACCACTATTTGATGGTCGTTTTGTAGCAAAGTACGCACGGCCTATCGATAAAGTTATTGGAGCTGCGCACTTAATCTCGGTCTTTGGAACAATTATTTGTCTATGTATCGTTTCTTATTATCAAAAATAGTTAACGTAACACCTTGATAAGAATGCTTATATTAAATGAAGCATCCTCGGTGACCTCTGTGGTTCCAATATTTTTATTCACAAAGAGAAGTGAACGAGAAGACAATGAGATGCTAGTTAAGCCAATTAGTTCTTTTCCTCTAAAACACAGCGTCTCTTTGTAAGTATTGGTTTTTCTCTGTGAAGCGCGAAGCGCCTCGGTGTCCTCTGTGGTTCAAAAATTCTTATGCACAATGAGAAGTGAATGAGAAGACAAAGAGTGATCTAAATAGGCTGCTACTCGATAAGTCACCTCTAAAGAGCAGAGACTCTTTTCCTCTTTGTAAGTATTTGTTTTTCTCTGTGCAGCGCGTAGCGCCTCGGTGATCTCTGTGGTTCAAAAATTCTTATGCACAAAGAGAAGTGAATGAGAAGACAATGAGATACTAGTTAAGCCAATTAGTTTTTACCTATATAGCGCAGCGTCTCTTTTCCTCTTTGTAAGTATTGGTTTTTCTCTGTGAAGCGCGAAGCGCCTCTATGTACTCTGTAGTTCAAAAATTCTTATGCACAATGAGAAGTGAATGAGAAGACAAAGAGTGATCTAAATAGGCTGCTACTCGATAAGTCACCTCTAAAGAGCAGAGACTCTTTTCCTCTTTGTAAGTATTTGTT
>NZ_BRCZ01000005.1:0-85695 GCF_023708065.1 Pseudoalteromonas sp. NCCP-2140 | reverse complement strand
TTTCTCTGTGCAGCGCGTAGCGCCTCGGTGATCTCTGTGGTTCAAAAATTCTTATGCACAAAGAGAAGTGAATGAGAAGACAATGAGATACTAGTTAAGCCAATTAGTTTTTCCTATATAGCGCAGCGTCTCTTTTCCTCTTTGTGAGTATTGGTTTTTCTTTGTGTAACGCACAGTGTCTTTTAATCTCTTTGTGAGTATTATTTCTTCAATATTGTGCCTCATCTATTACGCTGGAGTATAAAAATATTTCCCGCCAAAAATACTTAAAATCAATTTGATATCTTTTTAGTACCTAGCTTTAATGGTATTTTAGCGCCAAGCAATCTTGCCAATATAAAGGAAGTAAAATGGCATCCAAAACCGTCGAATACTACAACCAAAATGCGCAAGCATTTGTAGATGCCACACTCGATGTAGACCTCAATGAACTTTACGACGAATTCTTACCGCTGATCCCAAAAAAAGGCGCTTTACTCGATGCCGGTTGTGGCTCTGGCCGCGACGCTTTCATCTTTAAAGAGCGCGGTTATAGCGTAGATGCATTCGATATCAGCCCAGCTATGGCAAAGCTGGCGTCAGAATACTTAAACCAAGACGTAGCTGTAAGCAGCTTTCTAGAGCTAAACGACGCTGCCAAATACGACGGCATTTGGTGCTGCGCAAGCCTTATTCACGTAGCAAAAAACGACTTAACCGACGCATTCAACAACCTTGCCCGCGCATTAAAGCCACAAGGCATCGTGTATGTATCGTTTAAATACGGCGACGGCGAGCGCGAACACAACGGTCGCGAATTTACCGACCTAAACGAACAAGCCCTTGAGAGCATTATTAAAGGCACAGACCTATTTATTCTCAAGTCATGGCAAAGCGCCGACCAACGCCCAGAGCGCGCCACAGAAATATGGTTAAACGCCATTTTGCATAGAAGAACGATATAGTCGTTTATATGCGGTATAGCAGGCTATACCGCAACTCTCCCAATATTGTATGGGTTTTAGAGTATAGCTCTACCTAAAATCCTATATTTGCAATAGCTTTTCATGCTAGATTGTTCCTAAACTAAATCACCAATATGCAAGCTACAACAATGCGTTATAGGCATAAGTGGCAAATATGCCGGCGAAAACAGGGAACAGTTCATGAACTTTAAAGCACTTTTAAAAAGTACACATAAGGCTTGATTGATGATAGCCATGCAGCAGCAACTCGATTTTATTGCTTACATTCAGCGTATGCTGGTGGAAGGTGATTTTAGTGCTACCTATAAGTTTGCACTATTGCATGCGTTGGCTGATGTTTGTGTTGAGCAACCAATGATGTATGAAGCTAGCGAGTTAAACATCGACCTCGCTAGGCTGGCTGAAAAGTTAATAGATCTTTATTGGCACCATGCAGTGCCATTTTCTTCTGCTCATAGTGGTGAAAGTGCTTTACTTAAACAAAACTCGGGTGCGCAATCAAAAGTAATTGCGGTGCTATATGAGTGCCAGCAAAACAATATTCGTAGCTTACGCCAGCTAAAATTAAGCCCTTACTGGCACGCCACTTACAAAGCAGCTTTAGACACTTTAAAAACAGGCCCATTGTGGCGCTTACAAATTCTAGCTAAACAAGAAGAGTGCTTTTTATATCCGCACACAAAAGGCAAAAGCTATATTACTCTAAATGCAGGCATAGCCGCTTGCTTTAGACGCTTTTACGATTTAGTTGTCTATTTAGCTAAAAATGCATGGCTACAAAAGATTCAAAGCATTAAGCATAACCAAGCGCTTATTGGCCCTCAAACCCAACTGCATGACTTTTTATTTGGTTTCGACCGCACAGCACTTAACAAAGCAAAACCAGTTTTAGTCGAAATACAAAAAGGCCAGTGTTTTTATTGTCAAAAGCCACTCACAAGCGCGATAGAAGTTGATCACTTTATTCCTTTTGCTCGCTACGCTAACGATTTAGGCCATAATTTTGTTGCCGCCCATCGAAGTTGTAATAACAGCAAACGCGACTTTTTAGCCGCACAATTACACCGTGAACGTTGGCAAGAGCAAAACCTAGATCGCCACAGTCAGCTACTCACTGATGAACTAACTCGCTATTTTCATTGTGATGTAGATAAATCCCTTGCAGTAAGCAATTGGGCATACCAAGTTGCTAACAGCAATGGCGCAAAACTTTGGCTTGCAAAAGATAGGTTCGAGTTGGCGGGAAGTAAAAATGTCCAAGCGTTAGATCTAGTTGCGCAGACAAAGTACAAATATGATTCTTAATAAGCTTAGGTTTAACCTACAGCCAATTTCCCAGCCTCATGCCACATTTCACTTGGCATGGGGCTTGTTAGCTCCCAAGTAATATTCATTGGTTGGCTGCCATTGTGGCTTTGGTATTTAACCTCGCCGTAATTAACGAATCCCATTGTTCTACCGTTTTCATCTTTGCTTTGTTCACGCACAAACAACAAGATGGTTTTGCCTGTTTGTTGGTGCTGAATGTAGCTTAGGCCGCGGCCGTGTTCTGGTCGTGCGCTGTTTTGCGTTTGCCAATGAAACAGAGTAGGGCTGATTGCATAGTCATGGTATAGCGTTGTTGGCGAATAGGTTTTTTCGCATTTGTTGAGGGTTACAAAAAGTAATTCTAAATTTTGTTTTTTGAATTCTAATACGCCTTCGCGTGCAGTTGATTTTTTATCAAACGTATGTGCACCAAATGCAGCTAATATTTGCTGGCGTGTATAACGGCTGTGTAATTTTATTGCGTGATTAGGGAGGCACGTTAAATTACTTTCTAGTTGCTGAATACGGTTTATTAAAAGCGTAATCACTTCAGATAACTCGTGTTGCAATAGTGGGTTTTTTAGTGCTTGTAAGCTTTCCTTAATAGATTTAAACCCCAGACTTGTGCCAGTGTTATCCCAAAAATTGTAATGAGCCATTAGAGCGTATTGTTGATTTTTAGGCGTTACTTCAATGCTAAAGTCGCTGTCACATAAATCGCGTAAAAAGCTCAAATAGCTCAGTGAGTTGCAACTAAGTAATTGAGTGTTTATTGCACGATAGTACGCAGCGTAAATATCAACTTGCTCTACTGGTATTTCATCACCTTTTAACCAGTGCCAGCCACCGAGCTTATTTTCCTTCGGTTTATAAATATCTTCTAACGTCACTTGAGGATTTATGGATAAAAAGTTACTTAGAGATAGTTGGGCGTTCGTATGTTGTGAATAGCTACTTATAAGCTGTTGCAAGCGCCTTTTGCTATTAGTTGCTTGTTGAATATTACGCAAAATTGCTTTTTGGGTACGTTCTTGCAGCTCTATACTGCAACCCAACGGCAAATGCGGAAAGTTATTTTCTATTTCGGCTTTTATTGACTGGTTAGTTTTGCCAATTAGAGCTCGAAACTTATTAGCAAAGTCATACTCTGGGCGAGCGTTACCTACGAAGTCGAGAACGGTGCAGCATTGTTTTTGGCTATTGTCAGGCAACCGCAAGCCTCGTCCTAACTGCTGTAAAAACAACGTTAAGCTTTCGGTTGGCCGTAAAAAGAGCAGAGTATCAATTTCAGGGATATCGACCCCTTCATTAAAAATATCTACTACACAGAGGATCTTTATTTCACCTCTGCTAAGCGCCTGTTGTTTGTGATTTCGCTCATGAGTATTTTTACTAGTAAGTACGTCTGCACTTATATCTGCAAGGTTAAATTTACTAGCCATAAACTCAGCATGATCTTGGCTAACACAGAATGCTAAGGCTTTAATTGTGTGAATATTTGTGACGATTTCATTGAGGCACGATATGATTTTATTAGCGCGGTTGTTCTCGCCAGTGTAAAGCTTGCTTAATTCGCTAATATCATAACGACCGCCACGCCAAGTTATTTTGCTTAAATCTATATCATCATCAAGCCCAAAGTATTGGAATGGGCACAAATGGCGTTGATTTATTGCTTCTGGTAAGCGGATCTCTGCAGCAATTACACCACAGAAATCTTCCAAAATATTTGCACCATCTTGCCTTTCTGGTGTGGCAGTTAAGCCTAATAAAATGTTTGGTTTAAAGTGGTTAAGAATACCGCGGTAACTTGCTGCGCTTACGTGATGTACTTCATCGATAACAATGTAATCATAAAAATCAGCGCTCAACTTCATGTTGTCGATTTGATTATTAAGAGTCTGAATTGAGGCAAATAACTGGTTATATCTTTGAGGTTTGTAGTTACCAACCCAAAGCTCGCCGAAATCATTATTTTTTAGCACACCACGATAGGCGCTTTGTGCTTGAGTGAGGATCTCTTCTCGATGCGCGACGAATAAAAAATTAGCATTTGGCTTTTTGTCATACACGGATTTAAAATCAAATGCCGATATAATAGTTTTGCCAGTGCCTGTTGCAGCCACCACTAAGTTTCTAAATCGATTATGAACACTTCGTTCAACACTCAGTTTTTCTAAAATAGCTGATTGATGAGTTTTTGGTGTGATATCAAAATAAAACTGGTTACGTGATTGGCCTTTACCACGCTGCTCATTCAGCGAGTTTATTAGCTTTTCTTTACATTCAACTTTGCCGCTAAACAATTCAAAATCTGGCGACTGCCAATAGGTTTCAAAGGTGCTTTTGGTTTTAGCAATAATATGCGGTATTTCTTGCGCGGTGATTTTTAAATTCCACTCAAGGCCGCTGGTGAGTGCTGAATGCGATAAGTTTGATGAACCAATGTAGCCAGTATGAAAACCAGAGTTACGCATAAATAAGTAAGATTTAGCGTGTAAACGTTCTTGTTGATTGTTGTAGCTTAGTTTTACTTCTGTGTTGGGTAAGCTAGCTAAGAACTCAACTGCTTTAGCATCTGTTGCACCCATGTATGAGGTGGTGATTACTTTTAGCTTATTACCTTTTCTTGTAAAGGCTTCTAGCTCACTTTTAAATATCCGCAGTCCAGTCCATTTGATAAATGAAACGAGCCAATAAATGGTATCAGCTGATTTAATTTCTCTTTTAAGCTCAGTCTCAAGAGATAGGCCTGCATTTGCGCCGCTAAATAACTCACTTTGTGTAAGACCTGTTAGTGGGGTAATGCTGTTTGAGTAGTCTTTGAGATTAGTTGCTACAGGGTTTTCAGTATTGAATAGAGCTGTAAGAATTTTACCTTGGCTATCTATGAGGTTTTCATTGATTAGCTCATCGTCTTTAATATGATCTTTAAGCCATAAAACTAAGTTATTAGCTAAATCAATTTGTTCGCTTAATCGATCTTTAGAGTGGGGGATAGCATCAATCGCATGTGCGACTAGCTTTCCTAAAAATCGAGCTAACCAAGTTGCGGCTTCGGCAGATTCTAGTTGGCGTTCTCCTACATAAAATTGCTTACGATCTAAATTCTGCTCAATCACTTGAGTAATAAGCTGCTCGTAAATGCCAACCTGTTCCATAAACCACTCCCTGTTATTTACAGCCAGTTTACTGAAATAGCTAATGAAAACAAGAAATAACTCATTGTTCAGTTGCAGGCGATTGCTGAGGTTTCCCCGTGTTTACTTCTCTTTGGTTGCCGTCGCCAACGCGATATTTTTTACGTGTATTACTTTAGGAACGCATATATGATGAAAATACAGAAAATAGATCCAAAGGATTGAAGAGTGAACTTGTCAGAAGCCGCAATGGAAATGCTAAACGACTTCAAAAAAAATACTGGGCTGTTACTACCAATTACAAAATTTTTGCTAAGTAATTTATTTTTACTTAGCTTATTAGTTATTGTCCCATTAAAAATAGCATTTTGGATATTTCAATTGGGTTATTTATCAACATTTGGAATAACCTACGAAACAATTCAGAGGGATGCTATCCAAGCACAACAGCTTTGGGTTGATATGTTTATCGTTCTTTCTCCTATGCTGACATGGGTAATGGGTTTAAGCCTTACATTATGTATTAGTGCTTTTTTATATCCTTCAGTGATTAATTACTTTGGCCTTAAAAGGCTTGTAAAAAGTCTAAAAACTAAAAAAGCCCCTTTGAAAAAAGCACCAAAAAAATCTCTTAATAAGAGGTTTTTGGTTGTCTATTTTAAGCGAGTTGAAAAGAAAGGTGGGCTGTTTTTTGGTCTTGCAAAAACATCTT
The DNA here is from genome assembly GCF_023708065.1 of Pseudoalteromonas sp. NCCP-2140. Lineage (NCBI taxonomy): Bacteria > Pseudomonadati > Pseudomonadota > Gammaproteobacteria > Alteromonadales > Pseudoalteromonadaceae > Pseudoalteromonas > Pseudoalteromonas sp. NCCP-2140. The sequence goes on along the minus strand of NZ_BRCZ01000005.1, from coordinate 79,570 downwards.
ATATTTTTACAGCCATATTTTTAGTTATAGTCGTCTTATTTACTGGTTGCTCGTTGTATGTGCACGAGCAAGCAACAGATATCGCTCGAAAGAAGATTATAGAGTTTAAACTGAAAGGTACTTGTGATGACGGTAGTGGGCAGTTCGGGTGTTACTCGTTAGCTACAAAAACAAAAGAGTATAAGGGGTTTTTAGTCGCGACCTCTAATGAATCGATTTATTTGTTAAGTTCTTCTATGGAATTAAACATCGTACCAAAAGCCAATGTTGTAGTTCTAAGTCGTACTAATGTGCGAATAAACGATTAAGAATTAAGTTATACATATTATTGATCTAAATTTAAAAATATCATTTTGGGCTCTGAAAAATTGCAAAGAGAAGTCGGCGTTTACTTCTCTTTGGTTGCCGTCGCCAACGCGACATAACTAAATAAATAGTTAAATGGTCACTTTTTCCTTGCCCTAAAACTGGTACAATGTGGCCTGCCAAATTACACAGATGTAATGTTATGAATAAATGGATTTTATTTCTCGCTACTTTGCTAGCGAGTTTCAACACGGTTGCTGAAGAGCAATATTCAAAAAGCCGCTGCGATAACATTGAGGCTGAGCGCGAGAGCATTCGTAAAAGAATGAATCGTAGCTACACGGCTAGGCAAGGTGAACATTGGAATCAACGTTTAGATGAGCTTTTTACGCTGTTGGCGAGACACTGCAAACACCCAAAAAGAAGTTCTGGTAAAGGCGGTACTTATACGTATCGCTCGAACCCTACCGCACTTTTAAACACCAAAGTACATAACTCTACTGTGTATTCAAATTCATATAATGACGATAAAAAGCGCCATGCTTGGGGGCAATTTTATCAATTACCGAATCGCTGTAGAGCGAAAAATATTCAGCAAGCTGATTTTGTATGGTGTAGCGAAAATAAAGCAGAGCAAAAGGCGCTATTTGAATCTGCTTGGAGTGGTAAAGCTAAAGCAGACTATAAAGATATTGTTATTACTGTTAAGCCGACCATTACAGAAATTAATGCAAATAAAACCACAAGCCAAGTTGCGATAAAAAGCTCGGTAATCGAAGCACCCGTTAAACAAGCTTCGGCTCCTTTAAATGAGAGTGTTGGTCCGCAATTAACAAAGTTGAATGACCTTAAAATTTGGCAATTAGCCTTGGCTGGCATTGCGGCCATGTTGTTTGTGTTTGGTCTTTATCGTTGGTTTAAAGATTGAGTTGTTAAACGGGCTAAAGCCCGGCTTACGATGTAGGTCGTCATTTATGGCGACAGGGTGGGAGGGGTTTAAAACGCGATATGAAATCGCTGCTACAAGTTTATTTATAAACCTTATAATTGAGTTATTTGACGGGCTAAAGCCCGACCTACAATGCCTCGCAACTCGCAACTCGCAACTCGCAACTCGCATCTCGCATCTCGCATCTCGCAACTACAGCCTTAACACCTCTCCTTGTAAACTTGGTGAGTCTGCAATACTGGTTTGGAGTTGTTCTATCAACAACAGGGCATTCGCTGATGGAGTGCGTGAATGTGGCCAGAGGGCGTAAATTGGCCTTGCGGGAATACTGTGGGGGGAATCGATATAACTAAAGTTGCTGGTGTCGTCTATACAGCAAATTTCGCTCATGGGTAGCAAGCCAACGCCATAGCCCGCTTCAACCATTTTTCTGGCGATTGTAATATCAAAGCAAAAGCTTATATGTTCATACTCGGTTTTTAATTTATTAAGCAAACCGCTGGGTAGTTGTGACTCTGAATAGGGCAATATCAGTCTTGATGTTGGGGCATCTTTCTTTTTAATCAGCTTTATTGCGATCATGCCTAGGCGCTTTTGAAAGTAGCTTGAGTCTTGTTGTTCGCCGATGCGAATGGCTAAGTCAAAACGTTTTTGGCTTAGTTGGCTGTTGGCATTACTTGGGTAAATGTGGAGGTTTAGTGCAGGGTTTTCCATCGCAAACTGATTAACGGCCCCCATCAGTGGGCCCGCAATGATGTTTTGTGGGCACAACAGGTAAAACTCTTTTGCGGCGGGCGAGTCATTTAATTGCTCAAGCTGGCTGCTAAGAGCGAGCACTTGTTCGCCTAATTCGTTATACAGTGATTCGCCTTTGGCGGTTAACACAATGCCTCGGGCTGTGCGTTGCAGTAATGGCTCAGCGAGTTTCTCTTCTAACGCCTGAATGCGCCTTGATAAGGTTGATAGATTCAGTCCTAAATCTTTTGCTGTTTGGCTCATGCTTTTACGGCGCGCTATTTCAATGAATAAATGCAGATCATCCAGCATACGACTCCCTCAATCTTAGTTTGCATTTTCGTGACTGTTGCCACTTGCCCTGTGCAAATATAGTAACGCCAAGGAGGACATATGAAAATTCATTTTACTTTTACTGCGGCATTTTCGTTTTTAATGTCGTTTTTACTTTCGGCATGGGTCACTTATGTCAACTTAGGGCTAAGCGATACATTTTTTCTGAGTTGGATGAAGGCATTTGCCAATGCATGGCCTGCTGCGTTTGTGGTGGCTTTTACGGTTGCCCCGCCAATTAGGGCATTGGTTTTAAAGTTATATAGTAAGGAGTCAGTATGATTAATATCGTGGCAAAAATTACCCCAAAGGCGGCATTATTTGACGACTGTAAAGGGCGTTTACAGAGCATTTTAGCAGCCACTCGTGCAGAGCCTGGTTGTAATCGTTTTGAGTTGTTTGCAAGCAAAGAGCGGCGTTGTTTGTTTTTAGTTGAGCAGTTTGAATCGCAAGCCGCACTTAATGAGCATTATGCTCAGCCTTATACCAAAGCGGTGTTCGCGTTTTATGAGAATGCCTTGGCGGAGCCGGTTGAGGTAGAGAAAGTGGAGGTGTGTTGAAAGAAGTTGGCGAGTTACAAGGGGAAAGGGGAAAGTTACGAGATGCGAGTTGCGAGGGGAAAGGAGCTTGGCTCTAGGGGCTAGGTACTAGGGGAAAGTCGAACTGTGGGGTTGTTCAGGTCGAGCGTTCTTCTGTGCAATAACAACCTTGTAGGAAGTACTTTAATGTCTAAAAAAACTAGGCTACTGGGGAAGTACAGCTATTCGTAGCCTAGTTTCACAAGGTTGAAATGGTTACAGCATATGCAGAATTTGTTTGGCTTTTTCGCGGGTTAAACACGCGGCCATTGGGCGTTTTGCAAATAGCTTGGCTGAGACTTTTTGTTCTTTGCCCATGTATTGGTTGTGCAGTGTTTGCACATTGACTTTGCAGGTCACCGAATGGCTGTTTTCTACATAGCGAATTTCTACTCGCTCTACTTTTTTAATTAAGTTTTTATAAGGGTAGCCTTCATCGGTATCAAGCTGAGTAATTACGGGTTGGTTGGCATAACTAAAGCTTGTGGCAACTATAAGTAATAAAATAAGTAAGTATTTCATGGTGGTTGTCCTTGTCTTGTCGCGGTTGGCAATATGAGTATTACTCGTGTTACTACTACTGACAAACGATTAAAAATTACCTATGCTTAAGTTTTTATTAACCATAAAAACGTATGCAGTTACCTCCATTAAAAAGCCTTTGGTATTTTAAGCACGCGGCAGAGTTAGGTAGTTTTAAGCTTGCGGCAGAGCAGTTGTTTGTTAGCCAAGCTGCGGTTAGCCAACAAATTCGCTTGTTAGAACAACAGCTTGATTGCAGCTTGTTTACTCGTCATACCCGTTATGTTGAGTTGACTCGCCAAGGCGAACAGCTGTTACCCCATGTACTTAAAGGGTTTAGTCATTTACAGGCAGGTGTGCAGGCTGTTAGCCAAGATAACCACCCAAATACGTTAAACTTAACCGTGCTGCCTTCGTTCGCCAGTGGTTGGTTACTGGGCCGTATTAGTGATTTTCAAAACAAATACCCCAATATCAAAGTGCGTATTGAACCAAGCGATCAACTTGCCGACTTTTCAGCGGGGCAGGTTGATTTAGGTATTCGATTTGGTCAAGGAAATTACCCAGGTTTACACAGTGAGCTTATCAGCGACGACAGTCTATTTTTGGCTTATAAACCCGGTGCCATTGATGTCAATAAACCTCTTAAATCGCAGATTCTGGCGCAAAAACTAATTAAAGATGTGTGCCCAGACGCAGAGCGTGGTTGGTTAACTTTGGCTCAGCAATTAGCTGTAAGCCCAGATGCGCTCCCCGCACTTGAAATTGATAACGCTGCATTGGTTATTCAAGCCACGTTAGCAGGGCAAGGTATTGCAATGGTAAGGCGACGTTTAATCGAAACTCAACTGCAACTTGGTCAGCTAGAGATTTATCCAAACTATGAGTATCACTGCCAATATAAGTACTACCTTGCTGCGCCGCCCGAACATTTTAAATGGCAAAAAGTGCAGCTGTTTAAAGATTGGTTGCTTGCTCAATTTGCTTTAGATGATCAGCAGTTTTATCAACTTCATCAATAACATTTGCGTTAAATCATTTTAAAGTTTTTAAGCACCAGCTATGCTTATTTAAGTCGCTTACTAAAGGAGCTAGTAATGCTTAACTTTAAAGTTATTTTTTATGGCGTTTGTGTGGCTGCAAGCCTAACGGCCAATGCTGATATTTCCCGTGTAAAAGCAAGTATTGAGCGTGTTGAGAGCGCGAATAAAAAGCACGAGTCTTTAGTGCTTCCCTACTTATTTAGCACCGATACCATGGGGCTTAACTTTGGTGTGGGTGGCATGATCAAAGGTTACCATCAACCACAAATGACCGTTGGCGCTACTGCATTTAAAGGTGATGTGAGCGAAGGCGCGTGGGCAGGCCTGTTTAACTATAAGGTGTTAGATTCAGAACGCTGGTATTTTAGTGCCAGTGGCATGGCTGCATATTTTCCTGATCAGCGAGCTTATACCGGAGGCCATAAAGTGCCCATTGCTGACAACGCCGTGTTCCCCGGTAGTAATGACTCTTCAAACGAGGTTTATTTAGAAGCCGATGGTAGCTCTAATTGGTTTGATGCTCGCATCGAATACGCTTTACCGTTTGGCGCAACATCGCAAACAGGTATGGTGCGTTACCAACTTAAAAACGGCTTGTTGGTTTCTGAGCCATCGGGCGGGGCACAGTGGAACCCGTTGGAATCGGGAGTAATGGTTGCAACTGCACGCTATTTTAGGCGCTCGCAAAGCTTTGAATTTAATGAGGGTACACAAGATGGCAGTATTTCAGCAATGGAATTTGGCCTGCTCTATGACAACACCGATTTTGCAACTAACCCAAGTTACGGAAGCAGGCAGTATCTTGCCTATAGCCAATCAATGCCAGGGAGTGACGATATTTATGATTGGGATTTGTGGCAGTTTAATGGCAGTAAGTTTATTTCTTTAGGAGCAAGTGAGTTTGCTCATCAGCGTATTTTAGCATTTAATTTTTGGGCTGCTTATTCACCTAGCTGGCAAGTTAATCACACTCTTGATGGCACTAAGTTTATCTCTGATGCTGCGCCGTATAACGAAGGCGCTACACTAGGAGGGTTTAAGCGTTTACGGGGTTATGATTTTTATCGATTTCATGACAAAGCCGCTATTTATGGGGCATTCGAATATCGCTATACCCTAAAATATAATCCAATAGCAGATGTAAATTGGCTAAAGTTTTTGAAGCTGGATTGGTTTCAGTTAGTTGGCTTTGTTGAAGCTGGTCGTGTGTCGCCTCATTTAACCTTGGATGCATTATGGCAAGACTACCACTATGATTATGGTGTTTCACTAAGAGCTATGATGTCGGGGTTAGTCGTTCGAACAGAGCTTGCTAATTCAAAAGAAGGGGCCAATTTTTGGGTGATGATAGATCAGCCTTTTTAGTGAATTTGGCGCAGATTTGTTGCAGTTTTATTAGAAACTGATAATCTGTACCCCTAACTTTTACAGTGACGTAAATTAATGATTAAACGGATTTTAATGACAACAGCCTTGTTGTTGCCCGCTTTTGTCTGGGCGCAGCAAAGTATTCCTTCAGATGCATGCCAAAGCATGCAAGCCGAACGTATAGAGCTACAAATAGCCCTGCGTAAAACCAATCTTCTCGACAAAATTGAAGCCTACAAACAGCGTATTCAAAGCTTATCGGCGCGAATATCTGAAACCTGCTTTAGTGAAGAGCAAATTGCTGAGCTTAAATCGTCGTTGTATAACCCTGATATTACCGAGCTTGAAAACAGCTTGGCAAAGCCATTAACAGAGCAAGCCTACATCAGCAAACAAGCTGCATGGGAGCGCTTTTATGTGATGCCGCCACGTTGTGCTGTTCGTTCGTTACAGTTGCAAAACCTTGAGTCGTGCCTTGAAAATAAGCAAATTCAGTTTCAGCAATTTGATATGTTATGGCAGCAAAAAAGTGCGCAACTTGCCCGTACAGAAGCAAAACCAACAGATTCGTTTCATGAGTTTGTTTTACCTAGCAAAGCCGAACGAGCTAAGTTAAGCGCTGAGCAAGAGCTAAAACGCTATAGCTACAGCACCGATTCGTTTTTACCAACCAACATTATTGTGTTGTGCGTTTTAGCTGTATCGGTGTTCTTTGGTTTGATATTTATATTTCATTGGTTAATGCGCCCACGGCCAGTGGTTAAGTGAGTGTTTAGTTAGCGAGGGGAAAGGGGAAAGAGTAAAGTTAGAAAGGGGAAAGGAGCTAGGTGCTAGGTCGCGATGTAAAATCGCTGCTACAGACTCGCATCTCGCATCTCGTTTCTCGTACCTTTCACCTCGAAACTCGTTTCTTGTAACTTAATCACTCATCCGTTTTAAACTGTTTGGCGCGTTCTTCTGCGTCAATTAGGGCTTGTGACTTTGGCTGTTTGTTTTTGCTTTCTATCACAGGCTTTTCGTCTGAATTTGGGTCCCAGGTTGGATCAAGCGATAAGTTCGCAAATGGATTATACGGCTTATCATCTTGTTGCTCTGGCTCTTTGTAGGCTTCTTCACTTTTTTCTTCAGGCGTTTCTTCAAGCTTATCGTCGTTACTCAGTTCGTCAGACAAATCAACAGTTTCTACCGCCGGCTGTGACGGCTCTTCTACGTTAACGGAAGCTGGTTCATCTTGTAGTTCTTGTTCAAGCGCTTGTAAGGCTTTAGCTAAATCATCATCGTTAATATCGTCGTGATCGTCTGTTGGGTTTGGTGCAGTGACTGTGTGCTCATCTTCATTAAAATGATCTTCAAACGATAAATCATCTGCCATCAATGAAGATAAGTCATACTCAGGTACTTCATCTTTAGCAGGTTCATCGTCAGTAACAGGTTCTTTAGTTGAATACTCATCAAAACCGAAAGATGACGAACTCGTGAAGCTTAGCTCTTCAATTTCTGGCTTCTCAAGTTTATCTATGTCAGGTTTATCAAGCTCATCGATATCAGGCTTTGCGAGCTCTTCTATCTCGGCTAACACTGGCTCGTCGTCAGCAATTGGCTCTTTCGTTGCGTATTCATCAAAGCCGAATGATGACGAACTCGTAAAGCTTGGCTCTTCAACTTCTGGCTGCTCCAGTTCAACTATTTCAGGTTTCTCAAACTCATCGATTTCCGGCTTTTCAAGTTCTTCGATTTCAGCTAACACTGGTTCATCGTCAGCGATAGGCTCTTTAGTTGAATACTCATCAAAGCCGAATGATGACGAACTCGTAAAGCTAGGCTCTTCAAATTCTGGCTTCTCCAGCTCATCGATCTCTGGCTTTTCGAGCTCTTCGATTTCAGCTAACACTGGCTCATCGTCAGCAATCGGCTCTTTAGTTGAGTATTCATCAAAGCCAAACGATGACGAACTCGTAAAGCTTGGCTCTTCTAATTCTGGCTTCTCTGGTTCATTGTTATCAGTATCTGCAAATGGCTCAGGTGTAAGAGGCTCGTCTTCAATAGGCTCTTTAGTTGAGTATTCATCAAAGCCAAATGATGACGAAGCAGTATAACTCGGTTCTTCTAATTCTGGTTGTGTTTCAGGCTCATCTTGCTGAACGTCATCAGCTTGCGGCTCAGCTTCTTCGTCGATGTTATATGATGATTCAAGGCTTGCTAGTTTTAACTCTTGTTCTAACTCACGTTGTTCATCTAAGAAGTCGTCATCAGCGTCGTTAGCGTTTTTCTCGTCGTAGCCAAGTTCAAGATCTTCGAATTGATGGGCATCAGCAAAGTCTTCTGCTGGTGGTTGTTCAGGTGAAGTTTCAGACTCTTGTTCTTCTTTATCACGCTGAGCACTAAAGTGCATAAGCTCAGAAAGCTCGTCATTATTGTCAGTTTCGGTTGCTGTAAATGTATCGTTGGCAAGCGGGTAGCTGTCTTCATGAGGGTGCTCTTGTTCTTCGGCCAGCACTGCGGCTGTTGCTGCTTTGAGTTCTTCAGCTTCTTTTTCAGCGGCAGCTTGTGCTTCTGCAGCTGCTTTAAGGGCTTTAGCTTGCATTAGGCTTTGTTCAAGTTCTGAATCGGCGTCTGCTTTTTTGCTTTGACGAATACGCACAATCACTAAACCTGCAACAAGTAATACCAACAACACAATTAAGCTTGGCATTAATAATGAGCTTGAAGAGCTATCGCTGTTTGCAGGAATAGGTTCTGGCATAGGTGCAGGTGTTGGCGCAGGTTTTGGTGCCGGTTCTGCTTTTACTTCAGGTTCAGCTGGTTTTTCAGCAGTTGCAGCCTCAACACTTTGGGTTTTAATTTCAGTGGTTTGATCTTGAATAGCAGAGCTAGTAGTTGATTCTACTACAGGCTCTTTAGGAGCATCAGAAATCGTAATACGGTCAACTTTTGCTGGTATTTCGGTTTGTTCTGCAGAGGCACTTGTTTGTTCGGCAGGCTCTGGTTCTTGAACTTCAGGCTCAATTGCTGGCATTTGCTGTTCGATAGGTTCAACGGTTTGCTCAGCAATAGGTGCCGTAGTTTCTTCAGGTTCTGCTTGAATAGCGCCTGAGTGCACCCTAGGGTTAGCCGCTGCAGTTGAATTAACAGGTGCTACTTCTTTTGTTTGTTGTTCTAGTTTTTCGAAAGCAGCTGCATTGTTTACTGGCGTTGGATTTTTGCAGTTTTTCTCATAGTTTCTGGCAGCAGAACGGTAATTCTTATTGCTGGTGTTAAAGCGATACTCATGCATTTGCTGTTTTAACAAAATACACATTGCTTCGTTGTACTGCGCTTTACTCGTAAAGCTTAAGCTTAGGAGTAATAAGCAAAAAGTTGTTTTAATAATTGGCATAAGTTCAGACCAGTAAGGTTTAATTGATGAGCCGACAGTTAATTAATTCTATGCTGAGACGGGTAATTTATCCACATTTGGTTAACAAATTAGGAGTATTCGTATTAGCTAATCAATTACCATGAGCGCACGGTATTCGTCGTAAGCAAATTGGTCGGTCATTCCGCTTATGTAATCTTGAATTAATCGGCATCGATAATAAAATTCGTAGGCGGCAAAATGATCCGGTTCGGCTTTTAGGGCGTCAATGGCTTTTTGGTAACTATTTAAATGTTTATTAGACAGCTTTTTAACAAGACGAGTTTCAATTAAGTAGTTTTGGTCGCCTTTTAAAACACGCTTGAATGCATCTGCATCAAGGGCAAGTAAAGGCTTATAGCAGTCAAGTAAACCGCTAATAATACGGTAGCCTTGTAGCTCCAAACGCTCTACCTCTTTGTGGCAAAACACATGTTTTAATGCTACTTGTTTTAAGGTTAGCGTAACTGCGTGCAGGTGACTTCGATCTTCTAATAAAGCCTGATTAAAATCACCGTGGTAAATGGCTTCAATATTATTAATAAACCGCTCTGCTGCGTAGCTTACTAATGGGTGTAGCAAGGTCACACGCAGGTAGATAAAAAATTCGCTGTTAAAATTGTACGGCTGCTCTTGTGCTTTACTTAACGCATAATCAATGGCTTTTTCGGCAAAGTCGCTGTGTTTGGTATCGTCTATGGTTAGGTTTGTGAGTGTGCGGGTGTATTGCTCTTTTAACTTTTCGCAGAGCGACTCAACACTAATAATGCCTTTTTCTACCGCATCTTCAATATCGGCCAAACAATACGATATATCGTCGGCTGCCTCCATAATGTAGCTGGCAGGATGACGGCAGTATTGCTCAATTTCGAGTTCAGTTTGCAGCGCTTCAATAAACGGCTTTTCGCTGAAGTAGTAACCCACTTTTTTCATCAAGTAGTTTTTATCTTGCGGGCTGTCTATTTTCGCCATGCTGGCCGGGCGGGTATATTTTAAAATTCCAGCACTTTGGCTGTAGGTTAAGTTTAGAGAAAGTAATGAATGAATTATGCGAATACCTTGGGCATTCCCTTCAAAACTTTTTATATCTTGGGCTAGGTGTTTAAAGATCACACTAATACCAATGCCTTTACAGCGCTCAGGGGTTAGTGCGTTTAAGTGTTTATCAAACCATTGGTTGATGGCTGCTTCGCCAAAGTGACCAAACGGTGGGTTGCCTATGTCGTGCATTAGGCACGCCATTTCTACTAGGCTTTCTAGCGGGCGCTCAAGCCCTGCTAAGCCATATTCTTTTTGTTTTGCATCACTGAGCTTATTAAAAATGGTTTGCACAATAAACCGGCCCACTTGTTGTACTTCAAGCGAGTGGGTCAGCCTTGAACGTACTGCAGCATTGCGCTCGAGTGGAAAAACTTGGGTTTTTTGTTGCAAGCGGCGAATTGCTGCACTGTTAATAATGCGGCCCCGATCACTTTCAAGCGCAGTGTGTAAATTATTGGTAGAGCGCATTTCGCGCGCAGGCGTTATTTTTTTACCAAAATCGATCATTTTTTATTCCCACAAAGCAGTGAAATCGGGCTTTTGCTTGTTGTTAGCAACACTTTGCCAATTATTAAATTTAATCTAACAGCTTGTATCTTAAATTAAAATATTCAATTTTATTAAAGTTATTACTTTAAATCGTGGTCTTTATTCATATATTATTCAGTTTTACGCACTTCTTCACTATCTTGTATTAGAAAGGAAAGCCTTTTGGCTAAATAGCAATGATGCAAACTTTGTCTCAAAAACCATGGCTACTAGCTAGTATTCTTCTGTGTTTTATTGGTTTAACGGCTTGTAAGAGCACCCCAGAGCCAAGCGCTGAAAGCACCTTAACGGTGGCCGAAAAAAATGCCATTAAGGCCAAGCAGGGTGCACTGTATGCACGAGGGTTTTATGAAAGCCAACTTGGTAATATCAACTACGCCTCTGCTAGGCAATGCAGTAACTTTAATTTGCAGAGCCACCGTGGCTCAATTCGTTATGCCGAAAATTCACTTAACGCAGTAATTGATGCCATCGACAACAATTTTGACGTTGTTGAGATTGATGTGCGAATTACCCGTGACGATGTGTGGGTTGTACATCATGATGCCCGTACAGGTCGCGAAACAGGCACAGTTGACAATAAGCGCCGCAAAATTGAGTCGATGAGCTATAAAAAAGAGTGGGGCTATTTACGTCATCGTAACCAAGATACCGGGTTACTTACCGATGATATGCCACCTTCATTTAGAGAGCTTGCTGCCACGTTTGCGCGCTATCGCAAACCCCATCAAAAACTTAATATTGAAATAAAATCAAAGGCCTCAGTTAACGATTTAAAAATGCTGGATTATTTAGCATATGAATTTGTTGGTGGTGGTAACTACTTTTTTAGCAGTTTAGAAATGCGCAACCTGACTCGTATGCGCGATATTAACCCAGATATTTACTTGGCATTTATTCAGTCGCCTGCAAAAGCCTCAATGAATAAGTTAGCAAGTGACCTAAAACGCGGCGCTGGTAGCGACCCCATTTACGAGCGCAACAAAGAAGAGCTTGAGAGCTTACAAGCTCTTGGTAATCGCTATCATCGTGAAAAACGTTACGACAGCCCAGTTAAGCTCGATAAATTAGCAAAACAGCTAAAACGTAACTTTGGTTATGTACTTGATATTCGTCATTACAAGCAAAGTGCAGCACGCTTAAAGCCGGTTGCTAAAGCGCGCGGTATTATGGTCGCCACTTATTCTATTAACGGCCACGACTATCATGAGCGTAGCCTATTAGCGCAGTCGCGTTCTCTTCGCCCTGACTCTGTAATTATGGACGATACCGTTTATGGCTTTTGTTCTGTGTTTGAATTACCAAAAATGCAGCCGTATTTTAGCGATGAAGCAGACGCTAAGTTGATTGCTAGCATGCCTGCTGATCTTGATTTAGAGCGCCTTGATGAGCTGTATGCTTATAAAGGGAATCAGCTTTACCCTGCGGTGGGCGGCACGCTTAAATCAACTCAAGAAAAAACTTATATTCCAAAAGTAACATCGACTCCTTCAGCACCTAATTTAGAAATTGGGACTCGCCAAGCCGATGAAGATTTTAGCCTAGAAACAGATCCTGCTGTTGAACTAGAACTGCGTAAAAAACAATAAGAATAAAATTATGACTGATTTAATAAAGCCGTTTTGGTGGCGCTGTTTGCTACTTGTTTTAGCTACTTTATATTTATTACCCGAGGCAATTTTTAATGCCCAGTTAGTCTCTTTAGTCGGTTTAGGTACCCCTTCGGCAGAAGATCTTGAACACCTTGAAATTTATGGCCGAGCTGTCTCTGGGGTGGGTGTTGCACTGCTGTTAGCTGACTTTCTACCTAAAGCCATGGTAGCCAAAGTAGGCCGTGGGATTATCTCGTTTATCGCTTTATTGTGTTTAGTTTGGCCGGTGGTGTTTTTTGGCCAAAAATATGCCATTGAAAAAACCTTAATTGAGCCTTCAACCGCAGAGCAGCGCCAGTTTGCTACCTACAGTGCTGCACTTAGAGACGCGCTGGCGATTAACTCGATTAAAGTGAACGACCTTGATTACAACCCTGAGCAATTACATAGCTCAGAAAACCTGACCTTTTTGGCGCTGTTTGGTGGCTTACTGTATAGCGATGCCGCCCTTTCAGACAACCTAGAGCAAGATAAGCGAAAGATTATTGGTGCGTTTGTACAGAAAAAAGCGTATCAAGATTTTGATAAACATTATAAAAACTACAGCCAGTTATATGATGAGCTGGTGGTTAAATACAAAGCCTATGCTGATGGTAGTAAAAAGTACAACAGCACTTTGGCAAGTATCGGTGAGCGCGAGCAAGGTTATTGGCAGCAAGTTGAACAAGAGATCAATAGCGGCTGGAACAAGTACCAACAAGCGCAAAAAGCCCATATTGCAAAAGCGTCAGCACGTGCACAAAAGTATGGCCCGAAGATTTATGATTACCACCACAGCATTGCAAAATGCCGTGAGCGTTATGACAAAAGCAGCGAAAAAGACCGCCGAAATCGTTGCTATGAACGCGAAGCAGCAGACTACCGAAGCAATATTTTAAAAGCGGGTATTGGCTACATTGAGCCTGATTACTGGCTTATTGAAGAAGATGTTTCGGTTGCTGAAAATGCCGCAGGCACTATTTTAATGGGTGTGCTCACTGGTGGTGTTTATACCGCACTACAGGCTGCTAGTTTAGCAACCGGTGGCGATGGCGGCTTTAAAGATAAACGCTACAAATACACCGATGACCCAGATCATTATCAGCTGCGTTTTTTACAACATCCAAATTTTCATAAGATGTTTGTGAGTGAAACGGGCTACCCATTTACGATTGAAAACTTAATGGCGTTTCGTGCTCACGAAACAACACAAAAGAAGCTTAGAGGACATTTTGCCAGCAAAGGGTTACAGCTTGAAAGCAACTGGAATGTGAATCAACGCCAAGCATTTGCTAATGCTGTAGCCAATAAGGTTACAAGTGAAGCTAATGCACAATGGCAAAGCGAAATGCGTAAACGCGGCATGAGTTTAAAGCCAAACTTAAGCTGGGTTGCGTTTCAACTACACCCGCAAATTCAAGCAAAAATTGCCGATAGAATGGGTGATTTATACGTAAAAAACATTCGTGCCGATTGGAATAAAAAGAACTTTAAAGACAAGGTGCTTGATCCAAACATTGCAAAACGCACTGACAAATACCTAGCCATGCTCAATAGCTCTGAGGGTAAATTTGCTGATGGTGGCGAGTATGCCGAGTACGGTAAGCAAGCATTGCGATCGGTGATTATTCCGCCTATCTCGATGTCGTTGTCACTGTTTTTGATTTGCTTAACCTTTAGCAAGCTGCCGTTAAAACTGTGGCAATTGATTAAACCCAAGCAAGAAAAACAGCCAACGACAGGTGTATCTGTTTTGCAAAAGCTGATTATGCCTGCTCTGATTTTGATAGTGCCAGTAATGTTTGTGCATAACACCTTTACCGAAGACGACCAAAGCCCTGTTAACTACTTTTTAGACAAGGTTGATGAGTCGAGCAATCCGGTGTTTAGCTATGCGATTCGTTGGACTTTGCATGCGCAGCCTCTGCTGCATCCGCTTGGTTTAAAGTTTGAAGAAAAACTGCATATTTACGAGAACTTTAGCCCGCTGAGCCATGCTTTAGCTAAGGTTGATATTTTGCGCCATGGCGATGCCAGTTTAAGTGCTGAGCAGCAACAGCGTAGACAATATCTGGTTGAGCAAAAAACTAAACTTACCATTACTACAAACCCGGCAAATGCCACTATTCGCATTATGAATATAGGCCCTAAATATCGCCCCGGCATGACTTTAAAAACTGGTGCTTATGATATTCAAGTGTCGGCGCCTGGATATAAAACGTATCGACGTTGGCACCAAGTAGATGCTGGCGAACAAACATTAACCATTGATTTAAGCAATTAATTAAGCAAGGAATGAAAATGCAACATTGCCAAACTACGGTGTATGCCACCGATCTTCACTGTTGTGATTGTGGAGAAGCTCTTGAGCAAAAAAGACAAATGCACACGGTTGAAGAACTCAGCCCTGACTTGCTAGTTGATGTAAAAAATTATGCGCCACAAGCGAGTACGATCACAGGCGTTGTGAAATCAATGTATTACTATAAGCGCCGTTATAAAACCAATAACGACAACATGCTATATGGTTATTGGTGGCTAGAAGTAGAAGACAAAGACGGCATTATTCATGAGTTTAGTGTTGATGCAGAAAAAGATGTAATTGCTAACCTACAAAAGGGCAATGTAATCACTGCTTTTCAGGAAACACCGTTAACGCTTAATTATCGCATTGCTGATGGCAATGCTAGGCGGGTAGTTAAAAATGACCGCTTTATGCCAGTTGTGATTGTGCATTTTGCCGATCAACAATATCGCAGCTGGGACAAAACCATCAGCCGAAACTACACTGGCGGAACCATTTTGTGGCTTGTGCTAAGTGTTATTACATTCTTAATCATGTTGTTTGCTGCAAAGCTTGAGTTTTTGCCTGCGCTACTTGCGTCATTGCCTGTGGCAATAGGGGTATTTATGGCAGAGCACAACTACCATAAAAAAGCTAAAGCCAAACAAGAAGCAAAGTATGATGCGATTTTAGCAGCAACAGATGTGATGCTATCGACCACCCTAAATCAATTGGGTTATAACATGCTGGCAAGAACGCCGAGTAAGTCAGATGTTATTTGTATTTCGTGCCAGCAGCGTATTAGCCAAGATGCTGCACATTGTTATTGCTGTGGCGCTAAGCAACACGTTGAAGCGATTGCTGAAAAAGAACAGTCACTTGCAAAAGATGAAGAGCAAGCCATTAGCATTCAAAAAGCGTTAGAGCCAAGCATAACAAAACCAACCAGTATTGCTCAGCTTGAGCATGCCATTATGGATGAGTATAGCCTTACGTATGAAAACCCTTATGTGCATAAAAATGTTTGGGCACGTAACGAAAAAGGCACTATTTATCACCGTGCAGTGCTTGGCAAAGTATTAGAAAAAGAGCAAAGCGCACATGCCAATGAAAGCCGCCAAACCGTAACCACCACAGAAACCACAACCACCTATCGAGGTGGCATGTATGTTGGTAGCGATGTAAAAGAGCGCGTTGAGGTTTATCGTAATCGTAGCACCACCTTAAAAGGTGAAATCATGCTCGAAACCGCATCGGGTGAGCCGTTTATTTTTAAAGCGGGTGAAGATTTACTGGGCTCTGTTGATATTGGTGATTGGGTGTATTACGCCTACAGCAGTGTTGATACTAAGCGTTACTCTGAGTATTACCGTGAGTATGCGGTTAATGTGAGTAAAGACATTAAGTACAACAATTCTTCAGTCAGAAACTTTGGTATGGTGCATGGCTTTAACCGTATGGTATTGCTTGGTCTTACGTCAGTAGGGCTAGCGTGGTACTTTGATGCCCAAGATTTTTACCCACTAGTTAATACACTTGTACCAGATGCTGGCATTGATTTACTTAATAATTACCCGCAAGTGGTTGAACACTTAGATGGCCTACCAGTTGCCGTGTTTATTGTGTTAAGTGTGGTTACAGGCGTTTGGGGCTTTATTTATAGCCAAATAAACGGCTCACGTTTAAAGCGTAGTGTGAAAAAGCTTGAAAGCATGATCACAAAATTTTCAAAACAGTTTGGTAAAGTTTCTGAGCAAATTAACAAATTGAACTAAAAAGGGTTTCGCATGCGTATTTGGCAATTAGTTTTAGCGGGTTTATTAGCGTTCAGCTCTCTTGTAAAAGCGGAGCAAGAGCAATCTGTGGTACTTATTTCGATAGATGGCTTTCGTTGGGATTACATTGAAAAACACCAAGCGAAACACTTAAAAGCAATCAGTGAACAGGGCGTGAGAGCAAGCAAAATGCGCCCTGTTTATCCGACCAAAACCTTCCCGAATCATTTGTCGATTATCACCGGGTTATTGCCAGTTAATCATGGCATTGTCGAGAACCGCTTTTGTGATACCGAGCGTAACGACTGCTACAAAATGGGTAAAGGGAAAGACGATAGCACTTGGGTGAATGGCATTCCGCTTTGGAACCTTGCACAAATGCAAGGCTTGAAAGCCGCCACCTATTTTTGGCCTGAATCAGATGCGCGCTTTAACGGCATGCTGCCTGATTACTTTTATCATTATTCAAAACACAGTGATTACCAAAAGCGTGTTGATCAAATTATTCAGTGGTTGAGCTTACCAAAAGCGCAGCGCCCGCGTTTAGTGGTTAGCTACTTTTCGCTGGTTGATAGCATGGGGCACGAGTTTGGCCCTGATGCCAAAGAAACGTATGACGCAGTGCAAAAGCTCGATAGCTTAATGGCTGATTTATCGAGCCGTTTAAAAGCGCTTGATGAAAACATTAACTTAGTGATTGTGTCTGATCACGGTATGGTGTCTGTAGATCCAAGCCTTAGCATTAAAATTGATAGCCTGCCGCAAGACGAAAACTTCATAGTGCAAAACACCGGCCCTCGGGTTTTATATTATGCAAAACCAGATAGTAAAGCAGACATCAGCGGATTCAGTAAAAAGCTCGCTAAAGCTGCAGATGGTCGCTATATCGTGCTAAGTGAGCAGCAAAAGCGTGATTATCACTATGATAAAGGCCCACGCGTTGGCGATATTATTTTACAAACTGACGCTCCTCGGGTGTTTACCGACAGTAAAATGGCCGGTTATTTAGGCACCCATGGTTACGCTTATAGCGAAGATATGGCTGCAACCTTTATCGCCACCGGCCCCGCCTTTAAACAAGGCCTCCGTTTAGACGAAGTAAGTAATTTAGATGTGTACCCGCTGATCGCCAAAATTCTAGGCCTTGAGATTTTAAGCCCAATCGACAGCGACGGTGAAAGTTTATGGCCGGCGATTGAGGAGTAGGTGTGAGTTGGTGAGGGGAAAGTTAGAAAGGGGAAAGGGGAAAGGCGCTAGGCACTAGGTTCTAGGTGCTAGGACTCGCATCTCGCATCTCGAAACTCGTAACTTTACCCTTGTATCTTGTAACTCGCTAACTTTCCCCTTTCCCCTTGTAGCTAGCAACTCGTAAGCTAGTAACCTACAACTTCGTTACCCATCCGTACTCACCATGGCTTTGAAACTTGTAGCTTTGCTTACCGGCGTCAAATTGGCCTTGTAGGGTGTTTTCTGTGAGGGTCATCACGGCTTGATGACCTGTTTTAGTTTGATCATTGACCTTGCCAAATACACTTCTATCGCCATTGCTGGCTTCGATGATGTTACTAATTTCGACGGTGTAACTGAGGTATTCGTCGATCACTAAAATAAAGTGATCGCCAGGTTGTAGGGTTTTTAGGGTGTCTAAATCAAATTCGCTGAACGCGGTGTTTGCTAATTGGTCAGGCAAACGGCCTTGTTTGTATAGGTAATCGTGCGCATGATTAGATAGCTGATTAAGTGGCGCAGTTAAGTTCACAATGGGCTGAGGGGCTATTTGATCGGCTTCTGCTTTGTAAGAGGCAACAAACTGCTGTGTGCTTGGTTTTGTTTTAAAACCATCACTTTGAATATGCCACTCATTCAGAGCAAATGCTGTAAGTGGCAGAATGAAGATTAATGCAAGCGTCCTGTTCACATGTTTCTCTTACGGGTTTTTATGTTAATTCATTGTTAGTTTTTACCTCAAGTTAACAACTCGGTCAATAGTTAATCACTAAGTAGTGGTTTTTATTATCGTGTCGATAAAATTAATTTGTTTTACTCGGCTCTGAATGCTGAGCATAATCCGCGTTTTTTTGTCAACGAAACTTCAAGACTAGAGGTACCGACCATGCGCGGGTGGATCATTTATAAAGATAGCCAAGGCTTGTTAAAGCAAGAAACCTATGAAGTAGAACGTTTACTTGCTGCAGCCAAAGAAGAGGGTATAGATTTACAAGTTTACTCGCCAGATCAATTTGATCTAACTATTACCCGTGAAGACGGTAAAAGTATTTTAATTGATGGTCAATCTGTTGAGCTACCAGACTTTGTTATTCCTCGCATGGGTGCAAGTACAACCTATTTTGCGCTGGCGATTATTCGCCACCTTGAGCGTTTAGGCGTTTATTGTGTCAATAGCTCGCAATCAATCGAAACAGTGAAAGACAAACTGTTTGCACAGCAAATTCTTGCTGAATGTAATTTACCTACGCCAAATACCATGTTGGTTAAGTTTCCGGTGAATATTGATTTGGTTGAAAAGCAGATTGGCTTTCCTGTGGTTATTAAAACGTTATCGGGCTCGCAGGGCAGTGGCGTGTTCTTATCAAAATCAAAAGAAGAGTTTGATGACTTAATGCAGCTGATTGAAGCGGCAAACCCACAAGCAAACATCATTTTACAGCAGTTTGTTAAGTCGAGTCATGGTCGTGATTTGCGAGTACTTACTATCGGTGGCCGTGCTGTTGCGTGTATGGAACGTAACTCACAGGGTAAAAACTTTAAAGCTAATGTCAGTGCTGGTGGTACAGGTAAGTCATTTCCTATTACGCCAGAAATCGAATGGCTTGCAACCCAAACTGCGAACGTACTCAACCTTGATGTAGCAGGCATCGATTTATTGTTTGATGAGCAGCACTTTAAAATTTGTGAAGCAAACTCAAGTCCAGGCTTTGAAGGCTTAGAAGGTGCGTTGGGTATTGATGTAGCCAAAGAGATTTTGCACTTCATTCGCATTCGTTTAGGTATTTTTGATAAGCCCACAAAACCAGAAGCGCAAGAAAAAGCAGCTGAGAGCGCAGCTTAATCTTCGGTTATTTTTGCACAAAAGCCATTTTCTGAACTTAGAAATAAGTTGAGTGAATGGCGGTTGCAAATTGCTTGTACGGTTGCAAGGCCTAAACCAAACCCTTCTTTTTGACGCGCCGGATCGCTGCGATAAAAGCGTTTTGTGAGCTGTTGTAAATCATGTTCATTGACACCCTTACCATTGTCGACAACTGATATACTTTTTTCAGCAATTATTATTTTAATCGTTGCGCCCTTACCAGCGTACTTTATAGCATTTTCGACTAGGTTAAAAATTGCTTGAAACAACAGGTTTCGATCACCGCTTAATTGCCAAGGTGAAGAAATAGCGACATCAATTGATTGACCGTTTTGTTCGGCACTGGGTTGTAGAATTTCACTAATATCATTGGCAAGTTGACTACTATCAATTGTTTCGAGCTGTAGCGGAAACTGTCCATGTTCTAAACGTGTGAGCTTTAGCATGGCGTCAAAGGTGTTAATGATACTATTGAGCTGTTCAAGCTCGTAGCCCATTTCTGGCAGCTTTTGTAAACGCTGCTCTAAATTAAGTTTTAATCGTGTCAGTGGGGTTTTTAGATCATGAGCGATATTATCGGTAATTCCCTGTACCAAAGCGAAATTTTCCTCTACTGCATCGAGCATTGTATTGATGTGAGCTGCTAAACGATCAAATTCATCACCTTTATCTTTATGGGATAAACGCGCGCTTAAGTTGCCATTTTGGACTTGTTCGGCTGTTGCATTGAAGTAGTTTACACGACGCAAGTGTCGACGAGAAAATAGGTAACCAAACAAGCCTGTTAACGCTATTGCTAAGATAAAAGTCCAACTAGCGATTGATTTGAAATCGATGATTAAACGTTGTAAATGCTCTGTGGCAGTGGCAAGCACGATATTGCCATAAACGGTTTTAACTTTGCCTGTTGTGAGTAGGCGTATTTGACCTCGTCCGGTATCAAGAACAGGAAAAACAACTGTTTCAGGGAGTGAGGGGATATTATCGGGTAAAAAGCTTAGCTGCTGGCTTTGTTCATAATCACTCTGCCAAAAAATTAAAATATCACCTTCGCTTCTGAAAACATCAAGCTGTTGAAAAAAGCTTTGCTTGTCAAATTCGGAGGCGAGCGCTTCGATACGTGTTTTTTCGGCATCAAGGCGCCGTTCAACTTGACGGCTTTGCTCGCCAAGTAACAGTTGGTAGATTAAAGTAATCGCAAGTAATAAAGTAACAGCGGTAATTGCTGCAAAGGCCAATGTTAAACGCCAAACTGAGCTTTTTCTTGGGTCGAACAAACGTAGGTTATTTTCGTACATTAACCCTCACTAGCTTTTAAGCGGTAGCCGACACCGCGAACAGTTTCGATTTCTAATTGCGCGGACGCTTCTGTGAGCTTTTTACGAAGCCTCGCAATATGCACGTCAATAACGTTGGTGCCAGGATCAAAATGATATTCCCATACCGATTCAAACAATAAGGTACGGGTGACTAATTTGTCTTGGTGATCTAATAAATACCTAAGCAATTTAAATTCTTTGGGCTGTAAATTAACAGTTTTAGTGTTTACTTCAACTCGTTGATTACTGTAGTCGAGCGTTAAATTGGCAAGACTAATTTTAGTGCTCAGTGGGGCATGAAAGGTATGCCGTTTTATTAAGTTTTCGACTCGAATAGCTAATTCAGAAAAAGAGAAGGGTTTTGTTAGATAATCATCACCGCCGGCTTTTAAACCTGTCACTCTGTCGTCTACTTTATCTAGTGCTGATAGTATTAATACTGGCGTTGTTTTGCCGGTTGCTCTTAATGCTAACAATACCTGTAAACCATCAAGCTTAGGAAGCATACGATCTAGAATAATCGCGTTGTAATGTTCACACGTCGCTAGCATAAGCCCTTGTTGACCATCTTCTGCGCAATCTAAAGTGTAGCCTTGCTCAATAAAAGCCTTGTATAAAAACTCGCGATTTTGCTGGTCGTCTTCAACTAATAATAGTTTCATTAATTGCCCCAACGAAGCAAAGGTAAGTTCTTACCCGTCTCAAGATCAATCGCTTTTTTGTGACGCCCTTTGCTGGTCACGAATGTGGCGACCATGTATGTGATACCCATGTCTTGCTCTAATTGGGCTTCAATTAGGTAGTGTGTTGGCTCACTATCTAGTTGTGTTACTAAACCATGTAATGTGTAACCTTTACGGCTCATTAAATTAGCAGCTGCTATTTCTTCTTGTTCATCAAGCTCCGGAGCTTCATACTCAAGCTCTATTACCTTTCCCGCACTGTCTAAAAGTAATTCGATAAATCGTTGTTTTTTAGCTTCATATAAAGTGACTTCGAATACGCTTTGACCATTTTCAATTTCCAGTTCAAACTCAACAATAACGGCATTTTTCGCATAGTGTTGTTCTATGTTATATAAAACTTCAGTCGGGGCAGGGGCTGTGCTTGAATCTAGCATATTAAAAATGGCTGAACTTGCAGCAAAAGCAAGGCCAGAAATTAAGCACAGGCAAGTTAAAACTAGTTTTTTCATAATATTTCGACATTAGTTTGGCAGCACGTTTAGTGCTGCCATTGTTGTATTTTGTTGTTAATCATCAAGCTTACATGCACGTACGATGTTATCTTGTACCCACTGGCATTCTAGATCAACATATTGTTCTGTAAAACTCGCTAAGCTGTTATCTTCACTGATGTAGCCGAATAAACTAGCCTGTTGCGATTCAGTTACTGTTACTATGCCTTTTAATTCAAGAGGTTCATTGCTGTTATCACGTTCGATTTCACTGACAATATAGCTCTGTCCATCAATAAGACCTTCAAGCTCTAACCATTCACCTGAAAGAGTATCTGCTGTTAACCCATCTTCAAAAACGGTTCTATTTGTGATTTTCAAGCTGATGCCATTGATAATAATGTTGCCATTGCTGTAATTGGCAAAGCCAGAAACACTAAAATTACTGCTTAAATTAGGCGAAGTGTGGCTTTTCTCTAGATCTATTTCTTGGGCTAAAAACCAATTGTTAGCTTGTTGCCAGATGGCATCTACTTCTATCGTATCTCCTATGGTTAATGTGGCGCGAGTGATATCTTCAAATTTAGTTTGATCCGTAATACTCACTTGCCATTGATTGTTTAGGGTAACCAAGGAAGCGTCATTGTTGATGAAGGTAATTGTACCAAACAGCGCTGTATCTAGATCGTCATCGGCTGTAAAGTTATGTTCAGCGTCAACCTCTTGTGCCATTAATAAATTACCTTCTAAGCGGCCCTCCACTTCAACGAATTGATTGTTTTCTAATGCGCCGTCGATATCTGCCTGTTGATATTGAACAGTTAAATCACCTAGTTTAAAAGTATAAGAGGCAGTGTTTAGATCTGTTATGAAACCTTCGAGTTCTAACTCTGCGCTGTTAGTTAATGGTTGTTGGTAGGTAACCGTGAATTCACTATGGCTATTGTTATAACCGCTTAATTCAACAAGGCTACCATTTGAAAGGTCTTCGGTATTTAAATTATTTAACTTGAAGCCCGCAATTGTAGCGCCTTGTTCATTGATACTAACAGGCCCTTTAAAACTTGGATCGTAATCAATCTGAGTTGCTTCTTTACCATTCGTTTCAACTTCAACCATCATACCTACTTTTAGATCGCTGATTAATGCGTGGTTGTCACCTACCTCAATGTCAGCATTATTTGTGGCTATTTGATGTTGGTTAACTGTAATACTGTTACTTGATATCGCACTTACCTCACCGACTAATAAGCTAGGTAAAGTGAGAGTATTTTGTACAGGTTCCTCACTCTTACTACTACTGCCACAGCCTGAAAGTAGTACACTGATTGTTGCTAACGAAATAATTGATAGGCGATTTTGATTGATTAGTTTTGTCATGATTGCTCCTTAAATTAGTCAGTGTTTGCAGTTTAACTAAGCAAGGATTGCTTGAAGGTGGAGAGAAAATTAAATTTTGTTAATGTTTGGCATTGCAGTAAATGCCTCTTCTGTATAGTAAATAAATCTTAAAATACTACAAAAGTGTACAGTGCCATCTGGCAAATCATAGGATATGGTAGATTTTTAATTGCCAAGGAGAGTGTGTACATGAGTCAGCTCATCAGTCGAGCAACCGCGGGGTTAGTGGCCGTTATTATTGGCTTTACCAGTTCAATCGCGCTTATTTATCAGGTTGTTATGGTGTTAGGTGGCACACCTGATTTAGTTGCCAGTTGGGTGTTAATGCTGGGTCTTGCGATGGGCGTCAGCTCGATTGCGTTGTCTTATTACTACAAAGTGCCCATTCTTATCGCGTGGTCAACAACCGGAGCGGCACTCCTTATTTCAAGTGCTCAAGGTTATAGCTTAAACCAAGCTGTTGGCGCGTTTATGTTCTCTGCTGCGCTGGTGTTTTTATCTGGTATTACCGGCGTGTTCGAAAAAATGATGAACAAGATCCCTAGCCAACTGGCCTGTGCCATGCTTGCAGGCGTGCTGGTGAATTTTGGTATTGATGTGTTCAACTTTATGAATGAGCTACCTTTAGTCATTGGTTTAATGGTGGCTGTTTATTTATGTGGTAAGCGTTATTTTCCACGCTTTGCTATGCTTGCTGTGGTTGTGGCGGGATTTTTAATGGCAGGTGTAACAGGGCAAATTGATACCTCTAGCTGGCAGTGGAAAATGAGCGAGTTTGCTTATATTGCGCCTGAGTTTGACTTGAACGCTATGATAAGTGTTGGGTTGCCGCTATTTATTGTGACCATGACGTCGCAAAACTTACCGGGTATTGCTGTTTTAAAAGCGCACCAATACAAAGCCCCTGTATCGGCAGCGCTAAATGTAACCGGACTATTAAATGTATTTATTGCACCATTTGGTGGTTATGCCATTAACCTGGCGGCTATAACGGCTGCCATTTGTATGAGCCCTGAGGCCGATAAAGACCCAAGCAAACGTTATTGGGCAAGCATTGCTGGTGGTGTTTTTTACATTATTATGGCGCTCCTTGCGGCAACCTTGGTCGGTTTGGTAGCAAGTTTGCCACAGGCATTAATTTTGGCGTTGGCAGGTATTGCGCTATTTGCCACCATTGCGAGCAGCTTACAGCAAGCCTTAACAGAGGCTTATTATACCGAAGCTGCTATCGTGACCTTTTTAGTTACAGCGTCTAACCTAACTTTGTTCTCGGTTGGTTCTGCATTTTGGGGTATTGTTGCAGGTACGGTGACCTTGGTTATGACACGTAAAGATTAATGACACGCTTCAATATTAAAAAAGGCCCTAGTTACTGTATATAATAGCTAGGGCCTTTCGTTATTTAAGTAATGGTTTTATTACTTCAAACATCGCATTGATATGGTCATCGCGGGTATTCAATGCAGGAATGTAGCGGTACTTTTCACCGCCTGCGTGTTCAAAGTTTTCGCGGTTTTCGCCTTCGAGTTCTTCTAACGTTTCTAAACAGTCGGCACTAAATGCAGGGCTTAGAATTGCAACGTCTTTAATACCTTCAGCAGGGTAACTTTCAAGGGTTGCGTCTGTGTATGGCTTCAACCATTCAGCTTTACCAAAACGGCTTTGGAAAGTTGTTACAGCAAAGTCTTTCTCAAAGCCAAGTTTCTCTGCTACTAAACGGGTGGTTTGCATACAAAAGCAATAGTAAGGGTCGCCGTTTTCTAAAAACAGTTTAGGTGTACCGTGGTACGAAAACACCAATTTTTGCGGCGTGCCATGGGCATTTAGATCTTCGCTAATGCTAGCGGCTAGGGCATCAATGTATGTCGGGTTGTCGTGATAGCCATTAATAAAGTGTAGCTCAGGCACCCAGCGCCACTTACGAAGAACATTCGATACAGCATCAAACGTTGAGCCAATAGTAGTGCTTGAATATTGCGGGTACATTGGCAGTACAATCACGCGAGTGATGCCTTTTTCGCGCAGCTCTTCAAGGCCCGCTTCAATTGAAGGGTTCCCGTAGCGCATGGCCATGACCACTTCAGTGTCGTGGTGTCCTTTGTCTTTTAAAAGGGCTGCCAATTTTTTGCTTTGCTCTCGGGTAATATGCGTGAGCGGTGAGCCGTTTTCAGTCCAGATGCTTTTATAAAGTGCTGCTGAGCGTTTTGGGCGTAACGTAAGGACAAAGCAATAAAGGATGATCATCCAAATAAAACGTGGGATCTCGACAATGCGAGGGTCCGATAAAAACTCGCGTAAATAAGTTCTAAGTGCCGCGGTAGTAGGGGCGTCTGGGCTCCCTAAGTTGGTCAGTAAAATGCCCGTTTTTTTGTTGAATCGGCCGTCATGAGGCTTATCGGTAATGGCGGAAAATCGCGACACTGAGTGCTCCTATATGAAGTAATCGTAATATAAATCACATTGTAACGAAGTAAGCTGATTATGTGATCACTTTATTCGCTAATTTTTGATCATGATCCTGAAAGGATTTGGTTTTCTTGCTTCAAGCTGCTGCAGTTTTGCAATTGATTTTGCGCCAAACACATGCCCTTTAGGTAATAACAAAATACCGTCGTAGCTTCTTAGTGCGTGCCCAAGTACCATGCCGTTTTTAAGATCTTGAGCCGAGATAATTTTCATGGTGCCGACTTTTTGATCGCTCGCACAGGTTATTTTTATGCTATCTAATACGTCTAAAATTTTTGGGTGATAGTGAGTGCCGCTGTATAGCCGTAGCTGATCAAGCGCGCTTTCGTAACGGCTGTTATCTTGCACTGTGATGTGCGCAATTGCCTGCCAGAAATCGCGGGCTACCGCTAAAATCATCGCCGTAATTGGTATTTCTTTGCCCTTTAAGCCCTTCGGCGTGCCCGAGCCATTGTAATGTTCAAATTGGTAATAAATAGCTTCAGAGACATCATGTAAATGGGTCGCTGGCATGAGCATCAGCTGAGCGGTACTTGGGTGGGTGTAAAAAATCTTTTTTTGGTTTTCTGTGAGTTCCCTGGTTGGTTTTTTATACAGCTCAGGCTCCATGGCGAGCAAGCCAATTTGTGCAAGGTAACCTGCCATTTCAGCCATATTGATATGTTGTTTATCTAAGCCAAGTTGTTCTGCAATTTGCTTGCTGGTAGCGGCGATGTTTTGCGCTTGCATACCATCCAGGTAAGGGTTGGCATTAATAAAGTTATATAAAATTTCGAACGTGGCACGGTGTTCGTGTTTTTCACGCTCGTTGACTTCTTCGAGTTGTTTGAGCACTTTTCGAATTTGTAGAGTGCGCTTTTCTACCATTTGCTCAAGGTTGTTGTTGAGCTCTTTTAACTGGCTGTTTTGCGCTTTTATTTTTTGCTCTAACTGCTTGTTTTGGCGCTTTAATGAGGTTTTTTCTATGCCATCACTAATGTTGCGCAGCAGCAACTCGTTCTGCCAAGGCTTTTGAATATAAGCATGAATTTTACCTTTATTGACCGCAGCAATGGTGTTGTCGATATCTGAGTAACCGGTTAGCAAAATTCGGTGTGGTTCTGGGTCAATATTAAGTGCTTGCGCAAAGAAGTCGGCGCCGTCCATATTTGGCATACGCATGTCGCAAATGATCACATCAAAGCTATAAGTAGCCAAAACCTTTAGCCCTTCAAGTGGATCTGAGCAGGCTTTTGCAGTGATGTTGCTTGCTGCTAATAAGCGTAACAATGTGCGCAGCACGATTTCGTCATCATCGATGCATAAAACCTGAATATGTTGCTTGCTAACTTGTTCTGCCATACCGTTTTACTATGAGTCATCGTTAATCAATAACATAGCCTTAAATCAAGCCTTGTGCTAGGTTTTAAAAGAGACAAACAGAGTTTGAGACGAATATGGATGACTTTAAGCAAGCCTATTTGTTAGAAAAAGCGGCCAGAGAAGAAGCTGAACAATTGCTCGCAGACAAAAGCCGTATTCTAGTGGCATTAAACAGTGAGCTTGAGCAAAAAATTGCTGACTTAGAGCATCATCAAGCTATGTTCATTCAAGCCGAAAAAATGGCCACTTTAGGCACTCTTTGTGCTGGGGTTGCCCATGAAATTAATAACCCTCTTGCCTATAGCATCAGTAATGTTGATTGTTTAAAAAATTACTGTAATTACTTTAGCGAGTTACTTGCTGTATGTGATGAATTTGCCTGCAACGATACTGATAAAGCCACGTTTTGTAAGCAGTTAACAGAGCTTAATAAAGTGCACTCGTTTCGCTTTATGGCTGATGACTTACCTGAACTAATAAGCGACACCTCACAAGGCTTGCAAAGGATCAGTAAAATCGTTGCCAATTTACTGGATTTTTCGCGGCCAAAAGGTCACGACAAGCAATTTGCCGATATGACCGAGGCGGTAAAAAGTGCCGTTAAACTACTTGCTAATCAACTTCGTAATTGCCATTTGCATACCCAATACAGTCCGATATCACAAAGTTGGTGTAACTTACCCGCCATAAGCCAAGTGATTGTTAATATCTTAATTAATGCCAAACAAGCTTGTGATAATTTAAGCGCAAAAGCTGAAATATCTGTCGCTGTGTATGAGCTTGAGCAGCATATTTATATCGATGTTGAAGACAATGGCGCCGGTATGTCAGAAGAAACCATTGCGAAAATATACGATCCCTTTTACACCACTAAACCTGTTGGTGAAGGCACCGGCATGGGCATGACTATGGTCTATGCCATAGTGCATGAACATCAAGGGTGCATTGATATTCAAAGTACAGAAGGAATGGGCACACGAATTAGCTGCGTGTTCCCGGTACAAAGTCAGGTCAGGAAGACTGTAACTAGCTGACAGCATTTCAGTTGTTGCAAAAATTTGTGAATTCGCTAGGGTAGGAATACACCCTTACCAAAACAACATGTAAAGGCTCAATATGCTTAACCAACAAAGTTCGGATGTATTTAAAAATTACCTCGCTAGTCAAAGCGAAACTAATCAAGTCAGCTTGGATCAAGTGATTGGCTATATGTCTGGTTTGTTAGCCTGCTCAGAGTTTTTTGGTGAGTCAGAGTTAGCAAATTATATTGCCGATAATGATGAAGCGGTATTCAACACCTTAATGACAGATTCAGAGCCGCGCGATGCAATGATTGAGCTGCTCGACAATGTAACCGAAGCACAAGTTGAACAAAAGAAAATCTTAGCCGAATTATACCCAAATGAAGTTAACAGCAATGAACCAAGCCAAGCATTGCAAGACTTTTGTAGCGGGTATATTGCGGCGTATATCGTGAACCAAGATATTTGGCACAGCGATTTACAATTTTTACTCAAGGCTGATTCGCAGCAAGAAAACGAAAGCGAAAATGGCCAGTTGTTTATTGATAATTTTGAAGCAACACTCGATTTACTTACTACTTTTGCAATGTGGGATCAGGCGCTGGCAAATCATCCTGAACCAGAAAAACTAGGCGAAGGGTTTGTCACCTTCTTTAATGCGCTAGACGAGAGCTTATCTGAGATTGCCACTATGGCGTTAATGCTTGAAGATGAAAAACTGGCGATGCTTGAGCAAGATAAGTAAACATTTCCCTCCTCAGTAGAGATAAGCTGATAGTTGCATTATTTTGCTTATTTCTACTGAAAAACGAATAATTCCAACCTTAAAAATTCCATTAATACTACAAATGGAAATATTTATACCTAAGTCGTACCTGATTTTTCTTTCATTTTGTGGATTTGTTGATAGGATGTTTTGCAAGAGTTAATTCGCAGGCTTGAGTTAGCTTTCAAAATCGTGATTTCTAAAATCAACAACACGTGCTTAGTGCTTTTCTTAATTTCTCCAAAAGGGGCGTCTTTTTGTTTTAAGGAAAGCCGGAATATCAACAGGATACACATGACAACACATTCTTTAAGTATGCTGGCCGTTGCGGTTAGTGTGGCTGTTTCTGCGACTTCAGTGCAGGCAGCAGAGCAAGCATCTGCTGTAAAAGCAGATAAAAACATCGAACAAATCTCTGTATTAGGCTCGCGGGTTGCCAATCGTACAGCTACCGAATCAACATCGCCGGTTGATTTGATTGATGCTGACGACTTAAACAAAGGTGGTTTCACTGAACTGGGCCAAAGTCTGCAAGCGACGGCTCCTTCATTTAACTTTTCTCGAACGCAAGTGTCAGATGGCTCTGACTTATTTAGACCTGCGACTCTTCGTGGTTTACAGCCAGACCAAACGTTAGTGCTTATAAATGGTAAACGCCGCCATAACCAATCTATTTTTGGTTTAAATGGTACTGTAGGTGCCGGTGCTGCGGGTACCGATATGAATGCGATTCCGCTTACTGCGTTAAAAGGCGTTGAAGTACTTCGTGATGGTGCTGCTGCGCAATATGGTTCTGATGCGATAGCCGGTGTTATCAACTTATCGTTAAACGATTCAACCGGTGTTACAACGGGCTATGTGCAAGCAGGTAGTACAGGTGAAGGCGATGGTGACACTATTTCAATGGGTTTAAACCGTGGCTTTGATTTAGGTGATGAAGGCGGCTTCATTAACTTTTCTTTAGAATACCGTGATGCTGATGGCACCAACCGCGCAGAGCGTGATACTGGTGGCTCAGTTGATGTAACAGCCGGTACGCTGTCTGACGAAGTTCGTTGGGGACAGGGTAATGCTGATAGCGAATTTACCTCTGTGTTTTATAACATGGCATTACCATTTGGTGAGACCGAGCTTTACTCATTTGGCGGATACTCAAACCGTACTGCGCTAGGTAATGGTTTTTACCGTAACTTTGACCAAGCAGCGAAGAACGTTGTGCAAGTATATGGCGATGGCTTTTTACCTCGTATTGATAACGAAGCCGAAGATATTTCGTTTTCACTAGGGCTGCGCGGAGAGTTAAATCCAGATTGGAGCTATGACGTATCTGCCGTATATGGTGAAAACAGCTATGATTTCACGTCAAAAAACACCCTAAACGCCTCGTATGCTGCTGAATATGTGGCGAATAACCCAGATGCAAGTGATGCTGATATTGCTGCTAACGCGGGCCCTTCAGGCGGATACTCAGGTGGTTTTAGATTTGATCAAACAACCGTTAATGCAGACCTTAATGGTATTATTGATATTGGTCGCAGCGAGCCATTATACGTATCTGTGGGTGCTGAATACCGTAAAGAAAACTATGAAATCGTGCCGGGCGAAGAAGCCTCTTATGCGTGTGGTTTAGCTAATTCAGATAGCTCATACCCTGCGGTAAATGACAGCAGCGTATTTGCTGAGTGTGGTTTCCAAGCTTATAACGGTTTGCGCCCTGAAGCGTCAAACAAAGAGAGCCGTCACAGCTATGCATTTTATGTAAATGCCGAAACGCTGATCACGGACGCATGGCAAGTAAGCACAGCGCTTCGTTATGAAGACTTCTCTGATGCAGGTGATGACATCATTGGTAAGCTCGCAACGCGCTATGAAATTACCGATGACTTTGCCGTGCGTGGTGCGATTTCTTCTGGCTTTAGAGCACCATCACTGCAACAAAGTGCCTATACAGCCTACACCACAAACTTAGGTGCTGGTGGCGTGTTATTGCAATCATTCACAGCAACAGCGGGCTCTGATTTTCCGTCAGCACTTGGCGTTGATAGCCTTGGCCTTGAAAGCTCAGAAAACTTAAGTGCAGGTTTTGTTTACAACGTAACCAGCGATTTATCGCTAACCGTTGATTTTTACCATGTTGCTATTAAAGACAGAATTACCCTTGGCAGCTTAATGTCGGCGGACGATGTTTCGTTTAGTGCCGAGGCCGTGGCCGCGCTTAATGCAACAGGAGCACAGCAAGCTAACTACTTCTCAAACTCAGTTGATTCAACCACCAAAGGGGTTGATATTATTGCTTCGTACCGCACCGATTTGTATGACGGTAATTTCTCAGCAACCTTTGCGGGTAACATTAACGAAACTGAAATTGATGATGTAAATGCACCTGAGGGTATTCCTGAGTCAATCGCCCTTGATGATTTACAGCGTAGTTTCTTAACAGATGGTCAACCTGGTGAGCGTGCAACGCTAACGTTTGAATACGATCGTGGCGATTTCAACAGCATGCTACGCTTTAACTACTATGGTGAAACAGACGTTAAATACTTTGGTAATGACCACATTGGCTTGCCTGATGAGTTATCACCTACCGGTGAGTTTAAAGACACAAGCACGGTAGAATCAGCGGTATTAGTGGATGTTAACGTGGGCTATCAGCTAACTGACGAACTCATGCTATCGGCGGGTATTGATAATATCTTTGATGTAACGCCAGACGAGCTAGGCGAAGATGAAGCGCTTGATTTTATTACGAATAAAGCTTTTAAATACCCTGTTCGAGCACTACCTTATGGTTTTGATGGTATGACCTACTACGCAAAACTAAGTTTTAGTTTTTAATTCCTAAGTTGATATGAAACTTAAATAGCGCCTAACGGCGCTATTTTTTTGCTTAATTGTAGTATCCGACATTTGTCGCTCTAATTAATGACAGCTGTCTTTAATGAGAGAGTTGCAAGGGGAAAGTTGCAAGGGGAAAGTTTGCGAGTTTCGAGGTGCGAGATACGAGCCTGTAGCAGCGATTTTATATCGCGTTTATTCTCACACCTAGCACCTCGCATCTCGTATCTCGCACCTCGAACCTCGAACCTAGCTCCTAGTCCCTAACCCCTCGAACCTAGTCCCTTTTAACTCGCTCGCATATCTCGCGCATTTGTTGTTTTATTTCGGGTTCTTTTTCATCGAATAATTTGGTGATACGTTCGATATAGGCATGGTTTTCTTCGAATGGCACGCCGATCTCGTAGACATCGGCAGCTTCTCGTTGCATTTCTTTATCAAACTCACTGAAAATATCGACCATTTCTTGGGCTTTTTCTCGTTCAATACCGAGTGCTTCAAATGATGAACGGCCCATGCGCATGGTGCTGTCGTAGGTTTCGCGAATAATATCTCGACAGCCGTAAGCCCATAAATCGTATACATGATGGCGGTCTACAGCGCGGGCAACCACATGTAAATGCGGGTAATTTTGCATCGCATAACGAACTAATTTAGTGATTTGTTCGGCATCATCAAGCGCAACAACCAGCAGTTTTGCATCTTCAATGCCTGCAGCACTGAGTAGATCTGGTCGAGTGGCATCACCAAAAAAGTTACGAATACCAACACGCTCAAGGGCCTCAAGTTGTTTGTAGTTGTAATCAATCACGGTGGTTTTATAGCCGCCAGCTTGTAAAATACGGTCAACAAGTCCACCCATTCTGCCTGAGCCTGCGATGATCACATGGCTATCATCAGGGAACTCTTCTGTTTCTTTTCCTGCTTGCTCACAAATAAAGCGCGGTGCTATCACACGTTGATAGAGAATAAATAACCCCGGCGAAAGCAGCATTGATAAGGTCACAACCAGTAATAGTTGGTCGGCAACGGCTGCGGCTAAAACATTATTAGACACACTGTAAGCCAGTAGTACAAAACCAAACTCACCAGCTTGTGCAAGCCCTAGTGCTAACAACCAAAGTGCGGCGCCTCTTAAGCCAAAAATGCGGCCTAAAATTAATAGCACAACTGTTTTAGTTACAATCAGTGCGCCGGTTAATAGCACGATGGTAGCAAGGTTATCTGCGAGTAATTGAAAGTTGATACTCGCGCCAACGGTGATAAAGAATAATCCTAGTAATAGTCCTTTGAAGGGATCGATATTACTTTCGAGCTCATGTTTATAAGGTGAATTTGCAAGCACAACACCCGCTAAAAAGGTGCCAAGTGCAGGTGATAAGCCAACTAACGACATCATTAAAGCGATACCTATAACAAAGAATAGGGCTGTAGCGGTAAATAGCTCACGAAGCCGTGCTTGTGCGACAAATCTAAAAATGGGGGCGGTTAAGTAGTTACCGCCAAAAACGACGAGCGCAATCATGCCTAAAGTAACTAGCGCTGCTTGCCAGCTCTCAAGGTTTGCTACCAAACTCAAACCACCATGACCGTCTTCGCTTGCATGGGCTGTATCTGCAATGGCGGGTGCTAATTCAGGTAAAGCAAGCAAGGGAATAAACGCAAGCATAGGAATAACGGCTATGTCTTGGGTGAGTAGTACGCTAAATGAGGCTTGGCCTCCATCTGATTTTAATAGCCCGCGCTCTGAAAGCGTTTGCAGTACAATAGCGGTCGATGAAAGCGATAATATTAAGCCTATTGTAAGTGCTGTTTGCCAAGCATGGTCAAATGCTAAACCAATCCCAGTAAACGCGGCAGCTGATAAAATCACTTGTCCGCCACCAAGGCCAATAAGTTGTTTTCGCATTGACCAAAGCGCTTTGGGTTCGAGCTCTAAGCCAACAATAAACAGCATCATTACCACACCAAACTCAGCAAAATGCTGGATGGCAATCACATCAACATTTAAAAATGTCAGTGTTGGCCCAATAACAATACCTGCGAGTAAGTAGCCAAGCACTGAGCCAAGCCCAAACTTGCTGGCAATAGGCACGGCAATAATGCCTGCAATAAGGAAAATATAGGCGATTAAGAGAAAGTCAGTCATCGTAATCCTGTTTGTTTTTAATTAACTATGGTTGTTTTCGCTAGTTTTGCCAGCAGTTAGGTAATGAATGCAATCAAAATACGAATTTAGTCAGTAAAATGACAACAAGGCATGGTGTTTAGTCAAAACGAGTAAGACAAAATAAGGGGTAAAAAATCATCGTTTTTTCCTTAAAAATACTTGCGTAGCGCTAGGCTAGGTATATACTCGCAACACTTTAAATAGGAGCAAAAAATGAGCAAAAAGAAACAACGTACACAAGGCTTAGTTGATACTGGTCGTGGTGTAATTAACGATAATGTGTACGCCGCAATGGTGACATCTAAGCTGTTCACCGCAAAAGTAGAGAAACCTAAAAAAGGTAAAGGTGCATATCAACGTAAGGCAAAACATGCAGGACGAGAGTCCTATTTAATCGCTGCTTAATTAAGTTGTGTTCAAATAGGATTTTTGTGAAAAGCAAACACTGAGTGTTTGCTTTTTTTATGACTAAATTTCGTGTTAAGAATAATTTTCACTCAATTTTTATAGAAATTTTTACCTGAAAACTAATTTATTCGTTATATACCCATAATCGATACGATAATTATTTTCGCCTACCCTCACACAAGTGTTGTTTGTTTTTTATACAAACTAGGAGTGGCGTGCTTTCCGTGGTTAAAATATTGTTAATTTTATGTTCATTTTTACTCGGTAGAATCATCCTCGTTTTTGCTTTTCGATAAAAATAATTAATTCTTTTTTAGTGTTTTTAACTAAATCATACATCAAAAAGTGTGTTTATTTTACCCTTTATAGGTAAGTGTGAGCTTGACGTAATAGCGCTTTGTGTTACTTTAAAGTTTAGTTTGTAAAATAAATGTTATTAAAACTTTGGGCGGAGGAAGCGAATGAGCTCGCATAAATTAATAAAAAATGCCTTTAAACTGAGTGCGCTGTCACTAGGTTTATACGGCTTTACAGCACAGGCTGCGATTGATTGCAGCAACTTAGAAGTGTGGCAACAAGGGCAAACACATGTTGGTGGTGATCGGGTTCAGGCACAAGGTAGCGCTTATGAAGCTAAGTGGTGGACGCAAACCAACCCTGTGGAGACTTCTGGTGTCGATCAAGAGTGGCGTTTATTGGGGGTTTGTGACAGCGTTGTCAATGAAAATCAAGCGCCTCAAATTAGCAGCTTAACACCCGCAGAGGGTTCTTTATTTACCGCAAGTGACAGCGTTGTCATAAGCGCTGTCGCCGCTGATCCTGATGGTAGCGTGGCAAGTGTAGAGTTTTTTGTTGATGGTACATCGCTGAGTGTAGTGACAAGCGCACCTTATTCAGCGAGCTGGCAAGCAACGCAAGGCAGCCATGTGATAAGCGCGGTCGCAACGGATGATTTAGGGCTAACCTCTACAGCGGTTGCACATTCAGTGACTGTGTCTGATGACGTTGAGCCGGTTAACCAAGCGCCAGTGGCACGCATTGAATTTAGCTCACAGCCATCACAAGTAACGGTGGGTGACAGTGTGGTGTTTGCGCTTTCTGGCACTGATAGCGATGGCCAAGTGACTGCGTTATCGCTAACTGAAAACAGCACTGAAGTTCATCAAGCAAGTGCCGCTTCTTCAAGTTATACGTGGCAAGCTCCTGCACTTGGGCAATTTTCATTTACCTTAACAGTGACCGATAACGAAGGCGCGACGGATACACAAAGCAAAGTTGTGAATGTTGTTGAAGCAACAGAACCTGGTAGCGATTGTAAACCGCAAGGCTTATACCAAACACCGGGTGTGAATACCCCATACTGTAGTGTGTATGATACAAATGGCCGCGAGAAAATGGGCGCCGATCATCCACGCCGAGTTATTGGTTATTTTACGAGTTGGCGAAATGGTGCCAATGGTCAGCCAAGCTACTTAGTGAATGATATTCCTTGGGACAAGATCACCCATATTAACTATGCCTTTGCGCATGTTGATGGCAATAACAAGGTCTCGATTGGTGATCCAAATGCCGCTGGCAACCCAGCGACAAACATGACTTGGCCGGGCGTAACAGGCGCTGAAATGGATCCAAGCTTTAGTTACACAGGTCACTTTAACTTACTCAATAAATTCAAAAAACAACACCCAGATGTAAAAACCTTAATCTCTGTAGGTGGCTGGGCTGAAACCGGTGGTTATTTTGGTGAAGACGGAACTCGCGTAAACAGCGGTGGTTTCTACACGATGACAACCAATGCCGATGGCTCAGTGAACCAAGCGGGGATTGATGCTTTTGCGAAAAGCGCCGTTGAATTTATTGAAACTTACGGCTTTGATGGTGTCGATATTGATTACGAATACCCATCGTCAATGAATGACTCAGGTCACCCTGATGATTTTCCTATCTCTAATGCGCGTCGCGCAGGCCTTAATGCATCGTATCGTGTATTGATGCAAAAACTACGTGAAGAACTTGATATTGCAGGTGAAAAGGCTGGTAAGCATTATTTGTTAACGATTGCTTCGCCATCTTCAGGTTACTTATTACGTGGCATGGAAACATTCCAAAGCGTGAAGTATCTCGATTACGTTAACATTATGTCTTATGACTTACATGGTGCATGGAATTCACATGTAGGCCATAACGCAGCCTTGTTTGATACCGGTCTTGATTCTGAATTAGCGCAATGGGGCGTTTATACCACCGCTGAGTTTGAAGGAATCGGTTACTTAAATACGGATTGGGCTGTGCGTTACTTCCGCGGTGCGGTTTCTGCGGGTCGAATCAATATTGGTATTCCATATTACACTCGTGGCTTTAAAGATGTGTCGGGTGGTACTAATGGTTTATGGGGCCAAGCAGCGCTTCCAGATCAATCAAAATGTGCGAAAGGGACAGGCGTTGGTGAGAAAAACCAATGCGGTAATGGTGCACTTGGCATAGATAACCTATGGCACGATAAGAACGATGTGGGTGAAGAAATGCCTGCAGGTTCGAACCCATTATGGCATGCGAAAAATCTCGAAAATGGTATTAACCCTTCTTACCTTGAAATTTATGGCCTAACGCCAGAAACCGATGCAGACGATGTATTAACAGGTACTTATACACGTTACTACGATGATGTAGCAGTTGCTCCATGGCTTTGGAATGCAGAGAAAAAGGTTTTCTTATCAATTGAAGATGAGCAATCAATGGCAACCAAAGTTGATTATGTTATCAACAATGGCCTTGGCGGCATCATGTTCTGGGAGCTTGCCGGTGACTATGATTATGACTCAGCGAAAGGTGAGTACTTCATGGGCTCAAGCTTAACCACACTTGCTTACGATAAATTTAACCAAAGTGGTGTGGCTTACAACACTCATCAAGGCAATGTCGATTTTACCCTGCCAAGCGAAGCGGTTGACGTAAGCTTTACAGTGAAAGACTTCCCAATTGGTGATGATAACTACCCAATTTCACCTACATTCGCATTCACCAATAACTCAGATATCGACTTAAGCGGCGCGAAAATCAGCTTTGATGTGCCCGTTTCTACCTCGGCAATTTTCAAATCAAATTGGAATGCACAAGAAAAGCTCGGCATGGCTGTTGAAGCGAATGGCTCGAATGCTGCTGGCGATAATATCGGCGGCTTTGAAAATGAGTTCCATCGTTTTTCAATCACCTTAGTGAATGAGTGGGGCGGTATCGAAAAGTCGTTTAACACTGGTGAAACCGTTGAGGCGCAAGTTATGTACTACATGCCAATTACGGGCCCATCTAACTTCACGATTGAGAAAAATGGCAAAACCTACGCCTTCAAATACGAATACCCAATGCTACCAGATGGCACTGCTGGCAGTGGTGATACTGGCGGTAACACCGGTGGTGATACGGAGGGCGAGGGAAGCTGTAATGGTATTGATGTAGCAAGCATCCCTGTGTATCCAAATTGGCCGCAAACGGATTGGGCTGGTAATCCAAGCCATGCTGTTGGCGGCGACCTAATGAATCACAACAACGTGATTTACGAAGCAAAGTGGTGGACGAGCACAGAGCCAGGCACATCTGCTGACTGGACGGTGAGTTGCACGCTTTAACCAACTAAGCGGAGCAAGGACTTTGCTCCGCATTTCTACAGCGAGAACAACAATGAAAGTAATGAAATCAAAGGCATTGTCTTTATCGGCAGTGGCAACCAGCATGCTGCTTGCCTGTGCATCAAGCCATGTGAATGCCCACGGATTCTTAGGAAGCCCGAAGGCACGCCAAGCATTTTGTAATGCTGATGGCGGGTACTGGTGGCCTGCTGATGGCACAGGGATCCCTAACCTTGCTTGTCGCGCAGCGTTTGTTGAAGCAGGGCATGTGCAGTTTGTGCAAGATATTGAATACTCGGCAAATACGGTTAACTACACTGACCTTGAAGCAGTAAAACAAAGTGTACCTGATGGCCGATTATGTGCCGCAGGCGACCCAGAAAAACGCGGTATGGATTTACCTTCAGCGCATTGGCAACGCAGTGAGGTTATTCCTAATGCAAATGGCGATATTTTAGTGCGCTTTTTAGCGAGTACGCCGCATAACCCGAGTTTTTGGCAGTTTTATTTAACAAAACCGGGCTTTGATAGTGCGACTCAAGTGCTTACTTGGGATGACCTAGAGCTTGTTGAAGAGTACGGTAATCTTGATTTTAGCATTGATGCTAACAACGACCGTTACTATGAAATGAGCGTGTCGATTCCACAAGGGCGCAGTGGCGATGCCATTTTATACACGCGTTGGCAACGAGATGATGCCGGTGGCGAAGGCTTCTACAACTGTAGCGATATCAATATCGTTAGCGATGCGACCCCGACAGAGCCAAGTGATTGGACAGCAATTAGCTACTTTGTTCGTCAAGGACAAGACGCTGAGGTTGGCGGTAGTGTGTCAGCTCGGTTATTTGATGAAAATGGCCAAGAGTTACTTACTCAACAAATGCAGATCACAGCTGATAATCAAGCTAATTGGCAGGCTGAATTTGCAGCGTTGTTAAACCTTAATTACGCGCACTTGGTGAATATTGGCGTGCAAAATAGCGCCGGAGATATTGCCTTTGATGCGTCTGATTTAATGACTAATCAGGTCTTTACAACGAATGCAAACTACAGCTTTGCACTAAGCGTACAAGCGGCTCCTGAAAATACCGCGCCAATTATTCATCAACCAGATGACCTTCAAGTCGAAGAAGGGAGCAGCACAGCGATACACCTGCACGCCTTTGATGATCAACAAAGCACATTAACTTATAGCTGGGATGTACCTGCACCACTGAGCTTTACGGGTAGCGATGCCAACATCACGCTAAACGCCCCCGCTGTAGATGCTGATGCAAGTTACACCGTAAGTGTATCTGTGTCAGATGGCGAGCTCACAAGTCAAGTAAGTTTTACCATGACTGTGCTTAATAGCACTGTTGTCGACCCTGATCCTGTTGATCCGAGCGTGCCTGCTTGGAATAGCACAAGCCAATACAACACGGGCGATAAAGTGAGTTTCAACGGTGGAATCTACAGCGCGAAATGGTGGAACCAAGGCGCACAACCAGACAGTAGTGATGCATGGCAGCTTGAATCTGGCAGTGCATCAATCGAGTGGAACAGCGGCAAAGCCTATCAAGGCGGCGACGAAGTAACCTATCAAGGACAGCGCTATCGAGCGCAGTGGTGGACCCAAGGAGATGTACCGGGTGCCAGCCAAGTATGGACAGAAATCTAAAGTTTTGTAGTTCAAACTTTATCAATAACAGCGTAACGCTATATAAAAACAGATAAGAGAGAATCATGAATATAAAACAATTAAGCGCAGCCATTGGTGTTGCACTCTTTGCAAGTGCAGCGAATGCAGCACCTTCAACACCAACCATTATTTGGGAGCCACAAGAGTACTCATTTGTTGAGGTTGATCTTGAAGGTACAGGTTCATATAAGAGCTTGGTGAACCGCGTTGATGAAGTCACTATCAGCATTGAATGGAACGCATGGAGTGGGGATGGCGGCGACAGCTATAAAGTGTACTTCGATGATATGTTGGTTAATGAAGGCTCGTTGGCAGCAGGCACTAAAAGTGGTGTTATTAGCTTCCCGTATGATAAAGCGGGTCGTCACACATTATATTTAGAACTATGTGAAGGCGGTACCACCTGTGCGCGCAGTGAAGGTAAGCCAATTGTTATTGCCGATACAGATGGCGGTCACTTAGCGCCATTGCCGATGGATTATGATCCAAATAACCAAAATATTGGCACTAAAGATGGCCTTGTAACCGGTGCCTACTTTGTTGAATGGGGTATTTATGGTCGCGATTTCGACGTAACCAATATCCCAGCGCAAAACCTCAGTCATATCTTGTATGGGTTTATTCCAATTTGTGGACCTAATGACTCGTTAACAGGTGGGCCTAAAAACGCACTAAATACGGCGTGTGCAGGTTCGCAAGATTTTGAAGTGGTGATCCACGACCCATGGGCCGCGATTCAAAAAGCGTTACCAGGTGTTGATAGTAATGACCCAATTCGTGGTACGTATTCGCAGTTAATGGCGTTAAAGCAGCGTTATCCTGATCTGAAAATTTTACCATCAGTAGGTGGTTGGACTTTATCAGACCCATTTGCTTACTTTACCGATAAAGCAAACCGCGACACGTTTGTGGCATCAATGGAAGAGTTTTTAAGAACGTGGAAGTTCTACGACGGTGTTGATATTGACTGGGAGTTCCCAGGTGGTGATGGTGCTAATCCAAACCTAGGCGACCCAGTTGCTGATGGCCCAGCATACGTAGCGCTGATGCAAGAGCTTCGTGCGATGCTTGATAAGCTTGAAGCCGAGACAGGTCGTGAGTATGAGTTAACATCAGCGATTGGTGCAGGTTATGACAAAATTGAAGATGTTGATTATCAAGCCGCTAGTCAGTATATGGATTATATCTTTGCCATGACTTATGACTTTTATGGTGCATGGAGTGGTGTGACGGGCCACCAAACAGCGCTTTATTGTTCATCGCATTTCCGCGTTGGTCAATGCGATGGCACAGGTGTTGATGAGGAAGGTGTTCCATATAAAGGCCCTGCTTACACAACCGACAATGCAGTTCAGTTATTGCTAGCGCAAAACGTACCATCGAAGAAAATCGTGGTAGGTACCGCTATGTATGGTCGTGGTTGGGAAGGCGTTTATCCAACAGGCACAAGTATTGATGGAAATCCAATGACAGCAACAGGGACCGGCCCACTTAAAGGCAGCACTGCGCAGGGCGTTTGGGAAGATGGTGTTATTGATTATAAAGGCATTAAAGCCAATATGATCGGTGCCTCAGGTACTGGAATTAATGGCTTTGAAGTGGGGTATGATCAGCAAGCAAAAGGTGCGTATGTATGGAATCGTTCAACAGGCAAGCTCATTACATATGACAGCCCTGCATCAGTTATTGCTAAAGGTAATTATGTCAATCAGCATAATTTAGGTGGCTTATTTGCATGGGAAATTGATGCTGATAATGGTGATATTCTTAATGCAATGCATGAGGGGTTAGGTGGTACAGTCACTGAGCCTAGCAATAGAGCGCCCGTGCTTTCTGTATCAAGCACCGTATCTGTTAATTCTGGCGAAAGTGTATCTGTGACTGCATCGGCAACTGACGCAGATAACGATCCACTAAGCTTTAGCTGGACAGCTGACAGCGCATTAACAGTAAGCGGTGAAAATTCAAATATCCTTGTTATCACAGCGCCATCAGTGACTGCTGATACGCAATACACGGTTGCTGTGAGTGTGAGCGATGGC
Organism: Pseudoalteromonas sp. NCCP-2140; assembly: GCF_023708065.1. NCBI lineage: Bacteria > Pseudomonadati > Pseudomonadota > Gammaproteobacteria > Alteromonadales > Pseudoalteromonadaceae > Pseudoalteromonas > Pseudoalteromonas sp. NCCP-2140. Next base: position 37,693 of record NZ_BRCZ01000005.1, on the reverse strand, counting down.
GAGGCAAGTGTAAGCCGTAACGTTACAGTGAATGTAGTAGCACCAACGACAGGCGAGAACCAAGCACCAGTGGTTGCGGCAATTACAGATAAAACCGTGGCTGAAGACGCGAGTGTGGCTGTGGCTGTTTCGGCATCTGATGCTGATGGCGATGCACTTTCATACAACTGGACAGTGCCAGCAGGCTTAACGTTAGTAGGCTCTGGTGCTGATGTAAGTTTACAAGCGGGCAGCGTTGATGCAGATACAAGTTATGTTGTGTCGGTTTCAGTAAGCGATGGTCAAACTGCTACAGCAGTGAGCTTTAATGTCACCGTGACAGATTCTGGCACAACAACTCCGCCAGATGGTGAAACCACATGGGATGCAGCGGCGACTTATGTTGGTGGTGATACGGTGATTTATAACGGCGTAGAGTACACAGCTAAGTGGTGGACACAAGGTGAACGCCCTGATTTAGGCGGCCCATGGGAAGCAACTTCACAACCAACCGATGGTAATGGTGATGTTGTCTGGCAAGCGGCGGGTATCTATAACGGTGGCGACCAAGTCACTTACCAAGGTAATAAATACGAAGCGAAATGGTGGACTCAAGGAGACGAGCCAGGTGTCGCGGATGTATGGAAAGCACTTTAAGTGTAATAACCACATTTAATGCCCATCATTAAAATGTGATTTCCCTTCAAAGCAGCCGCATGGCTGCTTTTTTGTGGGGGGAAGTAGGTTGGGTAGAACGGAGTGAAACCCAACATAATCCATGTAAACCTTTTCAAATTTCTTATCTTCAGACGCGCGAAACAAGTTTCACGCCTACGGGGGAAAACATAAGGCTCTAGGTTCTGGGTTCTAGGACGCGATGTAAAATCGCTGGCTTTTAGTCGTTAGAGGTCAGATATTAGATGTCAGTCGATCTGTGGGAATGGTTAGGTCGAGTGTTCTTCTCAGCGATTTAAGCCTTGTAGGAGGTACTTTAATGCCGAATAGAATCAAACATAATCCATGTAAACCTTTTCAAATTTCCTATCTTCAGACGCGCGAAACAAGTTTCACGCCTACGAATGAAACATCAGGCGCTAGGTTCTGGGTTCTAGGACGCGATGTTAAATCGCTGCCACAGACTCGTATCTCGTACCTCGCACCTCGAATCTCGTACCTCGCAACTTTACTCTTTCCCCTTGAAACTCGCTAACTTATGGTTTCCCACTTCACACATTGGTCTTTCATACATTATCAACCATACTTGAATAATATGATCTGTAAGTATTTAAACTAAGGTGGGTTAATGGGGTTAAAAGCGCTGTTTTTACTTGTTGTTGCTGTATTGAGTAACTCGGCTTTTAGCTGCGATAAAACCTTAAAAGTGGGGATTAGTCAGCAGTGGGCACCTTATGCTTTTAAGCAAAATGGCAAGCTCACCGGAATTGATATTGATGTGGTTAATTTAGTGCTAAAAGAGGCAGGATTTTGCGCTAAATACGTTGTTATGCCTTCATCTAAACGCGGCTTTGCAGAGCTTAAGCACGGTAAAGTCGATTTACTACCGGCAGCAAGCTATAGCACAGAACGTGACTCTTTTAGTTTCTTTTCAGAGCCTTACCGTAATGAAGTGATGCGCTTGTTTTGGTACCCGCATAGCCGGTTAGAATCTCTTGATTTACAAGGGCTGCTCGAACATCAGCAAGTTATTTTAACTAACAGTGGTAGTTACTTTGGCCCTGACTTCACTCATTTTAAAGAAGACGCAAAATATAAAGAACAACTCGTTACTGTGTCATCTTTGCGTCAGCGTCTCGCAATGCTAGTTGCTAGGCGGGTCGATTTTTTTGTTGATGATGAACTAGCTGGTTTATATTTAATTCAAAAAAATAATCAGCAGGGTATCGAGCTGCATCCGTATATTGTCAATAATGACAGCGTTTATTTTATGCTGAGTGAAACAACCCTGTTAGCAGAAGACAGAGCGGCTATTAACTCAGCAATTTTAAACAACCAGCAAGCGATAACTGAGATCATCGCTCGCTATGTTAAGCACTAAATTATCCTAAACGAGTCACCCGCAGTTTAATGCGTCCCGCATTCGCCCCATAAAAGCGGTTTAGGTCGTTAGCAAAAGGGCAAAACTCGCCTGATTTAGCAATACGAATATCGGCACCTTCTGCAATTTCAAACAAATGCTCGTCGTTGTTATCAATAGCGCCAATCAACGCAAACCATTGTGCGTGGGGTAAACGTCTAAACGGTTCAAGCACGGCCATTGGGATTTCTTTCACCCCAAGTTGGATATTGTCACGGTGCCAGCCCGCAGGGCCGCAACTAATGCCGTCGTCATACCAAGTTTGCTCAGGATAAGGCGTAAATCGGTAAGTACCACCTTGCTCTAACATTAAGCCTGTGTGGTTGTATTTTTCGGCGCCATACACAAACACATCTTTACTTTCGTCTATGCTCAGCACCGTCATATTTTGTTTATCAAGCGCAATATGTGGGCTTAAGCCTTTAAAGTTTAAGCGTGTTTCGTCATTATAAAGTACGTCGTAATGAAGGCTCTTTAACGACTCCGGGCGATAGCTAGTTAAACGATTAATACGCTCTGCGACAGTGTAATGAATGGTTGGCGCGAGCGTGCTTTGTTCGTTATCAACCAATACACAGCATTCGCGATCTACCAGTTTAAACAAAGGGTTAAACCAAAAATAGTTTTGCTGATGACTCAGTGCCAGCGGATCTGGTGTAACGGTGACATCATCTTGGGCAATGAGGTTACGATGCTCTGCTGGGAGCAGAGTGTTGTAATTGATATCCGCACTGGTAAGTAAGTTTAATGCAACGGTTTGTTCTATCAGCCACTCAATCGCATAGCGCAGGCAAATGTCGGCTAAACCATCACGATAATAGCCACCACCAACATCTGAATGAGCGCCCGCAAACCAGATCTCTTGTACATGCGGTGCACTATTAATAAGTGTGGGTTCAAATGCACGGCGCTTTTCATCAAGTGCGACACAATGAAGGGCTGCTTTTATATTGCTTGCAAGTGTGTAGTTTTCAAAAATAACGTGCTCAGCACCGCGGGTTGCTTTTGTTACTTTTGAAAAACCAATTGATGCAACGGTATCAAATACACATAAGTAAACATCATCACTAATAAGTGGCTCTAAACATTTGGCAAAGCGCCTAGCAAGAGCAGCACCTCGGCTAAAACCAGTCAGAAGTATTTTATCACCTACAGTGTAGTAGCTTTTAAAGTCGCTCATAGCACGATTTAAAATGCTGGCAACATCATCGCCTCTTGGTGCAAGGGCTTGATTGAATAAACGTCGAAAGCGGCTACCTTGGGTGCCTATACCCTGATAATAAAAGCTAAGTTGGGTTGGAAATGGTGTTTCGGGTTCACTATTGAGTGCGCCACCAAAAAGCAAATGAAGTTTAAGAATATTAGAAATACTGGCGTCTTCTTTGAAGTGTGCAGCGCTGAATTGTTCAGCATCACGAGGCTCGCTGCCTGTGCCATCAAAGTTGAAAATCAGCGTTTTAGCGGTCATAGCGTCATTCCTTTAGTGGTTTGTATAAACATACTCCCACTTTATGAAAATTAGAAGACAAATATGCGGCGCTTTAATGAAAAATGGGCTTTGATTTTCAAAGCCCATTTATTTGCATTTAATAAAATTAGCCGACCCTGGCTACGGTATGCTTTTGTAAAATTTCTAACAAAATCTCGTAGTCTTTTTCGATTTCGAGTAGCTTAAGTTGAATATCTTTTAGCGTATTGCCCTTACTTGCGGCCAGTACCTCTAGTTCAGTAAAGTGCAGGTGCAATCTGGCTGCGCCCACATCGCCGCAGGTCCCTTTAAGCGCATGGCTGGTGGTTGCAATCGCATGGTAGTCTTTGTCTTTGATTGCTTGTGTTAGCAGCGTTATTTTTTTATGTGAGCTTTCTAAAAACATCTTACTCACTTTGTTTAATAGCACCTCGTTATTCATCAAACGACCGAGGGCTGCTTCGCGATTCCAATGCTGTTTTTCTTCATCGATTAATTCTTCTTGCTGTAAAGCTTGCGATTGATTTACCTCAGGCACAGCAATCGTTTTTGGCGCTGTATGATGTTTAGGGTACGTTGATGCAACCCATTTTGCTGTGGTGGTGATGAGCTTATCGGCACTGATTGGTTTTGTGATGTAATCGCTCATACCTGCATTTAAGCACTTTTTACGCTCACCGAGCATGGCATTGGCTGTCATGGCAATAATAGGAATGTCGCTATGGTACTCTCCACCAGCCCCTTTGCGTATTTGTGCCGCAGCATCATAGCCATTTAGTACAGGCATTTGGCAGTCCATTAACACGCAGTTAAATGGATCGTCTTTAGGTGCACTGGCCAATATTTCAATGGCTTGCTGACCATTCGACGCCATTTCAAAGCGCAGTGCCAAGCTCATTAATGTGCCTTTGGCAACTGCAGCATTTATATCGTTATCATCAACGATCAGGATTTTTGCTCCAGCAATATCAACATCTATGTGAATTTGCGAATCAGTCTCGCGACGAAGTGGTGTTGTGTCTTGAGCAGGCTGCTCTTTTATGAGTCGTTCATCAGCTAGTTTAAGTAAAAACTCAGAGATAAGCACAGGTTTAGATAACCGCATAAAGGTGCAGAATTTAGCTTGCGGTGGTGGTTCGGTTGGGTTTATAAGTACCACTAATTTAAAGGGCAGGCTATGGTCATAGGTATTTTCACTAAAGCTATCAAGTTTTGCGAGTAACGGATTGCCAGGCTCTAAAATTAGCGTATCAAAGGGCATGTTATCGCTTACCTCAAAGCTTTCTAGGTCAACATTCGTGAGCTGCCCACCGCAGTGAGATATAAGTTTTGTTAGGCTTCTTTCAAGCTCAGGTTGTTTGACCGACACAGCAAAAACGCTGTCTTTTAAGCGGCTGCTTGGTTGGCGTTTTTCTACATTTTGGCTGTCTAACTGAATGGTAAATGTGAAAGCACTCCCTTTCCCCTCGGTTGATTCAAAGGATATGTGTCCATTGAGTAAACTAGCTAGTTGCTTACATATCGATAAACCAAGCCCTGTGCCCCCATATTGTGCGGCCACACTGTTATCGGCTTGGGTAAAAGCACTAAACAATTTATTTTGATTTTCAGGCGCAATACCAATCCCGGTATCTTGAATTGTGCAGCATAGCTCAACGTTATCATCGCTAAGTCGCTTACTCGCGGCGGTAAATTTTATAAAGCCCGTTTTAGTAAATTTAATCGCGTTATTTATTAAATTGGTAAGCACTTGTGAGTAGCGATGAGGGTCTGTAACAATCGAGCTGTACTCAACATCGGCAATATCTAAAATAAATTCAAGGTTTTTCTCTTGTGCTTTAACAGCCATGCTGCCACTTAAGCTTTCAAAAAACTTAATAGGGTTAAACGCTTTTTTGTCCAAGTCGAGTTTGCCAGCCTCAATTTTTGATAAATCAAGAATGTCGTTAATAAGTACATTTAAGCTATTAACGCTTACCTCGGTCATTTCTAAATAATGCTGTTGTTGATTACTTAGTGACTCTCGTTTTATTAAATTGAGTGTGCCAATAACACCGTTTAGTGGTGTTCGCATCTCATGACTGATATTTGATATAAAAGCGCTTTTAACTTGGCTGGCTTTTTCTAGCTGGGCAGTTCTTTGTGCGACTTTAATTTCGAGTTCGTTATTTATTTGCTTAATTTTGTCGCTCGCTTGCTTTTCAACGGTAGTGTCGCGAATGAGGATGGCTGTGCCGTTGTGTTGATGATGTTCATCAAAAATAGCTGAAAAAGCGAGTGCTAAATGAGTTGTTTGTTGATTGGATTGCTGGTAGTCGACTTCAATTTCATGTTGCTTTCGTTGGCTTTTAACCTCGTTACATACCTCTTTAATATTAATATTTGGAAATAGATTCAGTTTGTTTATATCAGCGCCTAGAACTTGTTCCCTCTGAAAACCAAACAATTCAGTGGCCGCTTTATTCCAACTAGACACTAGGCCAATATCACTGACCGCAATAATGGCATCTTTTGAGCCACTAATGATGGCAGATGATACCGCTCTTGCCTCAGCAAGCTCGCGATTACGTTTTAAATTTCGATTTAAAAAACCAAGTACAAACACTAAAAATGCAGATACACCCAACAAAAATGCATATGTGCTTACTCTTTGCTCTTGTTCCATCGCATTAATTTCTGAATGAGGGAGCATAATGTGGGCATCTATAAACCCTGTTTCTAAATCCCCTGTGAATGGAATGCGCTTAGTTAACGCTTCGTATTGTTGTTTACCAGCAAAGTTAGAGCTAATACTGAGTATATTTTCTAAATAGGCGGGTTCTGATTTATATACTGAGTCCCAGCGCTTGTTCGGAGCTAAGTCGCGGCTAAAGCGTAAATCTTCATTTGGGTGTACTAAAAAGTAGCCTTCACTGTCTGTTAGGATTAAGGAGCTTGGTGCTTGTACCATCGCATTAAGAGAAGCAAACAGATGAGAAGCATTGATATTGGCAATAATTAGCCCATAGCGCTGCATATTTTCATCAAAAATGGGTAAGGCAATACGTAGCATAGGTTTATAAGGGTAGTCGAGCTTTCCATATTCACGGTTGAGTGTGATAGCTGATAAATACATATCGCCCAGTGGTAATTGCGCACTCTGCTGGTAGTAATCACGACCACTTTTATTTTGTAATTGATTATCGGCTTTAACTACAATGCCTCCAGCAGTTCTGTCTACCCTGATAAGTTCTTGTCCTGCTCGTTGTGTACTGATGATACGTAATTGCTCGAATTCAGAATTAGATTGTAAAAATGCAACGAATATCGTTTCTAAACGTTTTTTCCATTGCTCTGAGGTAGTGTTATCAAGAGGGTCGTTACCACCATTTGCTGCAGCTCTTGCAAGCCCTGCTATGGGTGGGGTGGAGTATAAAAACTGTAAATCGTTTTTGTATTTATTAATACTCTCATGTATCTGCACATCTACGGTAGCGCTAGATTCTCTCAGTCGTTCAGCAACACTGTTATTAATATTTTTATGAAGCTGCAGCTCGAAAAAGAAAATAGCCGAACAAAAAATAACGGTAATAAAAAATATGGCAAGTGGAAGTAAAAAACGCCCTTCAGTTGAAGTTATCTTTTTTGGGTATAAAGCTCCGCTATTCATAATTTAGCCCTCCATACCACAAAGTTTTTTGGTCGTATGGTTACAGGTAGCTCAAATGCATGGGCTGGTTTCAGTAAGAATGCAGACACAGCGGTTTCTCCCTTGGTGTTTGGCTTGATAAAGCGCTTTGTCCGCACTGCGAATTAGCTCGTCAGTGCTGATGGCTTCATGTCCAGGAAATGTTGCGCTACCAATACTAATGGAGAGAACTCCAGAGGTTGCATGTGGGTGTTCAATATTTAATTCACGGATGTTTGCCAACAGCTTGTGAGCAATAAATTGTGCACCTTGAATATCGGTGTCTGGCAAAACACATAAAAATTCTTCACCACCATAACGAATAGTAGTATCGGTTGGGCGGTTAACACTTTTTTTGATTTCATCAGCAACGCGTTTTAGGCATTCGTCACCTTGTTGATGACCAAGAGAGTCGTTGTACTGTTTAAAGTAATCAATATCGAGCATTAATACCGAAAGGGCTTTATCGTTTCTGACTGCTAAGCGAATGTTTTGATCAAGGGTGTTTTGTAAAAATCGTCGGTTGTTTAAACCTGTTAGGCTGTCGTGCTCACAAAGATTTTTGAGCAAATCGGCTTGTTTTTTTAAGGTCAAATGCGCTTTTACGCGATTAAGTAAAGTAACGCCATAAACCGGTTTTGAGACAAAATCGACAGCGCCTGCTTGCCAGCACCTATTTTGGTCATCTTGATCCATAATAGCGGTAATAAATATCACCGGAATATCTTTATATTGGGAGTGTTTTTTTAATTGCTTGCAGACATCAAGGCCGCTCATAGTACCAAGTATCACATCAAGTAGGATTAAATCAGGTTTAACGGTTTCACACAGGTACAGTACATTTTCACCGCAATCTGTTGAATGTGTGTTGTAAAAAGGCGCAAGTAAGCTTTCTAATACCGTTGTATTAATTGGTTCATCATCAACAATCAAAATAACAGAGTCATTTAGCTTTAAATCTGTGCGACTATCTATCGGCTGCAAACTATTCCCTCCACGCGATAAACAAATCATAGACCGGATTTTGGGATTTTCTACAACTTAAGAATTAAAAAAATTATTTTTTATGTTGGCGCGTCTGCTGAGATAGGACTAGAGTTTTTTAAGGTACTATTTACAGAGGCGATGGATATGCTTTTTTCTCATCATGAAAATTCACAATAAAGTGCTTGTAGTGGATGATGAGCCGACTAGTTTGATGATAATGGCGGAGTCGCTTAGCGACCTTGGTGAGATAGTTTGTTGCGATAATGGCACTCAAGCAATTGAGAAAGCAGTTTTCTTTCAGCCAGATGTGATTTTGCTCGACATTGAAATGCCTGGCATGAATGGCTTTGAGGTGTGTAAAAAACTTAAAAACAACCCTAAAACCGCGCAAAGTCATGTGATTTTCGTTACCTCTCATAATGAGCAAATTTTTGAGTATCAAAGTTTTGCAAGCGGTGGGATTGATCTGATTCATAAACCTGTTGATTTGAATATCTGCCGGCTCAGAGTACAAAACCAATTAAAGCTTAAACACCAAGAAGCACAGATATTAGCTGCAAAAAATGATATTTCAACACTCGTCGCTCAAGTGCCAGTGTATATATCTTACTGGTCAAAAATAGAAGAAAATCTATTTAGTAATGATGAAACCGCCCATTGGTTTACAAAAAGCAGCGAGCAAATGCTTGGTTGTTTCGCCAAAGATGTATTACCAGATGAATTGTATGAGGCTTTTCATCGCTGCTTGACTAAGGGCATAGAGCAAGAAGTTTTAAATATTCAGTTGCCTAGCCCTCGCAATAAGATTGAATATGTTCGAGCGCAAATCAATTTAAGAATAAAAGAGCAAGAAGTTACTGGTGTCATTCTTACCCTTTCGGACATCACCTCAATCACCCATACAAAAAAACTGCTATCGAATGAATCAGAGCGTTTACGGGTTATGCTTAATTCTATTGGTGATGCAGTGATTGCAACTGATAACAACGCAATAATTAACTTTATGAACCCCATTGCTGAGCGATTAACAGGTTGGCATGGCGAAGAAGCAAAAGGGCGTCATATTGAAGAGGTAATGCAACTCACTGATGCCACATCAAACACTAAAATTATCAATCCAATTTCTGTCGCTTTAAAAGAGCAGCGCATTGTTGCTATGGCGTTAAATAGTCAATTAACCGGGCTTGATGGGCGAGTATATAGAGTAGAAGATTCAGCTGCGCCAATACGTGATAATGAGGGTAACATCATTGGCGGTATTATCGTTTTTCACGATGTCAGTGAATCAATCGCGATGGCAGTGAAAATGAGCCATCTAGCAAATCATGATTTATTAACAGACTTACCTAATCGGGTGTTATTACATGATAGGGTCACTCATGCATGTAAAGTCGCTATGAGCATGAAAAAGAAAGTGGCTTTAATGCTGATTGATATTGACCACTTTAAGTACTTAAACGATACCCTAGGTCATCATCAAGGCGATTTAATTATTAAGCATGTGGCTAAGCGCCTTGAGTCTCTCATCGATTTAAACACAACATTAGCCCGAATTGGCGGTGATGAATTTGTGATTTTATTACCTGACGTGCAGAGTACCTCCGCGATAGATGCCATTGCCAGCGACATTATTAACACCATGAATGAGCCGTTTCGTATTGATAGCCAAGAGTATATTTTATCGGTCAGTGTGGGGGTGAGTGTTAACCCTGCGGACTCTACTCAAGCAGAAGAGATGATGACTCATGCCGATGCAGCCATGTACCGTGCGAAAGAGCAGGGGCGTAACCGTTTTTGCTATTACTCCGATGACTTAGAGTATCAATTTAAGCAGCGTCAAAGCGTTGAAAAGCTCTTAAGACATGCTATTGAGCAAGATAAGATTGAGGTATTTTATCAGCCGAAACTAGCGCTCGCAACCCGGAAAATCATTGGTGTAGAAGCCTTAGTGCGACTAAGAGATAACGACAATAAACTTATTTCACCACTGGACTTTATACCCCTTGCTGAAGAAACAGGCTTGATTCATGCGCTAGGTAAGTCAGTGCTTAAGCAAAGCTGTAAAGCGGCTAAAGAGTGGGCTGATAAAGGCCATAATATAAAAGTTGCCGTGAATATTGCTGCAAAACAGTTTACCGATGGTAATTTTTGTAATCTCGTTGCTGATACCATTGAACAAGCGGGGCTTGCCAGTGAACTGTTAGAGCTGGAAGTAACCGAAAGCGCGTTGATGCATGATTTTGAAGAAATAAAAATGATGCTTAATAAGCTCTCTGACTTGGGGTTAGCCATTGCGATTGATGACTTTGGTACGGGCTATTCAAGTTTGTCTTATTTAAAACTCTTTCCCGTGGATGTACTCAAAATAGATCAATCTTTTGTGAGAGATATGCTCACCGATACACAAAGTATGGACATTGTTAGAACCATCACCAGCTTAGCGCATACCTTGAATTTGCAAATTGTGGCTGAAGGTATTGAAGAAAAGCAACACTTAAATAGTTTAATCGATTTAGGCTGCGAGCTTGGGCAAGGGTACTATTTTCATAAGCCCATGCCCAAAGAAGAGTTTGATAAGCTGTTAGGTTAAGCCATGGTGTGGCTGTATAGGATGCCACAGCCGATAAAGATAAGTGCAACACCACCGATTGCTTCGGCCTTCTTGCCAACCCAGCCACTCATTACGTTACCAAGTAGTGCGCCGATGGTAACCATAATTGTGGTTGCTAGGCCTATCATGGCGGCTGCTAAGTAAATGTTCACTTTCATGAAAGCAAGGCTAATACCTACTGTCATGGCATCGATACTAGTGCCAACAGCGGTTAGTAATGTGGCAATGAAAGAGCGTTTGGTATTCGGGGAAAGTTCTTCTTCATCGTCGTCATCTTCTTTACGACTCTCAAGCAACATATGAACACCTAAACCCACTAACAACACAAAGGCAATCCAGTGATCAAAGGCTTCAACGTAATCTGCACCAGCACTGCCAATTAGCCAGCCAACAACCGGTGCGATAGCTTCGATACAGCCAAACAATAAACCAAGCTTGATTGCACTCAGAACACGAGGATTTTTAAGCGTACTGCCTTTGGTGATTGAAGCTGCAAAAGCATCAGTCGACATAGCAAGCGATAAAACGCTTAGAGTAATAATATTCAATTTTTGCGCCCCACAAAAAGTGGGCATTATACCCGGCTGAGCCGTAAACAGGTAGGTTAATTTACGGCTCAAATAGCTAAGGAGCTTAATAAGCGCTGTACTGATAGTTATTCATTACAGTGCCATCTTTGGGTGCAAGTTTTGGCTCAAGTTTAATAAGCTCTTCATAAACATCAGGGACAAAAACTTTTAGACGCTGGGCACGACGAAAGTGGTTAGGCTCATATTGCTCAACAAGTTTTAATGCGCTTGGCATATAGTCTGCAAGGGTTTGTGTGTTATAGCTTTGCTCCAGTGCTTGGTCGAGAATATCAAGCCCAGGTTTAGAAAAATCATGTGCAACAGCAAGGCTCATTAAAAACTTAACTGCTTCTTTTGAATGCATGCTTGCATAAAAATACATATCGTTGTTTGGCATGTCTTTTAATGAAAAATCAAAGCCACTATCGGCTAATGTTTGCCATTGTGCTAATGGTAACTTAGTAAATACAAAAAGATTTTCAGGTGCAGTTGGAGCGACCCTGTTTTGCCAAATAGACGTCAATTGTTGAGCGTTTTCTATTGTTGCTGCAAGCAACATATTTGTCTGGTGGGTACTGAGTTTTGCTGTTTGGGTAATCGTTGCAACAGTATTAAAGTCTTTTTCGACAAGTGCTTCTTTGTAGGTTTGATACTGCGTTGAGGTTTGATATTTATACTCATTTAAATGCAAGAATTGCCAATTATGAACCTGCACAGGGTCGATTTCTTGAAGCGTATCGGGAGTTAGTAAGCCTTGTTGCGCTTCGAGCGCTTCTAATTCTTCGAGTGCTTGAGAGCGTGTTTTTATCGCTTCTAGTGAATTGATCCGCTGATCTATCGTTTCACACTCAGGAGTTATTTTTTTGGCTTGCTGTTTTTGTCTCTCATAGGCACTGAGTGCTTTTGATATTGCAGAGTTATCTTTTTCTTTACGTTTAAATGCTTGGTTATTTGGGATTAGCTTTAAAGCTTTGAACTGAGAAAAAGCATCATTAGCAACTTGGTCGCCAACAAATAAAAGGCTACTCGGTAAGAATGAAGATTTAAGCATCAGTAGCCTATCGTTCGGTGTGTCGCGGACAAGCTCGCCGTGAGCTCGATAACCTTTATTTTTTAGATAACTTAGTGTTTCTAAGTGTTTGCTCTCTAGTGGCTGTACTTCGCTATTTGAGCTGCCCTTTAGGTTTACAATGGCTATATCCATCGCTGTAAATACATTTGGCTGATTAGTGGGCTCAATACCTCGTTCACTTAACAACTTTAAAATTGGTACGTTAAATTCACTCACAGCCACATCAGCAAGGTTTAAATACAGTTGTTCATCCATAAAGTCATCACTCATTGCTGTAGGCGAGCCGCCTAGCTGTGCTGTTTGAGAGATCAGTGCTGTTAAATAATCATTAGGTAAGTTGCTTTTTAAAGCCACAGCGATATCGTTAACAGTAAACTCTTTGCTGGATATTGCGTTTTCAAACTCAGTCAAACTAAGCGTATGAGCATTAGCAAGAAACAAAATAGATGGTGAAATGAGCCGTGATGGACCGATTTTAAATGGTGTTTTTAAATAGGTATTAAAATCATCGTTGTTATCTAATAGTTTGTACAAGGCTGTTTTGTTTACTTGCTCAGGTAATGGAACATTAAACATCATTGAACCTGTATTTTGACTAAGGGGTCCATTAATTGCCGTTAGTTGATTGATTGTATCCGTATCAAAATAATCAATGACATCAAGCCCTTGCCAGCTTTTTAATATGTTAACTGATGAGGCATATTGAAATTGCTGTTCTGCATTCTCTTTGATGGCGTTAATAACTAAGGTATTAAATGAACGGTAAGATATTTTCACCAGCTCTGAATAACTTAAAATATCTTCAAGAGAGTCGCCGTCTTTTAGTGCTTGTTTAATCGCCGCTTCTATTTGACTATGATCAGCTGCAACTTGAGTGGCTTTTAAACTTTGTTGCTTACACTGGCGTTTGGCTAGCTTGAGTTTAGCCAGCTCTGATGCTTTACTATTTGGCTGGCTTGATGGTTCAAAGAAACTCGTAGCTTTCTTTTGTTCAGCGATATTAGCAGTAGATGTCGAGACTTTGTTGCTTATCGCTTCGATAGGAGTGGGTTTATCTAATATCAGGTAGGTCCCACAGGCACAAAGCCCTGCAAAAACGGTTAGCGAAATACCTTTTTTCATATTCAACCCATGGATTTATCTTGCCTGAAGTGTATGGTTTTATAGTTTTATGTCAATGACTTGGGGACGAAGTGCATAAATAGCCGACAAACAACTAATTTGCCGGCTTTATGCTGTAGCTTAATGCAGTTTCATTTTTGGCCTAACAACGCGTAGTACTTTTTCGCTGATCCACAGTGCAAAGGTTTTTGCACTGCCATGGATGGCACGTTGATGCATACGATAGAGCGAAATATACATAAATCGCGCTATTTTACCCTCTATAAAAAAGCTATTACTGGTTAGGTTGCCCATTAAACTGCCTACTGTGCTGTAGCGTGACAAGTTAACTAAAGAGCCATGATCACTGTAGGTAAAGGCACTCAGAGGCTGGTTTTTGAGTGTGGCTATAAGGTTTTTTTCAACACATTGCGCCATTTGATGAGCCGATTGCGCTCTGGGTGGCACTTGCGTGCCATCTTCTTGAGTAAATGCACAGCAATCACCAATCACAAAAATATCGTCGTTAACGCTACTTTGCAGATATTGGTTCACCTTAATTTGGTTATTTCGGGTAAGTTCAAAGATACCAATGTCTTTAATGAAATCAGGTGCTTTTACACCCGCAGCCCAAACCATAATGTCGGCTTTGATATGTTCATCGTTTTTGGTGATAAAGCTGTTTTCTGTGGCCTCTTTTACTTGCGTGCCTTCGCGCACCGTTACCCCTAATTTAACCAGTTCACGCTTAGCTGAGTTTGCAATTCGCTCGGGTAATGCTGGCAAAATCCGAGGCCCCGCTTCAATTAAATCAATGTGTAAGCGTTTAGCGGTCATTTTATTAAGGCCATACATTTTTAGCATGTCTGATACATGATAAAGCTCTGCCGACAGCTCAACCCCGGTTGCACCACCACCCACTATGGCAATGGTTAAGGAGTGCTGAGGGTCGTCATCTTGATGTAAGCGGGTGAAGTTATCGAGTAGAGCATGCTGAAAGCGCTCAGCTTGTTGGTTTGAATCAAGGTAAAAACAGTGCTTGTTAACACCTGGGGTATTAAAGTCGTTACTAACACTGCCTATAGCAAGTACAAGATAGTCATAACTGACTTGGCGCTCAGGTAAAATACGGTGGCCAAGTTCGTCTTTTAACTCACTTAAAGTGATGGTTTTGTTGGTTTGATCTAAGTGGCAAAAGCTGCCGAGTTGAAAATTATAATGATGTTTTGCTGCATGAGCTGAGTATACAACGCCGTCTAAATCGGCATCAATCGACCCCGTCGCTACTTCATGAAGTAACGGCTTCCAAATATGGCTGCGGTTTTTATCGATTAAAAGTATCTCTGCTTGGCGTTTTTTCCCGAGTTTGTGTCCTAATTGTGTTGCTAGTTCTAAGCCACCAGCGCCACCACCGATTATCACGATTTTAGGAGGTTGGTTAATCATTACGTTGCCCTCAAAAGTATAATACCTAAACACTCTTGCGAAAAAGCGCTTAGGTATTGTAAGTCCATCCATCAATACCCCATGGCAACGCGTCCATTGTGCGCCTTTTTACTGATTTTGTCAGTACCTGTTAAGAACAATATAGTGCGCTTAGTTATATCAATGGCCTTGGGAGATTGAGTTAAACAGGTTAACATGGCTAATTCGCAGTAAGAGACCTATCATTACCTGAAAAGGGAAATGACAGTGAGGGATCAGGATGACTACACCACTACACACTTCGTTGAATCAATACTTTGGCTTTAATGAGTTTCGCCAAGGTCAGCAACAAACCATTGAGCAGTTATTAAATCAGCAATCGTCGTTGGCAATTTTTCCAACTGGCTCGGGTAAATCTTTGTGCTATCAATTAACTGCAATGCACCTACCTAATTTGACCTTAGTAGTTTCGCCATTATTGGCACTGATGAAAGATCAAATCAGCTTTTTAAATAGCAAAGGTATTTACGCGGCAAGCCTTGATTCAAGCCAAACCAGTGAGCAAAGTCATACGGTAATGAGTGATGTGCGAGCAGGAAAGGTGAAAATTTTAATGGTCTCAGTTGAGCGTTTTAAGAATGAGCGCTTTCGTGAATTTATTAAACAAGTGCCTATTTCGATGCTGGTGGTTGATGAAGCGCACTGTATATCTGAATGGGGTCATAACTTTAGGCCTGATTATTTAAAACTGCCGCGCTATCGTGAAGAGCTTAATATTCCACTGGTATTACTTCTCACTGCTACAGCGACTAAAAAAGTAAAGCGCGATATGTGTGAGCGTTTTGCTATTGCCCCAGAATGTGTGGTGCAAACTGGCTTTTACCGAAGCAACCTCGATTTATCAGTGCTCAGTGTTGCAAGCCAAGAAAAACCTCAGCAATTAGCCAGTATTATAGCCAGCCAACAAGGTTCTGGGATTGTTTATGTCACCTTACAACATACCGCTGAGCAAGTAGCAGAAGGCTTAGCAAGAGCGGGCTTTAATGCGGTGGCTTATCATGCAGGCCTTGAGGATGATAAACGCTGGCAAATCCAAGATGGTTTTATGGCGGGTAAAATCAATATCGTCGTGGCAACTATTGCTTTTGGGATGGGTGTTGATAAGTCTGATATTCGTTTTGTGATCCACTATGATTTGCCAAAATCGATTGAAAACTATAGCCAAGAGATTGGCCGCGCAGGGCGAGATGGTGCGCCATCAAACTGTTTTACCTTAGCAAACCTTGATGGCTTAAATACCGTTGAGAACTTTGTTTATGCCGACACTCCCGAGCAAAGTGGGATTGACTATGTCATCAATAACATTCGTAACGAGCAAACGAACAACCAATGGGAAATGCAAGAGTACAGCTTATCGAGCGAAAGTAATATTCGTGCTTTAGCGTTAAAAACCTTACTGGTGCAGTTAGAAATGCAAGGGGCTATTACGCCTTTATATGCTTATTACGCCGATTTTAAATATAAGTTTTTAACGGATCAAAACGATCTACTTAGCCAGTTTGATGTTGATCGACAAGCGTTTTTACAACAGGTATTCAAACACACTGAGTTTAAGAAAATTTGGGGCACACTTAATTTTGATGCGTTAACCCGTGCCACTCAAGTTGATAGAAAGCGCGTGGTTGCAGCGCTCGATTATTTGGCCGAAAAAGGTCATATTGCCCTTGAAACTAAACGTATTACGCAAGTGTATGAGGTGAATAACTCGGTAATAAACCACGCTGATTTAGCACCGCAACTTCACCAATATTTTATCGAAAAAGAACAGGCCGAAATTAAACGTATCGCCACTTTAGTACGCTTTTTTGAGCTAGATAGCTGCTTAAGTTATAACTTAGCTCGCTATTTTGATGACCAGAATGCACCCCAGCAATGTGGCCATTGTTCAGTGTGTAGAGGCCAGCAGGTAAAACTTAGTTATTCATTAGTGCATCAAATGCCTGCGCAAAATGTGATTGCCAGTAAAGTTGCTGAGCTTAAACAGCACTTAGCCGCTAAAGGGATTAGTGATGTGAGCATCGATACTCAGTGCCGCTTTTTAGCGGGCATGAGCGTGCCTTTATTTACTCGTAATAAAGTCAGACAGCTATCAGGTTTTGGCCTTTGCGAGCAACAACGATACAGTGATATTAATGCCTTGCTACAGCAGTTGTAGCAGGGTTTTACATTTTAAACTCAAGCTCTGTAGCTTCGGTAAACATTTTTGACTGAACTGTCTTGAATAACTCTGTCAGGGTGTTTTGTAAGTACAACTGAAA
This sequence comes from Pseudoalteromonas sp. NCCP-2140, assembly GCF_023708065.1. Taxonomy (NCBI): domain Bacteria; kingdom Pseudomonadati; phylum Pseudomonadota; class Gammaproteobacteria; order Alteromonadales; family Pseudoalteromonadaceae; genus Pseudoalteromonas; species Pseudoalteromonas sp. NCCP-2140. The sequence goes on along the minus strand of NZ_BRCZ01000005.1, from coordinate 20,401 downwards.
CTTTTCTTTACCGAGAGTTCTATCGAATACTTCGGTATCTAAAAAGCGTTTCATTTCACCGATAAACTCGGGGCTCGTGGTAAGTTCGGGTAACCTATCAATTAAATGAGAGAGCATGGACTGATATTGCTCAAGTTGATAGTCAGCAACCTTATTTTTAACTAGTTCAATATCTAATTGAGCCCCTTGCTGTTGCAACCAAGCAAGATCCCAAATGTCTCGATGTCGCACATACTTTGTTGTGGCTGGTAATGAAATTATTTTGTCAGCCATCACCTCATCGAGTGTTTCAGCTAAGATCAGTGTATCGCTGTATCCATCAGGCAGAAAATCATAGTTCACATTCAGTGGTAAAGGCTGCTTTGTGTAGGCCGGAATATTGGCAACTTCTAACTTAATTTTTTGTTTGGGTAAATCCTTTCTTTGTGGTGCAGTTACTACTGCAACTTGCCACTTATCAATTTTTAATTCTGAGTATTTAGGGTCTTTTTTTAACTCTTTCGGTTCTTTAACTGTCACCTCAAGGCCATATCTTTCGCCAATATACTTTTCAATACATGCTTTGATATCTTTTAACATGAGTGAATTGAATTCTTTACCACCAGCAAAATCTAAATCTTCACTAAAGCGATTTCCGCCGTAACATAATCTTAAAGAAGTACCTCCTTGAAATACCAGCTTATCAAGAAATCCACCTCTTTCGAGAGCAAATAGGATGTCGTAATGCAATAACTCTTTTTCTATAACAGCCCGCATATGAGAAACATTTGTGGTTTGCATAGCGAGATTTACCAGTTGCGCAAAGTTCTCTTGTTCAGTTTTCATCTTATGCTTCCTCTGCAATTAAATGAGTATTTCGGCCAACTCTTTTTAAATCCCTTAGAGCAGTATTTTTCGTTGCAAATCTCAAAGAGCGATCTGTTTTCATTGTGTTTTTTAGAATATCTAAACGGTCTCGCTTAGTGTGAGTAAATTCAATTGTACCAAAAGGTGTTTTATATTCACCCGAGCGTCCTGTTGTCATAATGGTCAATCTGCCAACGGGGATTTGTGAAATAATTCCATACTCTGAAAGTGCAGACTCTAAACTAACGTAATTGTACTCACCACGGCGGATTGTTTTTGCAATTAGCTCCAGCGTATCACTTCCTTTTGACTGAGCAAGAGCGTAAATAAAAATGCCATTTGCAACTCTAATTAAAAAGCCATCATTGATGAGTCGCGAGATCCCCGCTCTCAAGCTCCTATTAGTATCATCAAAAAAAATCTTTGCAAAATCAGACATTGTAAAAATATAGCGTCCTTGTTTATCAAATTCTGATAGCTTTTTGATTGCATCTGACTTTTTCAATTTATCTCTCAAGTAATGATTAATGGCATATTTATATGTCATTATTGTAGACTTATTTTAGTGGTTTTCAAGTTCACAAATTTAACACTAAAAAGTGTCGAAACTGTATACTTAACCAATTTGAATACTGGTAGTCGGGTAGGTCAAAGGTTGGTTGTGCTGGCGAGCAAAACAATAAGCAAACGTTAATGGCCCAACCCGACCTATCAACATCAATAGTATGATAATGAGCTGACTAGGCGCACTTAAATCCCCAGTTATACCTCGCGAAAGGCCTACGGTACTGAGTGCCGAAATTGCCTCAAAGGTGATATCTAGTAACGACCCTTGTTCGAGCTTGGTGATGATCATAATGCTGGTAAAAGCGATAAATAAATACAGTATCATGACGCTTAATGCCTTGATCACCAGCTTGTCGCTCAGTTGACGGTTAAACACGGTGACCGTGGTTTGCTGTTTTAAATAGCTGCGCATCGCTAAAATTAGGATCACAAAGGTGCCGAGCTTTATGCCGCTCGCGGTGCTGACTGAACCACCGCCAATCACCATCAGCAGCATAGTCAAAAGCGTTGAATCTTGACTCAAACCATCAATCGGTAGGGTATTAAACCCTGCGGTACGAGGTGTCACCGCTTGAAACCAAGCCGTTAATATTTGCTCAGACGTTGATAGCGGCGCTAATGTCGCCGGATTGGCGTGTTCAAAGAAAAAAATCAATATAAATGCGATGCAGTTGAGCACTAAGGTAGCAATTAACACTAAGCGGGTATTGGTTGATAGTAATGACCAGCGCTTTTGTTTGTAGATATCAATCAGCACCGTAAACCCTAAGCCACCGATGATAAACAAAGTGGTGATCACCACGTTTACGGTTATATCGCCTTTGAATGCCGATATGCTATCGCCGCTTAACGCAAAGCCTGCATTATTGAACGCCGAAATCGTATAAAACAGACTGTGATAGGCGCTTTTTAGTGCGCCGTAGTCATCGAACCAACTAATAAAGAGTAAGCAAAATGCCACCGACTCAATCACTAATGAATACACTAAAACATACTTAGCAACCTTGATCACCGAGGTTAAATCGTTAGTGTCGAAAGCGCGGCTAGCGAGTAAGCGTTGCTGTAAGCCTAGGGTTTTTCCTAAACTTAAAATTGAAATCACCGCCACGGTCATAAAGCCAATGCCACCTATTTGAATCAGCAACATAACCACGCTTTGACCAAATACAGTCAGATCAGTACCCGTGTCTATGACCACTAGCCCTGTTACTGTAACCGCAGAGGTTGCCGTAAATAATGCATCTAGCCAGCTGATCGGTTGGGTGCTTGCCATTGGTAGCATAAGCAAGCCCGTGCCGAGCATAATCAACACAATAAAGCCGATAGTGAGCACTAAAGGTGGGTTTATTTTTTGCCGCTTACGGCACTTTACACCGCTAAAATGTTTTGGGTAAACGTTGGCTTGCCAGTTAATCATAATGCACGAAACCGTTTTGCTAATTTAGTTAAGTAAGTTTTAGAGCCCAGTAGCACCAGACTATCGCCGTGACGCAGTTCGGTGTCGTTAGTCAGTTCTGTATTGAAGTAATCATCACGTCGCAGAGTGAGTGGTTTAATATCGCTATTACGCTCTTTGAGGAGCCAGCCAATTTTGCGACCTGAAAGCTGCAGATCAATGCCTAGTTCAACAATAAACGTGGATTGGTTAAGCGGGAAATATTGATTAACCATTGGGTAGTTAAGCGCTTGTGCAACCCTCACGCCCATTTCTTCTTCAGGGTGAATGATGCGGTCAACGCCGAGTTTACTTAGTATCTGATGATGGCTTTTGGTACAGGCCTTTACCCAAATTTGCTTTACGCCTAAGTTTTTTAAATGCAATACACATAAAATACTGGCTTCAATATTCTCGCCAATGGCCACCAATACGGCTTGGCAACTAGGTAAATCGAGCCGTGCTAATTGTGTTTCATCACTGGCATCAACCACCACGGTAAAACTGAGTTGGTCGGCATAGTGATTAACGGTGCTTTCGCTAATATCGGCAGCACACACTGTATGACCTTGTTTTGAAAGTTCTAAACAGGCGGTTACGCCAAAACGTCCTAATCCGATTACTGCAAACTGAGCCATTGTCTTTCTCGCTGTTGTGGGTACGCGCTAAATGCTAATGGCAAAAAAACAGAAGTCTTTAGAGAGCTTGAAAGCTTTATAAAGATTTTATGCCGAGATAAAAAAACTTTATAAAAACTTTATAGTGACAAAATTGAAAACCCTTTAATCTAATAGGGACAAACAATAAGTGAAAAGATGATGCAGTCAGTATTCAAAATACAGTATTTAAAAGCCGCATTTTTAAGTGTGTTGATGCCACTTGTGGTGGTGCTCGCGATATTTCCGTTTCGAGAATTGTTTACAACCACCGATATTGTGATGCTACAGCTACTGTGGGTGACATGGGTTGCGGTGCGCAGTAATCGTCGTGTTGCAGCGCTTACCACCTTAGTGAGTGTTGCCTGCACGGACTGGTTTTATGTGGTACCGTATTTTACTTTTCACATCGAAAATATTGAATATGTGGTCACCTTTTTGGTGATGTTGATTGTAGGTTTAGTGATAAGCCACCTTGCTGGGGAGCTCAATACCAAGGTTCGCGATGTGCAAGCCCATGCTAGTAATAGTCGCTTATTGTATGAGTTAGCAAAAAAGCTTAATGATCTCGATAGCCTTGAGGAGCAAAAGCAGCTGTTTTTAACAACCATGGCCGCGCATTTAAAGGTTGCATGTGATTGGCAGCTAACAGCCTCTAAGCAGTTTATTTATTTAAATGAACAACAAGCGGAATTTGGCGGCATCGCGTTTGCCAAAGCTCTAAATGCAGAGCAACAGGCTTTGGCGAATACGGCGTGCTCTTTACTGTATCAGGTTCAAGAAAAAACCTTACTGCGAGAGCAATCAGCGGCGATTAAAGTACAGGCGGAGCTAGAGAGGTCAAAAAACACCTTATTGCGCAGTTTATCCCATGACTTACGTACGCCATTAGCGACCATTATGGGCGCATCAAGCATGTTGGCTGATGATGATATCCAACTAAGCTCTGAGGTTATCAAAGAGCAAGCTGCTAACATTTATGAGCAAAGTAAAATACTTAACCAGCACTTTGATAAAGTCATGGAGCTCAGTAAAGTTAATAAGTTAGCTGAGAATATTAAATGGCAAAAACTGCCCATTTTGACCTTAATTAGCGAGGCAAAATCTCGTCGTCAGCAGCAATTACAGAACTTTAAACTTCACGTTGAGGCTCAGCAACAAAGCAGTTGCTTTGGCGATGAAACCTTACTAGAAATTGCCTTTGCCAATATGCTCGAAAACGCAGCTCGTTATGGAGATGGTTCGGCGAACATGCAATTTATTGAAACACAAGACGAATACCAAATTGTGTTAACTAACCCTTTTGCTAATAAGCACGAGACGAGTCAAGATGAAGGCGTTGGCCTAGGGAGTGTTATTTGCGATGTGGTTGCTAAATGTCATCAAGGGCGCTTTGAATTAACCCTCAATGAGCAGACAAAGCAGGCAACAGCTAAATTAATTTGGAGTAACAGCCGTGGCTAATATTTTGGTTTTAGAGGATTCACCGCCTCTGCAAAGTTTTTTAAAAACACTATTAAAAGCCAGTGATCATGAAGTCAGTGTGTGCGCCAAAGGGCTTGATGCGTTTGCACTTTTGAGCCAGCAGCAGTTTGATTTAGTGCTGCTTGATTTAGGTTTGCTCGATATGGATGGGCAAGATTGGCTGGTGGAGTTTAGGCAGTGGAGTTTACTCCCTGTTCTGGTACTTTCTGCACGCGACGGCGAAACAGAAAAAGTCACCGCCCTTGATAACGGCGCTAACGATTACCTAACTAAACCATTCAGCGCAAACGAATTACTAGCACGTATTCGGGTGCTTCTGCGCACACAAACAATACCAAGCCTGACCCTGCAATGTGGCGATATTCACATCGACCCACATAAACATGTGGTGCGTAAAGGTGCTGAAGAAGTTAAACTAACTAAAAAAGAGTACGCTATTTTGCTGTTGTTATTTCAGCAAAAAGACAAGGTATTAACGCATAACGCTATTTTATCTGAGGTGTGGGGAGAGCAGTATATTAATCGCCCTGAATATGTGCGTGTACATATTGGTCAGTTAAGACAAAAGCTTGAACAAAATGCGGCGAGTCCTAAACATATCTTAACCGAGCCCGCCGTAGGTTACCGCTTAGTTGAATAAACTATCGCTGAACAACGCTTTAAGTTGTGTTTGTAACAGACCTTAGGTACTGTTTTAGGAAATAAAATAATAAGCGGAAGTCTTTTCATTGGCTATGCATCAAAATACCGAGCAGGGCATTAATTCTCTGTCGAATACACAGCTTGAAGACGTGATTGCAGAAATCGAGCAGGCCATTGAGTGGCACCAGTCATGGTATAGAAACTTATTAAGGTGCTTAATTGCAGACATACCTGCAGATGAACAAGACTTAGCAGATAATGCTCATAACCTTTGTCGTTTTGGGCAATGGTTTAATAAGCTACCCGAACAGACCATAAGTCTTCACCCTTACTTTTCAGACATTGCTTGTGCACATCAAAAGATGCACCAAGGTGCCAAAGTCCTGTTATCGTTAAAAGAGTCTAAGTCTGTTATTCCGGCTAATTTATTGGATCAGTTTCATGCCGATTTAGATAGGTTACGAGTGTTATTTGACACCCTTATTGATGAATTCTCTGAACTGCTGCACACCCGAGACCCTTTAACGGGTGCATCAAACCGAACAAACTTAGTTGAAAACCTACAAAAAGAGCATGAGCTTTGCAAACGTAAATCGCTCAGCTGCGCACTGATAATGATCGACCTTGATCACTTTAAGCAAGTGAATGATGAGTTTGGCCATGCAGTGGGCGATAAGGTGTTAATCGCCCTTGTTAAATGTATTAAATCTCATCTAAGAGAGTACGATCAACTATATCGCTATGGCGGCGAAGAGTTTTTAGTCTGCTTACCGCAAACAGAGCTAGAAGGTGCCAAATCACTTTCTGAGCGATTAAGAGCAGGCGTTGAAGCTTTAAAAATTGAAATTGGCAAAGGTAAACATATTAATGTTACAGGCTCATTTGGTGTTGCGTTAATAAATGCCGATGACGATATCGAGGCGGCAATCGAAAGGGCTGACGAAGCCATGTATCAGGCTAAAAAGTCAGGCCGTAATCGAGTGTGTGTAGCTTAAATGGTAGCTGCGCTGCCTTAATTGATAATATTGGTGAAGTAAAAGTATGGCTGTAGTCCACCTTCAACGCTTTGCGGCAAACAAAGGTACAGGCAGCACCTTTGTTTATTGAGTTAACCGTATTTTGCTTCTAACTCGTTTGCTGTGTGATAGCTTTCGTGAGTTTTTAGCTGCTCTAAATAACGTTTAATTTCAGGGAAATGTACTAGCAGGCCTGCCTCATCAGCTTTCTCTACAACAAAAGACATCATAAAATCAGCACCGGTCAATGTGTCATCCACTAAGTACTGCTTACCTTTTAATTGTTGATTAACATAACTCAGTATCTTGCCAATTTCATGATCAGCATAATCACCAATAAAGTTGGTTTTACAGCCATCTTTTGTAATAAATAATTTTAATAAAAAAGGGACCATTGCTGAGCTTTCGGCAAAATGAAGCCATTGCTGATAATCAACATAGTTGTCGCTTTGCAGGCTTGGCATAAACTTACCTTTGCCGTACTTACTAATTAAGTAGTCGGTAATTGCCCCAGACTCAGTAATTACTTTGCCGTTATCTTCAATAACGGGAGCTTTGCCCAGCGGGTGAATTTGTTTTAACTCATCAGGTGCTAAGAAGGTTTCTTTATTGCGTTGATAAGCAACAATGTCGTAATCTACGTCTAGCTCTTCCAGTAACCAAATAATACGTTTAGAGCGTGATTTATTTAAATGGTGTAATTTAATCATTTGTTATCCTTAATAATGGCGTAGCCTTGCTGACTACGCCTCGAAATTTAAATTGGCTGCTGAACTTGCACGACAGTTTTACCGAAGTTCTCACCATTTAACATCGCATTAAAGGCGTTCAGCGTATTTTCGAAATTAGCTTCAAGATGCTCTTTATATTTGATTTTTCCTTCGCTTAACCATGTTTGCATGTCTTTTGCGAATTCCTCATAACGATGGGCGTAGTCATCAAAAATAATAAACCCTTGCACTTTAATGCGTTTCTTTAAAATGTGACCCATAAGCATAGATAAGCGATCTGGACCTGGCGGCAGCTCGGTAGCGTTGTACTGTGATACTAAACCACATAATGGAATACGTGCTTTTGTATTCAGCAGGGGGAACACAGCATCAAATACATGGCCACCGACATTTTCGTAATAAACATCAATACCATTATTACACGCTGCGCTTAACTGCTCTGCAAAATCATTTGCTTTGTGATCAATACAGGCATCGAAGCCTAGGTTTTCAACGGCATGTTGGCATTTTTCTTTACCGCCAGCTACGCCAACGACCTTACAGCCTTTTAATTTAGCTATTTGCCCTACAGTTGCACCGACAGGCCCTGTAGCTGCAGCAACCACTACTGTTTCGCCCTGTTTTGGCTCACCAATATCTAAAAGCCCCATGTAAGCGGTAAAACCAGGCATACCCATAATACCAAGTGCATACGAAGGGTTTTCAGGGTTTTTCCCCAGTTTCATTAAGCCTTCAGTGTCGCTTATTGCGTATTCTTGCCAGCCTGTGTATGCCAATACCCATTCGCCCTTTTGAAAATTAGGGTGGTTCGACTGCTCAACTTGGCATACGGTTGCGCCTACCATCACATCACCAATCTTTACAGGAACAGCGTATGATTCAGCATCGCTCATTCGTCCTCGCATATAGGGATCAAGTGATAGATAAATTGTTCTAAGTAATACCTCACCATCTTTTGGCGCAGGTACTGAGTTTGTTTTTAATACAACATTTTTATCATTCGCTACGCCTTTTGGACGTGTCTCAAGAATATATTGACGATTCTGAATATCAGACATACTAAGCTCCTTTTGTCAGCAGTAAATTAAGATACGCCTTTAACGTTTTGCGGGCATAACATTAAAAATCAATATTAAAATTGTAATTGCTGAGTAACACGCTCATTATAGGGTTATTCACGGTTTTGCACTGGTTATAGGAACGGTGTATGCTGTTTTTAGGCTGAGTTAATTGAAAAGGATTGATATGAAGCGCATTTTACTATTATGTGCAGCGGTTTTTGCAACCTCTGGTCAAGCCAATACCGATGTACTATCAGTGGATCCGGTCATGCTCTCTGGCAGTGCTTTTTCATTTGAGAATGATGCCAAGCGTTACCCTAAGCAAAGCCAATTTAGCATTGTCCATAGTGTATTAATGAGCAGTGAAAGTGGTCGCCGTTTAGCGGTTGTGACGATTGAAAATAAAGCATCGGGATCGCGAATTCTTCAGGCTGACCATATTATGGCGCTGTTTGCCGATGGGCGTCGTGTTCATCCTCATAGCTTTGACGAAGGTATTAAATTAGATGATGGCGAAAAGCGTTCTTTGACCTTATCTTTTGGTGAAAACGAATACCCAATTTTAGCGGTATACACGAGTTTAGATGAGTAAAAGGAAGACCTATGAAACTACTTAAGCCACTGGCAATTACATTACTTTTAAACTCACCGTTAACCTTTGCAGTTGATAGCCAAGACTTTGTTAAAGATAACGTTTTTACGCAAGGCGTTGAAGGGCCAACCATGTATAACGGTGCCTTGTACGCGGTGAACTATGCCCAGCAAGGAACCATTGGCCGCGTTGATAACATGGGCAAAACATCGTTATTTGTAAGGCTACCAAATGACAGCGTTGGTAATGGCTTACAGTTTGACTCACAAGGTAATTTGTTTATTGCCGATTATGTTAACCACAATATTTTAAAAGTACCTGCTGGCAGCAATAAAGCAGAAGTGTTCGCCCATAATAGTAAAATGAATCAGCCCAATGACATTGCTATCACCAAAAGTGGGGCGCTGTTTGCAAGTGATCCTAACTGGGCGAACGAAACGGGTCAGCTATGGCGTATCAATGCAGATGGCAGCACCCATTTACTCGAAAAAAACATGGGGACTACCAATGGAGTGGCAGTTAATAACGACAACACCAAGCTCTATGTGAACGAGAGTGTGCAGCGAGTTGTTTGGCAATATGACTTAGATGAGAACTTAAATATTAGTAATAAGAAAGCTTTTATTAAATTTACTGATCATGGCTTAGATGGCATGCGCGTTAATAATCAAGGGCATGTGTTTATTACTCGTTACGGCGCAGGGAAAGTGCTTGAAGTCTCGCCAAACGGCAAGCTCTTAAATAGCTATCAATTAAAAGGCCAGCATCCAACGAATTTGGCTTTCAACGAGACGCAAAACAAAGTGTATGTCACCATGCAAAAGCGCGGTGCAATAGAAGTGATTGAGCTTTAGCCTTGCTTAGCTCGTGCAATCGCGGCGGTGATTGCAGCTTTTGCTTGCGGACTATTTTGCCAGCAACTTGAATGCAACATCGACGCGACTCGCTCAGCAATGGTGTTGGCATCAAACCCGGCTAACTCCTCAAACGATTCAATACCAATTTCTTCAAACCGTTTTACTACCGTTGGCCCCACACCTTTGAGTGCTAAAAGCGCGCTGCGCTCTTGCTCGTTGAATGGCATAAGTTCGTTCCTTGTTAATTGCGTTTATAAAATGATGAGGATTATCTACTCCTAGAAAAACAGTGTTGATATCACCAATAGGCTCAATGAGCGTGATTTTAATATTCGGATAGCCAGAGTAGTTGTAACGTTTGATTGTGCGTGCGCGTGCAATGAAGTCGGTATTAAAATCAATAGTTTTGATATTTACTAAAGCAATATTGTAAGCAGGATATAGCCCGTAGCGGATAATGAGTTGCGATTTACTAATTGAAACAGGACGCTTTGCGACCGCTCGGTACTCTGCAACGAAGAATAAAAGGCTAAAAATAGTTAAACCAGTGATAATGTTTGCTGCTAATGATGACCACACAAAGTGTAAAAATAAGTGCATCATGGGCAGTTCTAATAAGATAATAAAAATAAAGCCAAGTAAGTTTGCTTGTGCGCCATCTTTATTATGATAGCTAAAATGTTGTTCACCAGTGAAATAACTAGGTTTAAGGTGTTTAGCGTAAAATAAGAAAGCCCACATCCGTGTTTCGAAGCATAAAAAGTTTGCAATAGCACTTTGTTTAAAAAGCTTTTTTATTGGCCGCTCAATAGCTATATCAGGATCTGTCTGCTGGCTTAGAGCAGATTTTATTGCCAAATACACAGTAATAAGAGCGCTTAGTTCTAAAATTACAATCAAAGCTAAAAGCCCGTAACGACCTTGTTCTAAGTAATTCATTAAAAACTTGTTTTGTTCGGGAATAATGTAACTCCCCACTAAAATAGCGATTGAGCACAACATCAATGCTTTAAAAGCCGCTTCTTTCTTATTTTTAATTAATATTAAGCAAAGTACAGGTAATACTATAAGTGCATCAAGTAGGTATAACCATTCAAAGTTAGCATTTCCAAAGTCATTTAGAGGATGCTTTCCCTGATAATAAATACCCCAAAAAAGGCTAATACTAATTAGAAAAATAAATGGAATTTTTGACTTTATTGATTTGAGCATAGCATCTTCCTTGCACCTCTATTGCCTATATCTTAAACAATAATCTATTCACTGTCCCTTTTTTATTGTTGATATAATTACTGCCAGTTTAAAATAAAAAAGCGCACCGGGCAGGGTGCGCTTGAGGGGATCAATCCTGTGTAGCTAAAACAGTAGGATTAATTAGAAGCTTGGAGCATATCTCAGTGAAACACCGACTGAGCGGCCAATCACACTATAATCACTCACTGTGTTAAAGTGGTTTGCGCCTACTTCAGGTGTTGGTGGTTCACGGTCTAATAAGTTATCGACACCAAAGTTAACAGCAAGTTCCTCATTAACTTGCCATGCAGCGGCAAAGTCTAAGTAATTTTGTGCTGAGATTGTTTCTGAACGGTCTACAGCATACTCTACTTCACCGATTCTGCGCCAGCCAAGTTGGAAGTTCATGTTATCTAACTGCCAATCAATGCTTGCGCGGTGTTTGTAGTCAGCTTGCAAGATACTCGCGAAGTCGCCCGAACAGGCGCTGCCGTAAGTTCCTTTACAGTCTACTTCAGGTACAGTGCTGTTGTTCTGACGGGTTTGTTTAGTAACAAAGTTACCTTGGTACGAGAATCTAAAACGACCACCCATTTGCTCTGGTGCATCAATCACATAATTTGCTGCAACGTCGATACCTTCTTGCTCAATAGCGGCTAAGTTAAAGTCATTAACGATGGCTGTGCTAATAAAACCAGTGTTTGGATCGCGAAGTACCGCACCACACAATGGATTATTTGGATTCGGGTCATCAACATAACAGCTTTGCAGTGCAGCACCAGGTTGAATTTGGCTTACCGCATCTGTTACACGAATACTGTAGTAATCAAGTGATAAATCAAAGCCTTCTAAATAGCTAGGTGTATAAACAATGCCTAGTGTATCTGATTCAGCTTGCTCAGGTTTAATATTCGGGTTACCACCATAGGTGTACTCTGCGGTACTTGAATCAAATTCAGTACCAACTGGCGGCGCACCAAATGCAGCACATTGGGTCGCATCACCGGTACCAAGTAAACATGGATCGCCGTTATAACGCCCTGCTAGTCGTGGCACAAACTGGTCACTATTTTGGTCAAATAACGATAACGATAGCGCTGTGATTGGGCTGGCAAATTCACCTAAGTTAGGTGCTCTAAATGCGGTTAAGCGGTTGGCGCGAATACGAATGTCGCTGTTTATTGCCCAGTTGATACCTAGTTTGTAAGTGTCTTCTGCTTCGGTATTTGAGTAATCAGAAATACGGTAGGCACCTTCAAAGCTAAGCTCTTCAGCAAAAGGTTGATCAACTAAGATAGGCACTAAAATTTCGGCGTAGAACTCTTCAGAGCTAAAGCTTGCATCCATATCAAATGCGCTGATAGACGCAAAGCTGGTGCCGTTTCTAAATGCATCGCCTGGAGTTTGTTTACCGGTTTCTTTACGATATTCATAACCGATTGCAAAATCGATAGCACCGGCTGGTAATTCAAATAAGAACCCAGAATCGCCCGATAGTGTTGCTGAGATCACACTTTGAGTACGGTCGCGAGTAGTATAAAGCAGCGGATCGCTAAAGTCGCTGAAATCAAGGTTTGGATCAAAAATATCCACTGAATTTGCAAGGGCAGCAAAGCGACTATTACCGCTGTTATCATTACGGTATGCGTTGTTGTATATGGTGGCTACTTCGTCCGTTTTGCCATACTGGCCATATACGTCATAACGTAAGTAGTCAGTTAAATCACCTTTTAAACCCAATTGAAATTGCATTGAATCACGCACCGCTTCGGTGTGCTGCACACCTAAACCTAGGTTACGTTCAACATTAACAAGGGCATTACCTTCGCTATCAAATGTGAGTTGGTCACGTAGTTCATCAGGAATATACGCGTTGTCTTGCGTAAGGGTCACTTGCTCGTTTACAAAAATCGGTGTTTGACCACTGGCACCCGCACCATTTACGGTCACTTTAGAATACATTGCGCGGCCATAGGCAATGGCACTGTCGCTGACATCAACGTCAAATAATAAGCCCGCAGAAAAACGGTCCATCGGTTGAGTTAAATAACGGTCAGCTGTGAAATCAGATGTTTGACGATCACTTGTTACAGCTCCTGAGTCAGCAATACCTATGCTGTTGCCAGATGCAACGTCAGTATAATAACCACCGCTGTTGATCATTGCCGTGGAGTTTTCAAGCGCATAGTCACGCTCGCCGGCTAATAACTCTTTTCGCTCTGTATAACCAATATAGCCTGTTACATGGCCGCGACCATCGGCGATGTCACCGCCAAAAATAGCCTCAAAGTTAAGCTTTTCGTTACCGCCGTCGGCACTTTCGTAACTGGTTGAGAACTCAGCGCCAGTAAAATCATCGTCTAAAACAAAGTTAACAACACCGGCTACTGCATCGGCACCATAAACCGCTGCGGCACCACCGGTTAATACATCAACGCGTTTAATTAATCCCGCTGGAATGGTGTTTACGTCAACCGAGTTACGAAAACTAAATGGTACTGCGCGAGTACCGTCAATAAGTACTAATGTACGGTTTTGGCCAAGGCCGCGTAAATCTATGGTTGATGAGCCAAATGAGTCACCGACTGTGGCACCTGTGCTGTTTGCACCCGCCGCAGCTTGTGGCAGTTTTGCGGTAATATCTTCAACGTTCACTGCACGGTCTAGGTGAATTTGTGCTTCATCAACGCTCACCACTGGACTACTTGAGACCAGCTCGGTACGTTGAATACGTGAACCCGTTACGGTGATCACTTCAGGTTTTTTTACTTCAGTAGTTTCTTCTGCGTGGGCATAACTAATTACTGAACTTACAGCGAGAGCTAGAGGTGATAGCAGCAATAGCGAGCGATGCCCTGTTGATGTATTTGCTTTCATGATGATTCCCTTGCGTTTTATCATTTAAATCAACGCAGGTTGGTGAATGACCTAGACCATTTAGTTAATTTAATGAGTCATACTTTTTGTTATGATGCTTGTGTGTTCTCCTTTTAGGGAGCTCACCGGTACAGTTTTAAAGCAATTTAAAAGTCTTTGCAATAATTATTCTTTAAATCTATTATTTTAAAATATAAACTATTCCAAGTCGTCAACCCGCTTATTTACATCTAATAAGCTGATTTTAAGTGATTTATCCATGCATCAACATATTGAAAAACTGTATTTAAGCGCAAAAAAAGAAAGAAAATTAATAATTGGTCTAATGAGTGGTACCTCGTTAGATGGCCTTGATATCGCGCTATGCGAAGTATCAGGGCAGGGCATGAACACTCATGTAGAAGTATTAAAGTTTACTACCGTTGATTATGACGATGATTATAAAACGCGTGTAAAACGAGTATTCGCGAAACGCGAATGTGACCTTGAAGAAGTCACTTTGCTTAACCCTTGGATTGGCCAATTACATGGTGAAATGGTCGCCAAAACGTTAGCCAGCTGGGGAGTAGCAAAGGAACTTGTTGATGTAATTGCCAGCCACGGGCAAACCATTTATCACTGCCCTAAAAATCAACACAAGCGTGCAGAATATGGCAATGCAACACTACAAATAGGTGATAGCGATCATCTAGCCGTGACTGCAGGCATTACTACCATAGGTGATTTTAGACAAAAGCACATTGCTGCGGGTGGCGAAGGCGCACCGCTTGCGGTATATGGTGACTATTTGTATTTCACAAGTACCAGTGAAAACCGCATATTGCTAAATATGGGCGGCATTGCAAACTTAACCTACTTACCTAAATCTGCAGATGCGCGAGCGGTTTTTAGCTCTGATATAGGCCCAGGTAATACCATTATGGATGCCTATATACAGCGTTATTTTGCTCCACTTCAATATGATAAAGATGCCGCTATTGCAGTAAAAGGCACGGTAAATGAAGCTTTACTAGCTGCGCTTTGTGATGATGCATTTTTTGCTTTAGGGTTTCCAAAAACCACAGGGCCAGAAGTGTTTAATCTAGACTATTTAGCAGCGGCGCAAGCACGCTCGAATACGCAGAGCTTATCGCACTTTGATGTGATGGCAACCTTAGTGCAGTTTTCAGGGGCAATGATAGCTAAAGCAATTAACCAATGCAGCGAAGGCCTGACCGATGTGGCAGTATACGCCAGTGGCGGTGGAGTTCATAACCCATTATTAATGAAAACTATTTTGGCTAATTGCCCAGAGCTTTCTGTGATAAATAACACCGATTCGTTGGGGATAAATCCAGATGCAAAAGAGGCCGTGTTATTTGCGATTTTAGCGAACGAATGTCTTTCGGGTGGGCAACAAAGCTTTGGTAATACCGAGCAAGGGATCCCCGATATTACCATGGGTAAAATTAGCTTTGCAGATTAAAAAAAAGCTAAAAAGCTTGCGCCAATATTACTGATGTAATGGCGTAAGCCATGGTTTTTAGCTTGCTCAGAAGTTAACAGCTCTGGTGATGTGCTCGCAGCAATGCTGATATCAAACTGGGCGCTGTCTTTAAGTGTTGCATGCATGCCGTGTAGCATTAATTGCAAAACAAATTCACCACTGTGAGTAACATCCTCTAACGTAAGCATAATAACGTGCTGATCTAGATCGTGCTGCGTTAATGTGTGCGCAGTAAAATAGGCCGATTCACGAGCATCAGGGCGCGTTGCACTGATAGAGATCACATCACCTTCATGGGCATCATCTGGCAGCACACAACAAAATACAACATGCTTTTGCTCATTAGCCGCAAAATGCAATTGTTCATATTCCATAGTATGCGCAAGCGCAGCACATAAAGGGTCTTCACTAGAGGGGAGTGCAAACGAAAGTTGCACCAAGGCACTGTCCATTACTTCTTCATTACGTTAGGTGATTAAATTAGCGTCAATTATTGATCAGTTAGATGACAGAATTATGACTATTGTCATATTGCGGATTATTTATATCAAAAACAGAGGAAAGTTGAATGTTTCATTCATTTGGTCGAATATTAGTCTGTCTTTTTTGATTATTGTTGAACTCCTTCTTAAAGCTAAGAATAAACAGTATTTCGTCCCCCTCTTTTTGCCTTATAAAGGTGTAAGTCGACTCTTTTGGCTGCCTGTTCAGACGTTTCATTTGGTGCAATTTCTATAACACCTAAGCTTATCGTTGCGCTTATAGACAATGATGTATGTTCCTTTTCGGCAACAGAAAGTCTGATGCGCTCGGCAATATCTTTTGCATGCTCTAAAGATTGATTCTCAAGCACAATTAAAAACTCTTCGCCGCCGACACGACCTACCCGATCAGAACAACGGACGGTTTGCACAATCGTATTGGTTATGGAAATGATTAATTCATCACCAATATCGTGACCGTATTGATCATTGACCGCTTTAAAGTGATCGATATCGATAGAAATTAATGAGCTGACTTGCTGATTGAGTTTGTTTTGCAGCATGACGCTTCGTTTTAAATTTAATATAGCTCTGCGATTCGCTATGCCTGTTAGTTCATCTTTTAAAGCGAGTATTTCAAAGTACTTTTTCTGGCGAACTTGTTTGAATGTATAAACGGCGAATAAGAGTAAACACAAGCAAGTTATCATCATAGTTAAGCCTTGCCAAAAAGACTTATCTTCGGCTACTGATAATAGCTTTTGTTGTAGCTTTGACTCATGTTCTAAACGAGAAATCTCAAGGATCTGCTGTTCATAATTAAAGTTTAATCTGGCAGAAATAAGCGTATTATTTGCGATAGCTTGTTGTTTAGTTTTAATTAAAGTGATTAATTGTTGTTGAGATGCTATTTGTAAGGAAGTATCTCCTGTTGCAGCTGCAAGCTGCGAGGTTAAATTTAAATAACGCTCCTTTAAGCTCTCGGGCCAAAATTGTTGTTGCCCGGCTATCTTCTCATGAGATGAAAGGGCAGCTTGCAACTGAGCTGCAGCCAAGTACCATTCTGATTTAGTGAAGTTGTAAAGAGTCAAAATCCAGCTGTCAGTAACAGAGAGCGTGTTCAACTCAGTTAGATATGACTCAGCCTGAGATAGACTATTAAGTTTTATATTGAGTTCTGTAAGTTTAATTAATATGTAAGCATATCCGTTGTCGCTTTCGAAACGGCGAACATCTTTTTTAATCGACTCGTATAGCTCAATAGCTTTTATTAAGTCGCCTTTTTCTTCATAGGCATACGCGAGTTGATCCGCTACTTTGTACAGCTCTTGCTCATTGAATTTCGTTAACGCTAATTTGGCTCGCTGCAGTTGTTCAATTGCAAGTTCATAGTTGTACAACGCTATGTGAATATCGGCAATTTCTTTTAATGCGAGTGCTTTTTCGTAGTCATTACCTGCTTTTTCAAATAACTGATAAGCAGTTTTAGCAGAGTCGAATGCTTCTTGATAGTTGCCTTTAGCTAACTGAATACGGTTAAGTACTATGTGGGCAAGAGCAATAATTGAGAGTTTTTTTGAAGAGGTTATTTCGTCTAATGACGACGTGTTAATTATTGGTTTTAAGTGTTCGAGAGCATTCTGGTAGTTACCTTGCGTATACTCTTGGTTTGCTTCACAGACAGCAAGTTCCTGTATTAAGTATAAATTGTTTGCTTGATGAATGACTGGTTTGGCTGTTTCTAGAAACTGTTTATATTCGCTAATCCCGTTTGGGGTTGATACATTAGAAAACCAACATTTAAACGCCATTACTTGCGCATCATCTAGCGCATTTTCATAAGGCATTTGCTTTTCTAATCTAGCTAAAATTTCGACAGATTCAGAATATGTTGTATAACCGTGAAGAGCACGGCTGATTTCACTCTGAACATCCTTTGCAGCCACATTGGTTGCAAAAAATAGCAACAAGCACAATATCCTTATCATTTGAGCATTACTCCATAAAGCTACTCTGATACCAATCAATGATATTTTCTTATAATTGCAGGTAGCTTAGCATAATGAGACTCTTGCTTATAAGATTTTGCGTTGAAAAAATATAAGCAATTTAATACTTTAATTTGGTTTGATTGTCTTTCAGATTTGAAGGTGCCTCAACTGAAAATTATGTAAATTTTCACCCAAATGGTATGGTTTTCAAAATAGTTTTAATCAAAAGGATTTATTTTTTCATGTTAAACAAAATATTACTATGTAGTGCTTTTTTATTTTCTGTTACAGCACTTGCTGAAAGACCAAACTATTTTAATGATGAGATAGATAAAGAGTATCGCGCGGTTTTAAAGCATATGGACGAAATGATGCCGCAAACCGATGTAGAGCTTGCCTATTTACCCTCTTTTTACCCGTTTAGCATCTTTGATATTCATGCCACAAAATTTAAAAATGACAAAGATAAGCAAGCGTTCACTAACTTTAATTTAGGAGTGCTTGGTAGTCAGTTTTTAAATATTGAAGAGCAGGTTGGAACAAAACTTCCTAATTTAGTTATTTGTAAAAAAGATAAGTGTACTGAACAAAGGCTTAAGTTAATTAGGTCATTTTTAGATGTATCGGAGGCACAAATTTTAGCATTTAAAAATAGCCAAAATTTGAAACTCATACAGCAATCTGCGCCGCACGTTTACCGTGTTAATAATACTTTTTACTCTCCTACTCAATTGTTAAGCTATACACCATCAACATATGCGGGGTTTGTACCATCTGCCGATTATAAAACTCTATCACCTGACGAAGCCCCTAGCTTGATGGAGCTATCAGCCGATTCACAAAAACTCAGAGATTTAATGGTTAAATTTAAGGTTGCAGCAGTAACAAAAGATGAGTATGACAACATTAATGTGATTTTCGGTGGTCTTAGTGACAATCATTGGGGAGTGGTCCTTTTAGATAAATATAGTATACCTAGGGAAGGCGATAGGAATGCTTTAGGCCTTGAGTATGAAATAGTCAAACCACTCTCCAAGACAAGTTTTTATTATCAAACTAATTAAACCAAGTTTTATCAACAAACAGTTATCAATGGAGTAAACATTGGGGTTGTCTGAAAATAACAAACCAAAGCCCCATAGTTTTGTGTTGAAAAGTTTTGGATTAATAGCACTTTTTGTATCTTTAACAGGATATGCCACCGAGCAGCAAATTCAGCAGCACGTAGATGCGTTTATTCAGAGCCAATATAAAGATCATTTTCCAGAATTAGTCTCTGATAATGAAATTGGCCAATTAAAGCGTTTTTATGAGCATAGTGATGGCAGAGTCTCTATATTTTGGACTTATCAAACAGGCAATGTCTGGTTAGAGAAGCTGACTCTCATTAAGGTGCAAGATGATGGTTATAGCGAATTGTCGTCTATTTCTTTTAACGGGGTTGTAGAAAGTACGAAAAAGATTGGCGAACAGCTTGTTATACAATTACGTACATATGATGAAAGTGATCCTCATTGCTGCCCCAGCAAGAAAACCACTTTACGCTACCGTATTTACAATAGTGATTTAGTTAAGTTATAGCCTGATTGTTATGTTTCAGGCTTTAAATCAAGAATCAGCAAATATGATATTCACCATGTGGTTTGTTGCTAAACATAAAGGCTTGTAACTCAGATTTAAGTACTTCGATGATGTCGTTTGTAAATGGCGTTCTGATCTCACCAGAGTCTAAATACCTAAGTAAATCAGTTTCATGTTTGAGCGCTGACTGAATAGAATAGCTAATTGGGTAAGTAACTTTAAACTGCTTACGTGATATCACGTTGTCGTGGTTTTCAATATCAACATAAAAAGTTAATTGCTCGTCTTCTTCGCAAATGTCGCTACAGCTGCCTTGCTCACGAATACAATCCAAGACAATATTTCTGATGAAAATATCAAATTCGTTCATATTAATCCCTCAATTTTTGCCCATCCATTGGGTACAACTGAAATCTAGCAAAAAATAATTAATCTAGCCAATTCAATTTTGCAGCTTTTGGATTAACTCTTTCTGAATGGGTTGGTTTAAAATTGTTAGGGGAGGGGAGGTGGTTAGTTAATAGGGGTTAATCCTTAGGGATTAGTCGTTAGAGGATAGGATGCGCGAAACACGTTTCACGCCTACGTTGTAGCAGCGGCTTTATGCCGCGTCATTGATAAATTTTTACGAGAAACGAGATACGAGATAAAACGCGATGTGAAATCGCTGCTACACAATCAGGTCCATACCAAATATAAAATCTGACGGGCTAAAGCCCGACCTACAATGTAGGTCGTCATTTATGGCGACTAGGGGGGAAGTAGGCGCGCACCTCGACCCTCGCACCTCGATCCTCGTAACTTTCCCCTTTCCCCTAGTAACTTGCTAACTACTTCTAGCCCCTAGCCCCTAGCCCCTAGCC